>NZ_CP133838.1:1841939-2148929 GCF_031432975.1 Buttiauxella selenatireducens | reverse complement strand
CCAAAAGTACTTGGCGGCATCGCAAAATAGTTGATAGTGACGCGGTTTTGCTGATCGAGCATCTTACCGAGTTTGGTAAAAGCCGCAGTGTCATTCACATCCAGATTGCAAAAATCAAGACGGCCGCTCAATTTATCCCAGAGGCTTTCGTCGATCTTTTCCTTCATAAAGGTTTCGATCGCCTCACGCACCACTTTGGTATAGGCCTCTTTATCCCAGTCTGCGCGGCCCACGCCCAGGATACGTGTATCCGGGTGGATCTGCCCCGCCTTTTCCAACTGATATAAGGATGGCAGCAGTTTCCGACGCGCAAGGTCGCCTTTTGCACCGAAAATCACCAGGTCACATGCCTGAGCTGTCTGTGTTACCGCCATGTTTAATCTCCTCGTTTCGGATGTCCGGGATTACCCATCATACTTCTCGCTGCAGGGTGTTGGCTGCCACTCGAATGACTTTGGGTATGCACCGGCCCGTTTGTAATTTTATTACAGAACAATGTACTGCTTTTGGTGAATCCAGGTAAACCATTGCCGATTAATTGATCGTATTTTCTGGCAACCCTTGCCCGTCAGAGCCACTTTTCGCGATGTGTCGTGGAATTTTCTGACGATTTGTTGTCGATGTATATCATGCCTAAAGTTAGACACTGATCATGTAATGAAAAAAAACAACATCATTACACCGATTAACTTGCCCCTTCACTGAATGGCAAGCGTATATTCTTGCTAAATCGTGCCACGATTTCTCCTTTTATAGAAATCGACAAAATCCATGAGTGCCGGACACCTATGAATATGCTGGACAAAATCCAGTCCCAACTGGAACACCTTAGCAAATCAGAACGTAAAGTCGCAGAAGTGATTATAACCGCACCGCAAGATGCCATTCATTCAAGCATTGCCACTCTCGCCCGCATTGCTGAAGTTAGCGAACCGACCGTCAACCGCTTCTGCCGCCGCCTTGAAACAAAAGGCTTCCCGGATTTTAAATTACATTTGGCGCAAAGTCTGGCGAATGGCACTCCTTATGTAAACCGGAATGTTGATGAAGACGATAGCGTTGAAGCTTATACCGGAAAAATCTTCGAATCTGCCATGGCAAGCCTTGACCAGGTGCGGCAATCACTGGATATGGCTGCAGTCAATCGCGCCGTAGATTTGCTCACGCAAGCCAAGAAAATAGCGTTCTTTGGTTTGGGTTCTTCGGCTGCCGTCGCACATGATGCGATGAATAAATTCTTTCGTTTTAATGTGCCGGTTATCTATTCCGACGATGTCGTTTTACAGCGCATGAGCTGCATGAATTGCAGTGAAGAAGACGTTGTCGTGCTGATTTCACATACCGGTCGCACTAAAAATCTGGTTGAACTGGCGCAACTGGCACGCGAAAACGATGCGATTGTGCTGGCGATAACCTCAGAAGGTTCCCCACTGGCTCGCGAAGCGACCCTCTCTTTGCTGCTGGACGTACCGGAAGATACCGATATTTATATGCCGATGGTCTCCCGCCTTGCGCAATTGACGGTGATTGACGTGCTGGCAACGGGTTTTACTTTACGCCGCGGCGCGAAATTCAGAGATAACTTGAAGCGAGTCAAAGAAGCGCTCAAGGAATCGCGTTTTGATAAGGGAATGTTCGTCTCTGGCGAAAGCTCGTAAGATTTTATAACAAAGCTGTAACTTTTTAGGTCATTCGGTTAAGTTGTTGTTTTGCGTTTTTCAACGCATTCCGATTCACCGAATCTTTTGTTAACGCAACACCAAAGTTGTTTCAGTCAACGGAGTAATACATGTCCAGACGGCTACGTAGAACCAAAATCGTTACCACCTTAGGCCCGGCTACCGATCGCGACAATAATCTGGAAAAGATTATTGCAGCTGGCGCAAACGTGGTGCGTATGAACTTTTCCCATGGCACCGCAGAAGATCATCAGATCCGTGCTGATAAAGTTCGTGAAATCGCCGCGAAACTGGGTCGCCATGTCGCTATTCTGGGCGATTTGCAAGGTCCAAAGATTCGTGTCTCTACCTTTAAAGAAGGTAAAGTCTTCCTGAATATCGGTGACAAATTCCTGCTTGATGCCAACCTGGGTAAAGGTGAAGGCGACAAAGAAAAAGTGGGTATCGACTATAAAGGTCTGCCAGCGGACGTCGTCACAGGTGACATCCTGCTTCTTGATGATGGCCGTGTGCAGTTAAAAGTACTCGACGTTCAGGGTATGAAAGTGTTCACAGAAGTCACCGTAGGTGGCCCACTGTCGAACAACAAAGGTATCAACAAACTGGGTGGCGGCCTGTCAGCCGAAGCGCTGACCGATAAAGACAAAGCCGACATTATTACTGCGGCTAAAATCGGTGTCGATTATCTGGCTGTATCCTTCCCGCGTTGTGGCGAAGACCTGAACTACGCACGCCGCCTGGCGCGTGATGCGGGTTGTGACGCGAAGATTGTCGCAAAAGTTGAACGTGCTGAAGCAGTATGCGACGAAGCGGCGATGGACGACGTTATCCTGGCATCTGATGTGGTCATGGTTGCTCGTGGCGACCTGGGTGTCGAAATCGGCGATCCTGAGTTGGTCGGTATTCAGAAGACCCTGATTCGCCGTGCACGTAAACTGAACCGTGCGGTGATCACAGCGACTCAGATGATGGAGTCGATGATCACCAACCCAATGCCAACGCGCGCCGAAGTGATGGACGTTGCGAACGCCGTTCTCGATGGTACTGATGCGGTTATGTTGTCTGCGGAAACAGCAGCGGGCCAATACCCGGCTGAAACCGTTGCGGCGATGGCGCGTGTTTGCCTGGGTGCTGAAAAAATCCCAAGCATCAACGTATCTAAACACCGTCTGGACGTGCAGTTCGACAACGTTGAAGAAGCGATTGCGATGTCTGCCATGTATGCGGCAAACCACCTGAAAGGTGTTACCGCGATTATTACCATGACAGAATCAGGCCGCACTGCGTTGATGACCTCCCGTATCAGCTCCGGTTTGCCTATTTTCGCCATGTCTCGCCATGAGCGCACGCTGAACCTCACCTCTTTGTACCGTGGTGTGACGCCAGTGCATTTCGATAGTCCAAGCGACGGCGTTGCTGCAGCAAACGATGCGGTAAATCTGCTGCGCGATAAAGGCTACCTGATTTCTGGTGATCTGGTTATCGTTACTCAGGGCGATGTGATGAGTACCATTGGTACAACCAACACAACGCGCATCCTGTGTGTTGAGTAATTCAACCGCAGTATGAAAAAAGGGGCCATTTGGCCCCTTTTTTATTTCTTTGGATAGAGCTCTTTGCGGCGGTAGGGTTCGATCTCCCCTTCTTTGCGAGTTTTGAGCAATTTTAAAATCCAGGTGTATTGTTCCAGATTCGGCCCCACCAAAATCTCGACCTCTTCATTCATACGGCGCGCAATGGTGTTGTCGTCCGCATCGACTAAGTCGTCCATCGGTGGACGAATATGAATATCTAAACGGTGAGTTTTGCTGTTATACACCGGGAACAAAGGCACAACTCGTGCGCGTGCTACCTTCATCAAACGACCGATTGCGGGCAGCGTCGCTTTATACGTTCCGAAGAAATCGACGAACTCGCTGTGTTCAGCACCGTGATCCTGATCTGGCAGATAATATCCCCAATATCCCTGACGCACTGAGCTGATAAACGGTTTAATCCCATCGTTACGCGCATGCAGCCGGCCACCGAAACGGCGGCGCACTGTGTTCCACATGTAGTCAAATAATGGATTGCCCTGGTTATGGAACATGGCGGCCATTTTTTGCCCCTGCGACGCAAGTAACATCGCGGGAATATCCACTCCCCATCCGTGTGGCACCAGGAAAATCACATTTTCTTCGCGTTGCTTAAGCCCGTCGATGATCTCTTTGCCGTGCCAGTCAACGCGCTGCATGACCTTTTTCGGATCTTTAAGCGCCAACTCCGCCATCATCACCATCGCCTGAGGGGCAGTGGCAAACATTTCGTCGATAACCGCTTCACGAGCGGCTTCCGGCATCTCAGGGAAACAATACAGCAAGTTAATTTGCGCGCGGCGGCGGGCACTTTTACCAAAGCGCCCCGCAATACGTCCTACTTTGCCCAGCAGGGGATCGCGGAGAGACGGCGGTAACATTGCCAGTCCTGCGAAAGCGCCAACGCCTAGCCAGGCGCCCCAAAATTTCGGGTGCAAGAAGGCCTTTTGAAATTCAGGAATGAACTCACTGTGACTTTTTTTTGCTTTTTCCATGCATATTCTCAGTACAGCATCAAATCATTGATGACATGAATTTGTAAGTATCTTAGCGGTGTAATGCCTTTCAGACAAAGAAAAAGCCGGTCACTGGGTACCGGCTTCGTTCACAGCGCTGGATTAATTCAAACTGAGCTGTGGTGTGACTTCACGAACCTGAGCCAGATATTCGTTACGATCCGAGCCTGTCAGCCCTTCGGTACGTGGCAGTTTCGCCGTCAACGGATTCACCGCTTGCTGGTTGACCCACACTTCATAATGCAAATGTGGACCGGTAGAACGGCCAGTATTCCCTGACAGAGCGATACGATCACCGCGCTTCACTTTCTGCCCCGGTGTCACTAACAGTTTCTTCAGATGCATGTAACGGGTGGTATACGAACGCCCGTGGCGGATAGCAACAAAGTAACCTGCCGCACCACTACGTTTTGCCATCACCACTTCACCATCACCGACGGCCAACACAGGAGTACCTTGCGGCATCGCAAAATCGACACCTTTATGCGGTGCAACGCGCCCGGTTACCGGGTTAAGGCGACGAGGATTAAAGTTTGACGAAATACGGAACTGTTTGGCCGTAGGGAAACGCATAAAGCCTTTCGCCAGTCCTGAACCGCTTCTGTCATAGAACTTGCCGTCTTCTGCGCGAATTGCATAGTAATCTTTACCGCTACTGCGCAGACGCACACCAACCAAATGGCTTTGTTCACGTTTACCATCAAGTATCTCACGTGACATCAGCACCGCGAACTGATCGCCTTTCTTCAGTTTACGGAAATCCATTTGCCACTGCATGGCCTTGATTACACCGCTTATTTCAGCGCTGGTTAATCCTGCTTCTTTCGCGCTACTCACGAAACTATTGCCCACTGTGCCTTTCAACACATTGTTAACCCATTCGCCTTGCTGCATTTCGCTGCTGAGCTTAAAGGTACTGCCTGAACGGTCGTAGGTGCGTGTTTCACGGCGTGACATTTCCCACGTCAGACGCTGTAGCTCACCATCGTCATTTAACGTCCAGGAAAGTTGCTGACCGATTTTCAGGTTACGCAGGTCTTTATCCACGGCAGCAAGCTGGCTGATATCACCCATATCAATGCCGTACTGGTTTAGGATGCTGCTAAGCGTATCCCCGGTAGAGACGTCATACTCATGAACCCCCTTTTCACCGGCGGTTTTATCGTCCAGTTCATCTTGTGGAATGGTATCGTCTTCAGCGTCCGGAGACTGGTCTAACGGCTCACTGGCTTCAGGAAGTAACGAACGAATATCGTTTTTCTCAAGCTCAATGGTTTTGATAACAGGGCTGGCTTCAGGATGATAGACGTACGGTCGCCAAACAGCGACCGCAAGTGTAAGAACTGTAAGAGACCCCAGCATAACGCGGTGGGGCCGGGACAAATTGTCGAATGCCAGGGCGACAGAGCGGGCTATCTGTTGCACGTATTCACTTCCTCATTAATCTCCTTTCAGGCAGCTCGCATATTGGTTCGCAAGCCCGTTCAAAAACTGCATGTAGCTGTCTTTGCCGAGCTTAACCTCAATCCCCAGTGGGTCCAGCGTTCCGGAACGGACGTTAGTACCACGGGCAACGGCATTAATCACTGCTGGCCTGAATTGTGGTTCAGCAAAAACGCACACGGCTTTTTGCTCAACCAACTGTGTTCTGATGTCATGTAAACGCTGCGCACCGGGTTGGATTTCAGGGTTCACGGTAAAATGGCCAAGTGGCGTCAGACCGTAATGTTTTTCAAAGTAGCCATAAGCGTCGTGAAAAACGAAATACCCTTTTCCTTTGAGCGGCGCGAGCACGCTACCAACTTGCTTATCGATGTTGGCTAATCCTAACTCGAAAGATTGCAAGTTGGCGTCAAGTTTGGCCTTATTTTGGGGCATAAGTTCCACTAATTTATCGTGGATTGCAACCGCTGACAGCCGCGCTACCTCTGGCGAGAGCCAAATATGCATGTTGTATTCACCATGATGGTGATTTGCGTCACTATTTTCGTCTGAATGGTCATGTCCTTCATGCCCATGGTCATCATCATCATCGCCTTTCATGAGCAACGGTTGCACACCCGGCAAAGCCGCCAGTTGCACTTGTTTTTGTTCAGCTAATTGATTTACCGACTTCTGCATGAAGGCTTCCATTTCTGGGCCTACCCATACGACTAAGTCCGCGCTTTGTAAGCGTTTTACATCAGATGGACGAAGTGCATAATCATGCTCTGAGGCACCATCCGGGAGTAAAATTTCCGTTGGCGTGACGCCGTCTGCGATCGCGGCGGCAATAAAACCTAATGGCTTGATAGAGGCAACAACCGCCGCCTGCGCGGGCACGGCTGCAGCTGCCGTCAAAGCAGTTGTTAAAGCTGCGCAAAGAAATGCGTTTTTATGTAACATAATGCGACTTATCATCGTTATGAATATTGGATGTGTGATATTATAACATCCGCTAACTTCTGCAACCCCTGAAATCGTCATGACAAATCTGGTATCACTGGAAAATATCTCTGTTTCTTTCGGACAACGACGTGTGCTGTCTGATATTTCACTCGACCTCAAGCCTGGCCGCATTCTGACGCTGCTGGGTCCAAACGGCGCAGGAAAATCAACGCTAGTTCGCGTGGTGCTTGGTCTGGTAGCGCCTGATGAAGGTGTTATCAAGCGAGATCGCGATTTGCGTATCGGTTATGTGCCACAAAAGTTGCATCTGGATGCCACCCTGCCCCTTACGGTAAGCCGCTTTATGCGTCTGCGCCCAGGCGTGAAAAAAGCGGATATTTTACCCGCGCTAAAACGCGTTCAGGCCGCTCATTTGATTGAAGCCCCCATGCAAAAACTGTCCGGCGGCGAGAATCAACGCGTTCTGCTGGCGCGGGCGTTACTTAATCAACCGCAATTATTGGTACTTGATGAACCGACGCAAGGCGTTGATGTTAATGGACAACTGGCGCTGTATAACCTGATTGATCAGTTGCGTCATGAACTTAACTGCGCGGTAATGATGGTTTCCCACGACCTGCACTTAGTGATGGCAAAAACTGACGATGTGTTGTGTCTCAACTATCATATTTGCTGTTCGGGTACGCCAGAAGTGGTGTCCATGCACCCTGAATTTATTTCGATGTTTGGCCAGCGTGGCGCTGAACAACTGGGGATTTATCGTCATCACCATAACCACCGTCACGATCTTACCGGACGCATTGTTCTGCGCAGAGGGAACGGCCAGTCATGATTGAATTGTTGTTACCCGGCTGGCTTGCCGGGATATTGCTTGCGTGCGCTGCGGGTCCACTTGGCTCGTTTGTCGTCTGGCGTCGAATGTCCTACTTTGGCGATACCCTCGCCCACGCGTCTTTATTAGGCGTTGCGTTTGGGTTATTGCTTAACATCAATCCCTTTTATGCCGTCATTGCGGTAACGCTGTTGCTGGCGTTAGGCCTGGTCTGGCTCGAGAAACGTCCGCATCTGGCGCTAGATACCTTGTTAGGCATTATGGCGCACAGTGCGTTGTCGCTGGGGCTGGTGGTCGTGAGTTTGATGTCTAACGTGCGTGTCGATTTGATGGCGTATCTGTTTGGCGATCTTCTTTCGGTAACAATGCCGGATATTATCTCTATCGGCCTTGGCGTTGCAGTGGTCGTTGGCGTACTGCTCTGGCAATGGCGCAACCTGTTGTCGATGACCATTAGCCCGGATCTTGCCCATGTTGATGGCGTTAACCTTCAACGGGTGAAGATGTTGCTGATGCTGGTGACAGCATTGACTATCGGCGTGGCGATGAAATTCGTTGGGGCTTTGATTATTACTTCGCTGTTGATTATCCCGGCCGCGACTGCGCGTCGTTTTGCACGTACACCTGAGCAGATGGCAGGTTTTTCGGTGCTTATCGGTATGCTTTCCGTGACAGGCGGGCTGACATTTTCGGCGTTTTATGACACGCCTGCGGGGCCTTCAGTGGTGCTGAGTTCGGCGGTTTTGTTTATTTTGAGTATGGCTAAGAAGCAAGCGGCTTAAAACCATCCTCACCCTAACCCTCTCCTTGAAGGAGAGGGGAATTCCCACCCTCACCGCAACCCTCTCCTTGAAGGAGAGGGGAATTTCACCACCCTCACCTGAACTATCTCCCTGATGTGGAGGGGAAAACATTCATTAAAATTACGGCTGCGCTGGCGGCACAATTCCAAAGTGAGTCCAGGCTCTGGGTGTCGCAATACGGCCTCGTGGGGTACGTTGCAAGAAACCCTGCTGAATAAGGAAAGGTTCCAGAACGTCTTCAATGGTTTCGCGTTCTTCACCAATAGCGGCTGCGAGGTTGTCCAGCCCGACGGGGCCACCAAGGAATTTATCTATCACCGCCAGCAGCAACTTACGGTCCATATAGTCAAACCCTTCGGTATCGACATTCAGCATATCCAGCGCCTGAGAAGCAATTTCCTGGCTAATGGTGCCGTCATGACGCACTTCCGCAAAATCACGCACACGACGCAATAAACGGTTGGCGATACGTGGTGTACCACGTGCACGGCGTGCGACTTCCAGCGCACCCTCTTCGCTCATCTCAAGCCCCAATACGCTGGCACTGCGGCCCACGATATGCTGCAAATCGGCGACCTGATAAAACTCGAGCCGTTGAACAATACCGAAACGGTCACGCAATGGTGATGTCAGAGAGCCCGCACGCGTTGTCGCGCCAATCAGAGTGAAAGGTGGCAAGTCGATTTTAATTGAACGCGCAGCCGGCCCCTCACCAATCATGATATCGAGTTGGTAATCTTCCATCGCCGGGTACAGCACTTCTTCAACGACTGGCGACAGACGATGGATTTCATCAATAAACAAAACGTCGTGAGGTTCGAGATTGGTCAACATCGCGGCCAGGTCACCCGCTTTTTCCAGCACCGGACCGGAAGTGGTGCGCAGGTTCACGCCCATTTCATTCGCAACGATATTGGCAAGTGTGGTTTTACCCAAGCCAGGAGGGCCGAAAATTAACAGATGATCGAGCGCATCCCCACGCAGTTTTGCCGCCTGGATAAATATCTCCATTTGCGAGCGCACCTGCGGCTGGCCGACGTAATCTGCCAGAAATCGCGGGCGGATTGCGCGGTCAATTAATTCGTCGGGGGTGATGGTGTCTGGCGATACCAGACGGTCTGCTTCAATCATCCGTTACTCTACCTCTAAGGACTTCAAAGTGCTGCGCGGAGTGCTTCGCGGATCAGCGTTTCACAATCAGCACCGGCACGCCCTACTTTGCTGATCATCCGACTCGCTTCCTGTGGTTTATAGCCCAGCGAGACCAGTGCAGCAACCGCTTCCGCTTCTGCGTCGTCAGCTACTCCGCTATCCGGAGCCGTCAGAACCAGGTCAGTTGCAGGCGTAAACAGATCGCCATGCATCCCTTTAAAGCGGTCTTTCATTTCGACAATCAAACGCTCAGCGGTCTTTTTACCCACGCCCGGCAGCTTGACCAACGAACCAATTTCTTCGCGTTCGACAGCATTCACAAACTGTTGTGCAGACATACCGGAGAGAATCGCTAACGCCAGTTTCGGCCCCACACCATTCACTTTGATAAGCTCGCGGAACAGCGTGCGTTCTTGTTTATTATTGAAACCGTAGAGCAATTGCGCGTCTTCACGTACCACAAACTGAGTAAAGACAATCGCCTCTTTACCGATTTCTGGTAATTCGTAGAAACAGGTCATTGGCATATGGACTTCATACCCTACGCCACCCACTTCCATGAGTACCAGCGGCGGCTGTTTTTCCAGGATGATGCCTCTCAAACGTCCAATCACAATACTACTCCCACGGTTGCACTAAAAATTTTGCCTATCATATAAAAAAGGCTGGATGAATATCCAGCCCTATTTATTTTAATCGCCCTCGCGACAAATTTAATCGCGTGTCACTCATCTGCATCGAGTTTTGCGTGACATGACAATGCGTGATGGCAATGGCCAACGCATCCGCCGCATCCGCTTGCGGGTTGGCAGAGAGTTTCAGCAAGGTGCGCACCATGTGTTGCACCTGGCTTTTCTCCGCGCTCCCGATACCGACCACCGTCTGTTTTACCTGACGAGCTGCGTATTCGAAAACGGGAAGATCATGGTTTACCGCTGCAACAATTGCCGCGCCACGAGCCTGTCCGAGTTTCAGTGCAGAATCGGCATTCTTAGCCATAAATACGGATTCGATAGCGAAGTATTCAGGCTGGAATTGGGTGATGATTTCGCTCACCCCCGCGTAGATAAGCTTCAAACGCGAGGGTAAGTCGGTAACCTGAGTACGAATACAGCCACTACCCAAATAAGTTAGCTGCCGACCGGTCTGGCGAATCACGCCGTAACCGGTAACGCGTGACCCCGGATCAATGCCGAGAATAATCGCCATCACGCGCCGCCCATAAACAGGTTTACGGTTTCAGACAACTTCATTATAAAGTTGCCGCAACCTCGTCAGAGATCTCACCGTTGTGATAAACCTCTTGCACGTCATCGCAGTCTTCCAACATGTCGATAAGGCGCATCAGCTTCGGTGCCGTTTCCGCGTCCATATCCGCTTTGGTGGATGGGATCATGGAGATTTCTGCTTCGTCGGCTTTCAGACCTGCGGCTTCCAGTGCGTCACGGACTGCACCCATTTCTTCCCAGGCAGTGAACACGTCGATTGCGCCGTCGTCATAGGAAACAACGTCTTCGGCACCGGCTTCAAGAGCAGCTTCCATCACGGTGTCTTCATCTTTGCCCGGTGCATAGGAGATAACGCCTTTTTTGGTGAACAGATAGGCTACAGAGCCGTCAGTTCCCAGATTACCGCCACATTTGTTGAACGCATGGCGCACTTCTGCCACGGTACGGTTGCGGTTGTCGCTCAGGCACTCAACCATGACCGCAGAACCACCAGGACCGTAACCTTCATAAATGATGGTTTCCATGTTGGTATCTTCATCGCCACCCACACCACGCGCAATCGCACGGTTTAAGGTGTCACGCGTCATGTTGTTGGATAACGCTTTATCAATCGCTGCACGCAGACGCGGGTTAGAACCTGGATCGCCGCCGCCCAGACGGGCTGCTGTGACCAGCTCGCGAATGATTTTGGTAAAGATCTTGCCGCGTTTAGAATCTTGTGCTGCTTTGCGGTGCTTTGTGTTAGCCCACTTACTATGACCTGCCATAAAAATATCTCCAATTCCCTTCGTCTTTTAGCTCTCAGTTGCGTTGGCTGCACCCGCTCACACCCATCACTGACTCAAGTCAGCTCAGGGTGACTCTCGGTCTTGCCGCCTTCCTGAGAACTAAAATTCTTGGGATAACTCATTACGTTAAATTACAAACTCTTCTATCGCTTGCCGGTTGCTCCACGATTTTGTCATGGCAGCCGCAGCTTGTGCGTCTGTCCACTCCCAGGCCAGATGTTCCGAAATGGTAATCGGCCGTTCGTGAGGCAGCGCAAGACAGAACCAATATTCTGTGTTGTGCGTAATTCCCGGCGCATAGCGATGACGCAAATGTGTAAAAATCTCGAATTCCACGCAGCGTTGGCAGTCATTCAAGGTCAGATGCTCTGACTCAATGTCGATATCGACCTCTTCCTTTACTTCACGCTGCGCGGCATACAGCGCGGTTTCACCCTCTTCTATACTGCCGGTGACCGACTGCCAGAATTCAGGATCGTCGCGCCGCTGTAGCATCAGCACCCGTTTCGTGTCCTGCGCATAAATCACCACTAACACTGAGACGGGATGCTTATAAGCCATTTTATTCTTTCTCAGCCTTTTTAATCACTGCCACACCCAGCTCAGCCAGAGCCTGCGGGTTAGCAAAGCTTGGTGCTTCAGTCATCAGACACGCTGCAGCGGTAGTTTTCGGGAATGCGATAACATCACGGATGTTGTCGGTACCGGTCAGCAGCATGGTCAGACGGTCCAGACCAAACGCCAGGCCCGCATGCGGTGGTGTGCCGTACTTCAGGGCATCAAGCAGGAAGCCGAACTTCTCACGCTGATCTTCTTCAGTAATCCCCAGGATACCAAACACGGTCTGCTGCATCTGGCCGTTGTGAATACGGACAGAACCGCCACCCACTTCGTAGCCGTTGATGACCATGTCGTATGCGTTAGCAACCGCAGCTTCCGGGTCTGCCGCCAGTTGCTCTGGGGACATATCTTTTGGCGCAGTGAACGGGTGGTGCATTGCGGTCAGACCGCCTTCGCCGTTGTCTTCAAACATTGGGAAGTCGATAACCCACAGCGGTGCCCATGCTTTTTCATCAGTAATGCTCAGATCTTTACCGATTTTCAGGCGTAACGCGCCAAGTGCATCCGCAACCACTTTTTTGTTGTCTGCGCCGAAGAAGATCATGTCGCCATCTTGCGCACCGGTACGGGCCAGAATCGCTTCTACGATGTCTGCATTCAGGAACTTCGCCACTGGGCTGGTAATGCCTTCAATGCCTTTCGCACGTTCGTTCACTTTGATGTATGCCAGCCCTTTCGCGCCGTAAATCTCAATGAACTTGCCGTAGTCGTCAATCTGTTTGCGGCTAATCTGTGCGCCACCCGGCACACGCAGTGCAGCAACACGGCCTTTAGCATCGTTTGCTGGGCCGGAGAAGACTTTGAACTCGATGTCTTTGAGCAGGTCAGCAACATCCACCAGCTCCATCGGGTTACGCAGGTCTGGTTTGTCAGAACCGTAACGACGCTCTGCTTCTGCGAAAGTCATGATTGGGAAATCGCCCAAATCAACGTTTTTCACATCCAGCCACAGTTCGCGAACCAGTTTTTCCATCACTTCACGTACTTGCGGTGCAGTCATGAAAGAGGTTTCGACGTCGATCTGAGTAAATTCAGGCTGACGGTCGGCACGCAAATCTTCGTCGCGGAAACATTTAACAATCTGATAGTAGCGATCAAAGCCCGACATCATCAGCAACTGTTTGAACAGCTGTGGGGACTGCGGCAGTGCGTAGAATTTGCCTTTGTGAACACGGCTCGGCACCAGATAGTCACGCGCGCCTTCTGGCGTGGCTTTGGTCAGCATTGGCGTTTCGATATCCAGGAAACCCTGGTCATCCATAAAGCGACGCACGAAGCTGGTGATTTTCGCACGGGTTTTCAGACGGTTTGCCATTTCCGGACGACGCAGGTCCAGATAACGGAATTTCAGACGCGCTTCTTCAGTGTTGACGTGGTTAGAATCCAGCGGCAGCGCTTCAGAGCGGTTGATGATGGTCAGATCGGTTGCGAAAACTTCCACAGCACCCGTTGCCATATCTTTATTGATGTTTTTCTCATCACGCGGGCGAACGGTGCCGGTGATTTGAATGCAGAACTCATTACGCAGTTCGGAAGCAAGCTGGAACGCGTCCTGACGGTCCGGGTCGAAAAACACCTGCACGATGCCTTCGCGATCGCGCATATCAATAAAGATAAGGCTACCGAGGTCACGACGACGATTGACCCAACCACATAGTGTTACTTGTTGTCCCACATGGGATTGATTGAGCTGCCCGCAATATACTGTACGCATGAGATATCCCTTAAATTAGCCGCACACTGCAACGGTGGCCACTATTTTTCTATGTCAGATATAGTTGAAAAAAGGGGGCTATTATACTGGAAATAATGCCCGGCGATAAGCCCGATACGCCTGCATGAAGCGTTTCAAAGTGCCTTGTTTGTGCAAAACTCACAAAAATTAACAAAATTTGTAAACTGTGGTGCTCTCGTTCCGTCGTAAGGTATTACGCGATAACCTCATTTTGACCCGGAGTCATCCAATGTTAGATCTGAATACTTCCCGAACCGCGCTCGTCATCATTGATTTACAAGAAGGCATTTTGCCGTTTGCGGGCGGTCCGTATAGTGCACAGGATGTGGTGGCTCGTTCGGCCAAACTGGCTGAAAAATTCCGCACTCACAATGCACCGGTCATTATGGTGCGTGTTGGCTGGTCAAAAGATTTTGCTGAAGCCCTAAAACAGCCGGTTGATGCGCAGGCTGGCGCACATGCTTTACCGGAAAATTGGTGGATTTACCCGGAAGCCCTGGGTAAAAAAGAGAGCGACATTGAAGTCACTAAACGCCAGTGGGGCGCATTTTACGGCACCGATTTAGAACTCCAGTTACGCCGCCGTGGGATCGACACCATTGTGCTGTGCGGTATTTCCACCAATATCGGCGTGGAATCCACCGCGCGTAACGCATGGGAACTGGGCTTTAATCTGGTCATTGCGGAAGATGCTTGTAGCGCTGCCAGCAGTGATCAACATCAGGGAAGCATGACGAATATCTTCCCGCGTATTGGACGCGTTCGTAGCACTGAAGAGATTCTCTCCTCGTTATGATTTTTATCGGCCTTCCCCAATGGTCACACCCAAAATGGGTGCAGTTGGGTATCACGTCCCTTGAAGATTACGCTCGACACTTCAATTGTGTGGAAGGCAACACCACGCTTTATGCGTTACCCAAAGCAGAAATCGTATTGCGCTGGCGTGAACAAACCAGTGACGGTTTTCGTTTCTGTTTTAAATTCCCCTCGACGATCTCTCACACTGCAGCCTTGCGCCAGTGCGGTGACCTGACTGCCGAATTTCTCGACAGAATGTCTCCGCTGGCAAACCGCATCGGGCAATATTGGCTACAACTACCGGCTACGTTTGGGCCTTCAGATTTACCCGCGCTGTGGAATTTCCTCGATACATTGCCCAAAGACTTCACCTACGGCGTTGAAGTTCGCCACGCTTCTTTCTTCGATAAAAGTGCCGATGAACAAGCTCTCAATCGCGGCCTGCATCAACGCGGCGTCAATCGCGTCATTCTCGATAGCCGGCCTGTCCATAGCGCGAAACCGCACAATGAAGCCATCCGCGACGCACAACGTAAAAAACCAAAAGTACCGGTTCATGCGTTGGTGACAGCCAGTAATCCGCTGGTGCGGTTTATCGGCAGCGACGACATGCAACAAAACCTCGCGCTCTTCGATGTTTGGCTTAAAACCCTGCCTAAATGGGAACAGAATTCCGTCCCTTATCTGTTTTTACACACACCTGATATTGGGCAAGTACAAGATTTAGTGCATACCCTGTGGCCAGGTTTGCAACAGGCATTTCCTGAAATAGGCAACGAACCGGCAATTCCCAAACAAAACTCCCTATTTTAGGGGTAGCGACAGCCGATAGGTTGCACTGCTATCATAGGCAGTGCTGGAACTATCTCTAAAGGATGTGAGTATGGTAAGCGCGCTCTACGCCGTTTTGGGTGCTTTGTTGCTGATTAAGTTTTCGTTTGATGTTGTTCGTATGCGTTTGCAATACCGCGTCTCTTATGGCGATGGCGGTTTTAGCGAACTTCAGAGCGCAATTCGAATTCACGGTAATGCAGTAGAATATATTCCCATCGCGTTACTGCTTTTATTATTGATGGAAATGAACGGTGCCGAAACATGGATGGTGCATGTTTGTGGGCTGTTGCTGATTGCCGGACGCCTGATGCATTCTTATGGTTTCCATCATCGTTTAGTCAGTTGGCGTCGTTCTGGCATGAGTGCCACCTGGGCTTCTTTAATCCTAATGGTGCTGGCTAACCTATGGTATATGCCATGGGAGTTGGTTTTCTCTTTGCATTAACGCAAAATATCACCCTTTCGAAATTCCGGATTTAACGTAATGTCTGACCGCGATACATTGTTTTCCGCCCCGATCGCCAAATTAGGTGACTGGACCTTTGATGAACGCGTGGCTGAAGTGTTCCCCGATATGATTCAACGATCGGTGCCAGGCTACTCCAATATTATTTCGATGATTGGCATGCTGGCAGAGCGCTTTGTGGCACCCGGTAGCCAGGTTTACGATCTCGGCTGCTCGCTGGGTGCGGCAACATTATCTGTGCGTCGTAATATTCATCACGAGAACTGCAAAATTATCGCGGTAGATAACTCCCCCGCGATGGTCGAACGCTGCCGCCGCCATTTAGATGCATTTAAAGCGCAAACGCCGGTCGACGTTATTGAAGGCGATATTCGCAATATCGTTATCGAAAACGCCTCGATGGTGGTGCTGAACTTCACTCTACAATTCCTGGAGCCCGAAGACCGCCAGTTGCTGCTTGAGAAAATCTATCGCGGCCTGAATCCTGGCGGTGCGTTAGTGCTGTCGGAAAAATTCAGCTTTGAAGATGGCGAAGTGGGGGAACTGCTATTCAACATGCACCACGATTTTAAACGTGCAAACGGTTATAGCGAGCTGGAAATCAGCCAAAAGCGCAGCATGCTGGAAAACGTCATGCTCACCGACTCTGTCGAAACACATAAAAAACGCCTCAAACAAGCCGGATTTGACCACGCAGAATTATGGTTCCAGTGCTTTAACTTTGGCTCTTTAGTCGCACTGAAATCAGGAACATCTGCATGATCGACTTTGGTAATTTTTATCAGCTTATTGCGAAAAGCCCTTTGGCCCCATGGCTGGAAACACTGCCTGCACAAATTGCGACCTGGCAGCGAGAAAACCTCCACGGCCAGTTCAAACACTGGTACAACACGGTTGAGTATTTGCCGGAACTCACGCCACATCACCTGGATTTATTGCACAGCGTGACGGCGCAATCTCAAGAGCCATTGAGTGAAGGCCAAAAGCTGGGTATCGAAAAACTGTTGCGCAACCTGATGCCATGGCGCAAAGGGCCATACTCCCTTTATGGCGTAGACATCGATACTGAGTGGCGTTCTGATCTGAAGTGGGACCGCGTATTGCCGCACATCTCCCCTCTCGCCGGGCGCACTATTCTGGATGTCGGCTGTGGTAGCGGTTATCACTTATGGCGCATGATTGGCGCGGGCGCGCATCTGGCGGTAGGCATCGACCCAATGCAGCTGTTCGTTTGCCAGTTTGAAGCGGTGCGTAAACTGCTGGGTAACGATCAGCGTGCGCATGTGCTGCCGTTAGGTATTGAGCAACTCCCGGAACTGAATATCTTCGATACCGTGTTTTCGATGGGCGTGTTGTACCACCGCCGTTCTCCGCTCGATCACCTTTATCAGTTGAAAAACCAACTGGTGAAAGAGGGTGAGCTGGTTCTGGAAACGTTGGTCGTAGAAGGCGATGAAAATACCGTGCTGGTACCGGGTGAGCGTTACGCGCAAATGCGCAACGTCTATTACATCCCGTCAGCATTGGCGTTGAAAAACTGGCTTGAGAAATGTGGTTTTGTCGATGTTCGCATCGTTGACCATTGCTACACAACCAGCGAAGAACAACGCAAAACCAGTTGGCTGACCACCGAATCACTGGCCGATTTCCTCGACCCGAACGACCCGACTAAAACCATCGAAGGCTACCCTGCTCCGCTACGCGCCGTTTTAGTCGCCCGTAAGCCGTAATTGCTTAGCAAGGCCACCTTTCGTGGCCTTCTTTATTTCGCTGCAAAACCCAGAGCACGAATCACTTCTTCCATTGCTGCACTTGTCAGTTCTGAACGCTGAATTTTACTGTTAGCTGACATCGTTCTGATCACGCCCGCTATCACAACATGTTTCGGCTCCTGACCCAGGTCGCGCATCTCAAGCACCACCTTCCCGACAACACGGCACATCTCATCGTAAAGCTCTTTGTCAGTGATATTCATTTTGCCCTCCGTTATTTAGAGGGAGCCTAACACGTTTAATTTATTAAATAAAAAACCCCGGTAAATTACCGGGGCCCAAACTTAAAAAATCTAATTTTTAGACGTTTTCTTCAAGCCATGCCGTTAACATTGCTGGTGTTTTCAGAATATTTGCAATGTCAGTCGGTGGAATAGCACAGCCAAATTCCGCCTGCACCTCCAGAACGATATCGACTGCAGTAATTGAATCGAGAATATCTGATTCAATTAGCTCATCGTTCATCGCTACTTTACGTGACAATACATTTTCAAATATCGCTAAAACTTTCTGTTCCATATTTATGCCCTTAGATTATCAGCAGGTACGAGCCTGAACATCGAGTAATTTACGGTCAATTTTCCCGTTGGTGTTAAGAGGTAAGGTATCCATGATGACAATCTGTGAGGGCACCATGTAAGACGGTAAAGTTTGCGTAAGATTGGCTTTAATCTCTTTTTCAGAGAGTTTTGATGTGCAAAAAGCTGCCAGACGTAAAACGGCACCGTCTTTCTTCGTTAGCGGTAAAACAACCGCTTCACTGACCCCTGAAAGCGCCAGCAACCGATTTTCAATTTCATGAATTTCGATGCGGTAGCCATTAAGTTTAATCTGGCTGTCGTTTCGACCCTGGCAATATAAGACATCATTTGTAGCACGGCCTAAATCGCCGGTTTTATAGCCACGCCATTGTTTATCTTCATTCCACAGCAGCTTTTCAGCATTTTCTTTAGCCAGGCTAAGATAGCCACGCATAACGTTTTTTCCCCAGATGATTAATTCATTATCGGGGGTAATTTCCATTTCTGAATGTGGCATCATTTGGCCGATAGGCAAAAGATCGCCCTCTTCCTGCAAAATCTCGTCGCTTATTTCAATCACCGTGGTGGCAATTGTTGCCTCAGTTGGGCCATATGAGTTGAGTATTTTTGCATCAGGGAACAAGCGGCGCAGATGTTTTACCAGCGTTTTACTCAGGACTTCACCGATAAAAATAAATACCTTTAAATCAGGCAGAAATTCTGCACGGAATTCAGCGAGGAGCAGTTTCTGATAGGCGAAAGAAGGGGTAGAAACCCACACGGAAATTTTTTGCTGCTTCAGATGGGCAAGCCAGCCATCCGCAGTAATATCCTCTTTGGCATTAAGAACGATATGTCCGCCAGTGGCCAGATTTCCCAGTAGCGGAATCAACGATAAATCAAAACTGAATACCGCATGATTCATGAATACCGGAGCTACTGGCAAACAAAAATCACTGCGGACCCACTGCATAAAATTCCAGACGCTTTCACGGCCAATCTGGACACCTTTAGGTTTACCGGTACTTCCCGAAGTAAACATAATGTAGGCCAAATCTGGCTCTTGCAGAGGCTGCCCCACTACGCCTGTGGAGATAAAACGATGCTGTTGAACATCATAATAGTAAGGAGCGCTGGCTAATTCACAGATTTCCTTCAGGCGTTCTGCCGGATAAATATTATCCACGGGGATATAAGGGATGTTGTGCAACAGGCAGCTATAAATGGCGCAAGCGAATTCAGCCTGTTGATGGCCATAAAGCACCACAGGAATGTTCTTTGATAAATTTAGCGCGGCAAAACGTTCCGCCCAGTCAACCACGGCAGAACTAAGCTCACCCCAGGTCAGGCTATTATCACTGCCACTTATCGCCAATTGCTGAGTGTTTTTCGGGTCAAGTAATACGGTGCGTAGATAATCACTTAACTGCTGTAATTCATCATTATTCTTCATACAGGAGACATTCCGCTAAAAATATATAAAGAGGCTGCTGCACTTGCCAGTGTCAAAACCCGCCCCAGGAATACAATTAAAGGTTTTTTTAACCATGCGTTCATTTTTTGACTGCGCTTCGCAAACCAAAGAATCATGTTATGGATAACGGAAATCCCGCCAAACAGCGCGCCACTGACGACGTAATTAAGCTCCAGCCCATTCCATGCCCCCATGCAAAATAGCGTGCAAAAAATACCGACATTTTGCGCCGTAGCTTTATGATTTCTGAAGAACTCTACCTTCATCAAATTCATATAAATTGGCATGAAGACAACATCACGCAACCACTCTGACAGGCTAATATGAAATCTGCGCCAGAAATCCTGGGGATTTTTTGCCAATATAGGCAAGTTAAAATTGGCTGGTAGATTCAGACCAAATAAACGCCCTGCGCCTATTGCCATGTTACTGTAGCCTGCAAAATCAAAATAAAGATAAAAGCTGTAGGCCAGTGACATCACGATGCCAACCGTCAGCGTAAAGCGGCGATGGCTCCAGTGGCTAATAACGAAGTTATCAATCAGCATGGCAAACAGAAACTTCTGCACAATCCCATAGAAAACTTGTTCCATGGATTGCAGGAACACGTCAGTTGTTAAGCGGAAGTTGGGTTGGGTAATATCCTGAACCCAACTTCTCCAGCGATACATCGGGCCTGCCAGGATAATAAAGGGCAAAAAGAGATAGCTAAAATACTGGAAGAAATCCCGGGAATCTTTCTTATTGCGATAGAGCAAAACGTCCACCGCTCTGAAAGTCATAAAGGAAAGGCCTAACATTCCCCAGTGATTATTCAGATGTAATTTAACCAAAATCAGTGGCAACAAACTGAGGATGACCGACTGCCAGGTTTTAAGCCACAATTTGTCTTTAAACGTGGCGATACCATATAAATAGATAAACATCAGCAGCGGAATGGTTATCTGGCTTTTAAAAATGTATCCCCAGACTGCAAACATCGCAAAAGCAGAAAACAGTGAGGCATAGCTTAACCGGTTACCCAGCACACGATTTGCCCCAGAAAACAGCAGTGAACTGGCAAATAACACAGCGAAAAAAGGCGCGCTTGTATACATTTTCTTATTCCTTAAAACTGCTGATATTCAAAGTGCAGCTTTAAATTCATACTGTTATCAATTGATGACCAGGCGACTACCGTTGCCAGCAAAAAGAGATAAAGGAAAAAGAGACGGAGGGCTTTTTTCATTTATTAAACGCCTCTGCGATAAAACGGTCCATTGCTACCCAGGCTAACTCAGTAGGGTGAAGGCGATCCCAGTTCCATCCCTCTTGATAGCTGTGGTTGTACATATCAAAATAGGGAGTGTTATATTTTTTCAATGTCGCCTGAATGTAACGATCAGTCGTTTTAAATTTTTCGGTGTGTTTTAACGCCCACGGATTAAGCGGATCGATGATAACCACCACGTTGACCTGGCGCTCATGCAGTAGTTTTATCATGGCTGTAAATGCCTGCATTTCTTGCTGTGATGGCGGTGTGGGATACCACTCATCCGCCGTTTTCACATCATCAAAGACTTCTTTATCCATCCACAATGTTGCCGCACTTTCATGCCGCGCACGGTTAAGCTGCTGTGCCTGCTGAAGCTGCGCATTCCAGTCAATGTTTTGCCAACTATTATTTAATACTGGCCATGGTTGTGACTCAGAGTGACGAATATGAGCCAATGACAAATAATAGTCTCTGATTAATTCACAGAATGAAGAAAACTGATATTTGATTTCACGCCAGATAATATGAAAATGCCAGCCAAATATGTGCATCTGACTAAAGGTTAAATGGTCAACATCCTGCGGATCGATATGCGTTAAATAATTCGACAGTATCGGCAGCATGGTTTTATCAGACATCAATGGTTTGAATATGGCGTCTGGAAAATGGTCAGCAAAAATAGTCGGCGGGATCCCCTCAAAATAGAAACTATCCGGTGCAATCAGCAGCACCAGTTTCGTTTTTGGTGAAAGGTCTTGTTTAAAGCGCGTCAACAAAGCGAGCTGCGTCATGTTGTCGACATAGCTATCACCGTAGGCAACCGTCGGGTGATGCAGCTTTGTATTAAAAAAATTATAAACCGCAAAATGCTCATTTTCAGACGTTGCGACTTCAGACGCCCCGAGGAAAAATATCGCATTGCCCTTCAATGCATGCGAAATAGTGGCTATTTTCTCAGCCTGAACTTTACGAGTCCCTTCCATTGATTTAATTAACGGTTGAAAATTTAACGGCGTATATAAACTATTGATAAAAGGTGGCAGAGTTAACAATAAAGTGGCAAGGATCGCCATAGAAATATGCAACAAAATAGCTTTATTTATTTTCATCATTAACACAACTTTGTCGGCATTAAATAAAAATAGAAAATATTACTCTATCAGCCTATTTTTAAAGGATTTTGATCATAAAGAAATGGACCGCAGGGGTCATTGAGTGATTGGTATCGGTATGTAACGCTATGTACAGAATAATAATCACATAACAAATATATAACAGGGGAGGCGTTTTCTGCCACAATATTTCAGGTTGTCCTATAGTCATAAAGATATGTTCTGAAACAATCAATTATGCGGAGATTTGCTATGCCAATTTCGCGCCGAGACTTTTATAAACTGGCACTAGGTTCAGCTGTCGGTCTAGCCGTACTGAAGAACAGTTCAACGGCTCTTGCACAAGGCATTTCCCCGAAAAAACCGCTTCCTTATGGCGCTGGACAGCCAGGCGAAACTGACGGAGGTCTGCCCCCGCAGGGAGCCGTCAGTTCGGTAGAGGATTTTGAATACCAGATAAAATATCAGCGTGCTTTTGAAGCCGTACTCTGGAACATGCCAGCAGTGGCTATCTACAGCTTTCGCCGCGCAGCGTTTGAAAACTTAGGACTGAAAGATAACGATATTATTGCCTACTCAGAACCGGCAACGCCACATCTTGAAGCCATTACGGCAAACAGCACCACCCCTTACATCACTGCATTTACTGACCTGCAAAAAGGCCCTGTCGTGCTGGAGCTCCCGCCAGCAGGCGCAGATGGCAGTTTGTATGGTCAGATAGTTGATGCATGGCAGTTTACCATTGCTGATGTGGGGCCCGCCGGACTTGATGGCGGCAAAGGGGGAAATTCCTGCTGACCCCACCGGGTTACAAAGAGGCGATTCCGGAAGGTTATTTACATGTCCCATCACCAAACTTCCGCGTGGCGTTTGCCTTCCGCTCTGTTCAAGCTCCCGGGAAAACGACTGAGGACGCATATCATTACTCTAAGCGTATGCGGATGTATTACCTCGCCGAAGCAGCAAATCCACCCCAACAAAAATTTGTCGACCCTGGTAACAAACGCTATCCAACACTGCCGTATTATGACGAGCGCCATTTTGATGATCTTCATGCGGTTGCCAGTGTTGAACCCGTACGCGAGCAGGACAAAGTCATGCTTGGGATGCTTTCATCGCTGGGTATAGGCCACGGTCTTAACTTTTCTCCTGATGAGAAAACCAAAAAAGCAATGCGCCAGGCGGCTATCGATGCCTGGTTCTATATGCAGTATTGGTACGATAACTTCCCGAAAGAGAAACTCTACTGGCCAGACCGTCACTACGCCTCTCTGCTACAGGCGGACGACAACAAGACATTCACCTTTATTTATGAAGATCGTATCGACCTAATCAATCGTGCAGCCGAGTATTTCTGGTGTACCTATATGCCGAAAGTACTGAGCGATAGCCCGGCAACCCAGTATCTGATGTGTATGGCCGATAAAGACGGCAATCTGCTGGAAGCGGGTCAGACCTACAAACTCACCGTACCTGCCAAAATGCCGGTAAAACAGTTCTGGGCATTGACCGTTTACAACCGCGATACCATGTCCTTTATCTACAGCGAAAGCGAGCGCACGACACTCTCTTCTTACGATCTCGGGAAGATGAAGGAAAACGCCGATGGCAGCGTCACGCTATATGTAGGGCCGAAAGCACCTGAAGGCCTGGAAAATAACTGGATACCAACCAGTGGTAAACGTCCATTACCAGCAATGCGTTTCTATGGTCCGACCGATGAACTGAATCTAAAAACATTCAAACTAGCTGATTTCGAACGCGTATAAACAAATCATCATTACCGGAGCATGATATGAAGAAGTTAATCCTTGCCGCCGCTTTGTTCGGAGTTGCACTCCCCGCTCTGGCGCAGATCAGCGATAAAATGGCCGAAGATGCTTATATCTATGGTTTTTCTATGGATGAGGCTTACAAATTCTTTTATAACACCGCGGTGAAAACTGACACCCCGCTGAACCGTTTCCAGAACATTCGCCACCTTGCGGATGACACTTACACCGACCATCCAACCATTAATAATGACACCTTACACCTTCAGGGGTGGCTGGACGTAAGCGCTGAACCGGTCATTGTCAGCGTACCGGACATGGACAAAGGTCGTTATTGGATCCTCCATACGATGGATATGGGACATTACACGACGTCGATGATCGGCTCCCGCACGCGTGGCACCAAAGGTGGGCACTTTATGTTTGCATCCCGAACCTGGAAAGGGGAAGTGCCGCCCAGTGTGACCGAGGTTATCCGAGTGGATTCAGATATTCTGAAGCTGATGGGACGCATTATGGCTACCAGCCCGGAAGACACCAAAGTCGCGTTGAGCTACATGGATGACTGGAATATCCGTACGTTATCCGCGTACCTTGGCGAGTCCGGTCCAAAAGCGACTGTGCACACCTGGCCGGATCCTGCAAAAACCACCTGGTTGCAGCGTGTGAACTTTGTTCTGTGTGAAGGAGATATGGGGGCTGCGGACAAAAAATGGATTGATCAGTACAAGGCCGCAGGTATTGAACCCTGTAAAACGGATTTCACCCCAGAACAGGTCACTGCTGCGAAAAAAGGTGAAGAACTGGGTATGGCTCATCTGAAACAGCTACTGCCGACAATGACATCTTCCAAGGGCCTGCTGGGGACGCGTGAAGAACTGCAAAACCAGAAACGAGATCTGTTTGCTGAAGGCACCCTGCTTGGACAATGGGGGCTGCCGCCTGAAGAGTCTGTGTATCTGCAGATTAATAAAGGTTCTGATGGTCAGCCGATCAATGGTTCTGAGGGTAAAAAATACCGCCTGCACTTCAAAGCGCCAAATGTGAGTCAGTTTTGGTCCTTTACCGTCTATGGAACGGGCAACATGTTGATGGCGCACAATGACATTAATCGTCACAGCCGTGGTGACCGTTCTCTTAAGCCAGATGCTGATGGTTTATACACCATAGACTTGAGTGCCAAAGGCGATGCTAATAATCCTAACTGGCTGCCAATTCCTGAAAAAGACGCATATATCATCATGCGTTTATATGGCCCGGATCAGGCTGCGATAGACGGTAAATATCCAACACCCACATTGGACGTGGTGAAATAAGAAGATAGCCAGCTTCATTGTACTCTCTACAAAAAAACCGGATATTGAAGGTAATTTAGGGGGCACAATGCCCTCAGGAACTTCAGATCAAATCAGACAGTAATTGCAGGTAAAACGCAGAACAGGAGCGTTTTACCTGTTTTATTAGAAGAGAATCAGTTTAGGTAATCTGAATCTGCTATTCTATCTAGCACTTGCTTGCAAAATTCTTTTGTTTACTCTGTCTGACGATCTTCCCGCCGTAATAATATATTTTTCGCACGCACATAATAGACCACTCTGTGGTACCTACAGGGTCAATTTTCCAGGCCCCATATACAGGTTTACCTGGCTTTGCATAATCATCAAACCCTACTGGCCCTGCATTTGCTGAACCTGAAACCATAGCGCCAAACATCACACTTGATACTAATGCCGTCAGAAAAATCTTTTTCACTTATATATTCCCAGTTGTTTATAAAAAAATCGAAGTATAAACAATGGCATATAAACACAATTGGTTACATTAAATAGTGTATTTAAATTCCGCACTATTAATCACTTAGGTGAATACATTCCCTTTTGCCATATCAATTAAATATTTAATTAAAAAACATAAAAGAAGGAACATTGTATGAAATTATTGAGTCTGGTTTGCCTCGTCGTTCTTCTGGCGTCCTGCTCCAGTGGAGTGGGTGTTGGCGCTACAGGCGGTAACAGCGGTATGGCTATTGGGGTTGGTTCAGGCATTAGCTTCTGAAGACATCTGGTTTACTGAGATTGTCATGTCGCTGGTTATGCAATCAGCGATACCGTTTGTTATCAGATAAACTTTAGGATATTGGCCGTATCAACATGACTCTATAAACACTATGGTCTTACCTCAGGCAAAACTAGAAATAGCAGATCTTTCGAGAGAGTCCTTTATCCCCGACCTGTTCGGGGATTTTTTTGCCTGTTATTCTAATTGAGGTTTTCTACCCCACTGCATTGAATCCACCTGGTTCATGACGCCATGAGGCAGCCATAGGCTCGGATATCAAATTCTATTTATTAGAATTAACTTAACAACACATCATTAGCGTGCGTTGCGTATACTGGACTCGTCGGTTAATTCGCTGACTTTAGCGTATTAAATTTGCAATAATTAGGCTTCTACTTTGAGCCAGATATCCTCCCCCGGTATCTGGCTTTTTTATTTACCTTTCCTCTTTACCTGTTATTCGATTGATTCAGACTGACTCTGCCGTACATCACCAACCTGGCATTGATAATCTGCCGCAGCATATCGGCTGATTTTTCACATGGGTGTTGGACGCTTGATGCTTTATTCGAGTCGGCACCCCAATAGCACCCCACGACAAACCTAAAAATAAAAAAAGCCCCGGCAAAACACCGGGGCCTGGTACGAGCGAGCATCACATGGGCGACATGATGCACGGTCAAAAACTCTTAGCCTTCATACTTCACGTTGCAGATTCACTTGCAACCAACATGGCTTTCATTGCAGCTACCACGTCGCCATCAACGCAGTAGCGGTTAAACTCATCGGCTTCTGCATCAGCACTCATTGAGACTCCGGCTTTGCGATAACGCATCGGTGACGCCACGGTCTGACCGGCTGAACTGTGCATTTCGTCAATACCGTGTTCGACAAACTTTTTCAAATTGCTCAGCCTGACGCCCGCACCCGCCATAATGATTGGAGCACGAGAATGCTGTTTTAGTTCCCTAAGCAATGAAAGTCCTAGTTCAGCATTCTGTTGCTGGCCTGACGTCAGGATCCGCGCCACACCCAAATCGGTTAATTGCTCCAGCGCTTGATGAGGGTTATGGCACATATCGAACGCGCGATGGAACGTCACGGCCATCCCCTTCGCGTGTTCCATGACCTGCTTCATGCGAGCCACATCAACATGCCCTTCGCCGTCGAGCATGCCGATGACCAAACCCGGGTATCCCAATTCACGCACGAACGCGATATCTTCAAGCATGGTCTCAAACTCGGCATCGGTGTAGCAAAAATCGCCACCACGCGGGCGAATAATCGGATGCACGGGGATCGACACTCGCTGCTTAACCTGGCGCAGCACTCCCGCTGACGGGGTCAAGCCGCCCTCTTTTGGAGCTGCACACAATTCAATTCTGTCCGCTCCGGCTTGTTGCGCTGTGACTGCACAGTCAATTCCATAACAACATATCTCAAGCAAAGGCATTGATTACTCCTTAAAATCTTTAGCCTGGCGGTTGTGCCACGGGTTCAGAATGATAATCTGAAATCAGGATCACAAAAAGGTATGTAATCATGGCATTCAATTTTGATGAAGGCATCGACCGCCGTCACAGCGACAGCTCGAAGTGGAATAAATACAGTGATGATGTTTTACCTATGTGGGTCGCGGATATGGATTTTCGCTCACCCCCCTGCATTATTGATGCGCTTCACCAGCGGGTTGAACACGGCGTATTTGGCTATGGAGCCCGGCCAAAAGAGTTGATCCATGTGATTGTTCAACGCATGGCCAATCTCTACCAGTGGCAGATTAAGCCTGAATGGATAGTCATTTTACCGGGAATTGTCGCAGGGTTGAATTTAAGCGTACGCGCTTTCACCGCGCCGGATGAATCAACGATTGCGCCAACGCCAATTTATCCTCCCTTCAAAAAATCGTCAGCTTTTGCCCAGCGTCCACAGCTCAATGCGCCATTGCGCCTTGAAAATGGGCGCTGGATTATGGATTTGCCGTCACTCGAAGCGCAGCTTACCGGCAAAGAAAAATTGCTGATGTTGTGCAATCCGCAAAACCCAGGTGGCACGGTTTATCGCCGTGAAGAGTTGCAGCAACAGCTCGCCTTCGCGCAACGTCTCGATTTAATTGTCTGTTCTGATGAAATTCATTGTGACTTGTTGCTCGACGAGGGTGTGCAACATATTCCTTTTGCCACGCTAAGCGCTGATGCAGAGCGTCGTTCCATCACCCTGCTCTCGCCATCCAAAACCTTTAATATTGCCGGTCTTGGCGCATCCATTGCGATTATTCCTGACCCGCTTTTACGCCAGCAATTCAATACGACGCGCGATGGAATAGTGCCAACTGTTGATGTGCTGGCGCTTACTGCCGCCACCGCAGCCTGGCAAGAGGGTGACACCTGGCTACAGGCGTTATTGCCCTATTTACGCCGCAATCGCGACCGACTGGTGTACGCCATCAACAATATGCCAGGTTTGAAAATGGCGTCTCCGCAGGCGACTTATCTGGGATGGGTCGATGCCACGGCTTTACCGGTCGACAACCCTACGCTGTTCTTCCAGAAAGCCGGATTAGGCTTCTCGCCAGGCGCCGATTTTGGCGAGGCAAAATTCGTGCGTATTAACTTCGGTTGCACATCGGCAAACCTTGAAGAAGCCATTAAACGAATGGAGGCTGCTGTTCAATCAATCTGTTAAGACAGCCTGAATATCGTGGACTCAGTGCTTAAACTGAGGGCGCGAGTTCGCTGGCGACAATCTCCTCAATACTCCAGGGATGGAATTTGATGGTGACTTTGCCGTCAGTGACCGCAAGCGTTGGGTTTGGCAGACGTTCCCGCTCACCTTTTGGCGAACTGGTTTTCACCGAAATCCCCGTCTGGCGCAGACCCGCATCAGACAGTAAATCCAGCGCCCGCGCATTCAATGTTTCAGGGTCGCCTGGCAGTACAATTTCAACATGTTCCCAGCCTTCGTGCGGATAGCGCTTTTCTCCCGGCCACGGCAGTTCCACCACGGTAAATTTCCAGTGTGCGACGCAAACCGGCTCGTCGAGTTTAAACAGGCAAATCGGACGATCATTAATGATATTTTCTGAGAGCAGCGTGCCGCACTTTTCCAGACCCTCACGCCACCGTTGGGCGGTCGTATTCTGATGGCAACGCAATGAGATATGGTCAGCGTCGAGCGGTGCAATCTCCAGGTCAAGCCGAGCGGCAAGGCTTGCTAACGCTTCGGTAAAACGCGGGAGATCCGCTGAAATATCATTAAGTTCTGCTATTGTCTGCCAGTTGGCCATCGCCCTATCCTCTCATGTCACGAATGGGGGCTAATCTACCTTTTTCATCCAGCATCACCAACCCCCATCGAGGGGTGCGTGCTGCGAATGGTTAATCCCTATACCGTTAATAGTAGTAGAAGGCGCGCGGGGCAAGGCTTTTGCTGACTACAGGGGTTAAATACAGTTATACTTACGCCCTTATTTTATCCCCAACGATACGGCTGCTGTAAAGTCACGGCAGCCCTTAGCAAAATGTAAGGTATCCCGGTGAATATTCAGGCACTTCTCTCAGATAAAGTCAGTCAGGCACTGATTGCCGCAGGTGCGCCTGCGGATTGCGAACCACAAGTTCGTCAGTCAGCAAAAGTTCAGTTCGGCGACTATCAGGCCAATGGCGTGATGTCAGTTGCGAAATCACTGGGCAAGCCACCACGACAAGTCGCAGAGAGCGTGATTGCGAATCTGGATTTGACCGGCATTGCCAGCAAAGTTGAAATCGCCGGCCCTGGTTTTATCAACATTTTCCTCGACCCCGAGTTCCTTGCGAAACATGTCGATGCGGCGGTGGCTTCCGAACGCGTTGGTGTGAATACTGTTGCGCCACAAACCATTGTGGTCGATTACTCCGCGCCTAATGTGGCGAAAGAGATGCACGTAGGGCACATCCGCTCAACCATTATCGGCGATGCGGCAGTACGTACCCTGGAATTCCTCGGCCATAAAGTGATTCGCGCCAACCACGTTGGTGACTGGGGCACTCAGTTCGGGATGCTGATTGCTTATCTCGAAAAGCAACAGCAAGAAAACGCCGGTGAAATGGCACTGGCTGACCTTGAAGAGTTTTATCGCGCAGCGAAAAAGCATTACGACGAAGACGAAGCCTTTGCTGAGCGCGCGCGCGCATATGTGGTGAAACTGCAAGGCGGCGACGAATATTGCCGCGAGATGTGGCGCAAACTGGTCGATGTGACCATGACGCAGAACCAGAAAACTTATGATCGTCTCAACGTCACATTGACTCGCGACGACGTGATGGGTGAAAGCCTCTATAACTCAATGCTACCGGGCATTGTGAGCGACCTGAAAGCCAAGGGTCTGGCGGTCGAAAGCGAAGGCGCAACCGTCGTATTCCTCGATGAATACAAGAACAAAGATGGCGAGCCGATGGGCGTTATCATCCAGAAAAAGGATGGCGGCTACCTGTACACCACCACCGACATCGCCTGTGCAAAATACCGTTACGAAACCCTGCACGCCGACCGTGTGCTGTATTTCATCGACTCACGCCAGCACCAGCACCTGATGCAGGCATGGACTATTGTGCGTAAAGCCGGTTACGTTCCAGAGTCCGTCACGCTTGAACACCAGATGTTCGGCATGATGCTGGGTAAAGACGGTAAGCCGTTCAAAACCCGTTCAGGCGGCACGGTAAAACTGACCGATCTGCTGGATGAAGCCATGGAGCGCGCACGTGCTCTGGTGAGCGAGAAAAATCCCGATATGTCTGCTGACGAGCTGGAAGCGCTGGCAAAAGTAGTCGGTATCGGCGCGGTGAAATACGCCGATCTGTCCAAAAGCCGTACCACTGACTATATCTTCGACTGGGACAACATGCTGGCCTTTGAAGGCAATACCGCGCCATATATGCAGTATGCCTACACGCGTGTGCTTTCCGTGTTCCGTAAAGCCGACATCGACGAAGCTGAACTACTGAAAGCACCTGTCGTGATTCGTGAAGATCGCGAAGCACAGTTGGCGGCTCGTCTGCTGCAATTTGAAGAAACGCTGAACGTCGTGGCTCGCGATGGCACACCGCACGTGATGTGTTCTTATTTATATGACCTTGCTGGCCTGTTCTCTGGCTTCTACGAGCACTGCCCAATTCTGGCTGCTGATACCGATGAAGCGCGTAACAGCCGTCTGAAACTGGCGCTGCTGACTGCGAAAACCCTGAAACTGGGTCTGGATACGCTGGGTATCGATACCGTAGAACGCATGTAACAGTCGATCGTTATTAGACCATCGTTTAGTACAAGACTCGCCGCTTTACGCGGCGAGTCTTTTTTTTAGGTACGTTAACGAATAATCCCACGCGTTGACTGCGCAAAAAATCGTTCAAAAACAGCAGCAAGAGCAAAATCCCTTAGCGAGGCTTTTACCGCTATCTTCACCTCATCAATCGGTAAAGACTGCTGATAAAGCATGCTGTACAGCGAATGCACAAAATCCTGCTGCCGGGTATCTAATGCCAGAAAAGCTCGCGCATTAATATCGATGCCAGTTGGTCTTGCATGGTTACCGTCGGCCATCACGAATGGCGGAATGTCTTGCACCACGCCGCCCTGATCGGCAACCCTCGAATGCGCACCCAGCACGCAAAACTGGTGAATGGCGCACATAACTCCAACCTGCGCCCCGTCATCAAGAACCACATGCCCGGCCAACCCACTGTTATCGCCCATCAACGTCGCGTTACCCACCACGCAGTCATGGCCGATGTGTACACCATTCAGAAAGCGATTGTCATCACCAATCCGGGTTGTGGAATGCCCCTGGATTGTCCCGCGATGAATCGTAGATTTATTGCCAATCTGATTACGATCGCCGATCACCAGCGTCGTAGGTTCATTCGCATATTTAAGATCCTGATTGACTTCACCTATTGAGGCAAACTGACCAATAGTGTTATCGCGCCCAATCGTTGTGAGGCCATTGATGACCGAATGCGAACCGACAATTGTTCCCTCACCAATAACAACGCCTGTGGAAATAACACAAAAAGGGCCAATGTTCACATGAGCGCCAAGCACGACGCCTGGCTCAACCACACTGTTACTGGCAACCCGAGCTAACGGGGAAATTGACATCAAATTTATCCTGATGGAGGCACAACACAATAACGCCATCATCGGTTAATTATTAATCCAGAGCGTGGATCAACAAGCAAGAGGGGATGAAAGGGAAGCACGGCTTCGCCATTCGAATATCGTTAAGGAGGGTAAAGCGAGTGGAAGGCTTATCGACTGCGGGAATGATAATCAAATGCACGACACATTACGCCATTTATTTATTATTTAATTGGCGGAACTTTGCATTATTTAAGAGCCCGTTTGATTTAATGACAGTTTGCAGACCTGGTTCTCCAGGTCTGCATGGAACGCTTACAGATAAATGCGCAGATATTCGCCCAGGCACAGAATCGCCATTGCCTGGCCGTATGGCATCGACGTCAGCGGGATCTGGCGATAGAACTCCAGATTGCTGCCCATGCCAGTACCGAATGAAACTTGCAACAACTCCCCTTCTGGCGAGATGTTCTTCACGATGCCCTTCATCGCTTTTTCCGCAACGCAAGCATACTGTTTGCCGATATAGCGTTTACGGATACCTTTCAGAATGCCATAGGCAAAGCCTGCCGTTGCCGAAGCTTCGAGGTAAGAATCTGGGTCATCAAGCAGTGTGTGCCACAAGCCGCTGTCATCCTGGCATTTCGCCAACGCAGCAACCTGGCTTTCCAAAACTTGTACCAGATAACGGCGCACCGCGTTATTTTCCGGTAAATCCACCAGCTCCAGGAAGTCAGGGATCACGATGGTCAACCAGCTGTTACCACGCGCCCAACGCGCCTTAGCAAAGTTATGATTGCCTTCGTAATTCCAGCCGTGGAACCACAGCCCCGTATCCCTATCCATCAAATTCTGCACATGCAGCAGGAACTGATAAACCGCTTCTTCGACGTATTCCGGACGATTGAGCAATTTGCCAATTTTCGCCAGCGGTAACACGGTCATCATCAGCGTGTCGTCCCACATTTGCTGATGGTTCTCTTCCGCCAGCGTAATGTGCTGCATGCCACCGTGTTCGGTACGCGGCATTTCATACATCGCCCACTCAGCCCAGCTCTCCAGCCACGGCAGCCAGGCTGGGTTACGCGTTTCTTCGTAACGGTAGGCCAGGGTCAAAAATGGCGCCATCGTATTGACGTTTTTAGTGGTCGCTCCTTCAGCAAAACGGTCTGCGAACCAGCTATCAATAATTTCACACATCTTCTTATCGCCAGTCTGACGATAATACTGATAAATGCCGTACAAACCGACGCCGTGAGTCCACTCCCAGCCAGCCCAACCTTTAGTATCAATGACTCGTCCGTCATCCAGACGCAGCAAGAATTGCCCCGTTTCATCCTTAATATTAACCAGATTGTCCGTCACCTTGTGGATCAGGGTATTAAGCTCATCCCGGGCAATAAAATGCTCCGGCTGGCACAATAATGGGCTGTGTTTGACGGGATAAATGATCATTAACTTAACCTCTGTGATGTATTCGAATTCAGTGTTGCAGCCTGTTTTAACGATGGAGCAGCAGGCTTATTACGATTGAGATAACCAATGTTGTTGTTGCCCCAAAGCGAGTCGTAAGGCATACCTGCCAGCAGTTCGACTGTTGCACGCGCTTCAGGAGTAATGGCTTCTGGCACCGCGCGGCCAGCCGCACGCATCTTCGCCGTTTCTTCGCGTAACACGCTGTGAGTGTGCAGGTTCAATTTAAAGCGAAGGGAAATCAGGAAACCGCAGACCAGTACCGCGACGGTACCGAAACTGAGAATCATCAAAATAGTATGGCTCACCGCAGGTGGCTGCGTAGTCTGCCCGGAAACAAAGCCAGAAAGCTGCATCACGATACCCACCAACATGATCGCACCAGCCTGAGAAGCTTTACGCGTCAGGGTCATAATTCCGGCGAAGATACCTTCACGGCGTTGGCCGGTAATCACTTCATCCACGTCAGCGATGTAGGTGTAAATATTCCACGGTACATAGTTGATGCCGCCACGACCCAAACCAGCCAGGCCTGAAACCAGTAACAATAAGGAGAAGACGTCGCTCAACCCGGCGTAATACAGCACGGCGTAGGAAATTGAGCTCAGACCAAACAGCACGACCACTAAACGGTAAGACGGTGCTGGGCCGTATTTAATACACAGCGGGATCATCCCGATAACCGCGATAAATTGCAGAATAGCCATGGTACCCATCAGGCTCGATGCCACAGACGCACTTTGCATCAGCACAAACACGACGTAGTAGGTAAACACGGCGTTGAACACGTCCTGCGCGATGTAGCCGCCCAGGTACATACCAAGGTGCTGGCGGAAAATTTTCACGCGCAGCGTTGAAGTGAGTTCAACGTTCAGACGTTTCATGCTCTGAGCAAATGTCAGGTTTTTCTTCTCTTCTTCTGCACGCAGTGCAGCTTCCGTCCATTCGCTACGAGGACGTTCCCAGGTAAAGAACCAGACCAGAGTCAGTACAATCGCGCAAAGCGTGGCGAAGACCAGGCTTGAATAGAAGAAGGAGATCGCGTTGTCTTTACCGAAGTGGTTTAACAGAATACCTGGCAGGAATGCCGCAAGAATGGCCGAGAGCTGCGCCATGGAAATACGCGCACCAGAGAATTTCGTCTTCTGTTTGAAGTCATCCGTCATTTCCGGTACCAGAGTTTCGTAAGGCACCAGAATCATGGTGTAAACCACGTCAAAAATCAGATAGGTCACCAGGTAATACCAGTAACTCATCTCGCCAACCCACATGAAGCTGTAGCTAAATACGAGTGGGATACCCAGCAAAATAAAGAACTTACGACGACCGAAACGCTTACCAAGCCAGGTCGAGCCGAAGTTATCAGTCAGGAAGCCCATGAGCGGACTCACGACCGCATCAAGCACCCTGGCCATGGCGAAAATGAATGTCGCCTCAATCGGCGTTAAACCACAAAAGGTGGTATAAAAATAGAGCAACCATGCGGCGGTCAGCGCCGTTGTCCCGGCACCCAGAAAGTCCCCAGACCCGTAGGCAAGATAATTTGCCAATCCAATCTTACGTGTTTTCATTGCCGTCAAACCCCGATTCTATTGTTATAGGAGATTGCACGTCCTGGCGTCTTTCGGCGCCTGCGAGAATCTTACAAGGCTAAGGTAAAATGACAGGGCAACTGATACCTTTCCATTTTTGCCACGGCTTGGCCGATGCTGGCAAAATCACAAAGAGTTCCACCATCAGCGTCACTAATTTATAAAACAATGGTTTATTTTTATCAAAAGCGGGAATTAAAAATGAGATACAGAAAGGGAAAAAGCCGCACAGAATGCTAATGCCGATCGGCTAAGGATCCGTTGAACGGTCCTTAAACTGCGACACTATGACGCCCTCCACCAGAGGAAGCTGTTTTCTTACTTACTCTGTTCGATAGGCTTTTATGCCGTATTTTTGTTCAATTTATAGCCGTATACTGCCTTGGAATCATTACAACCTATATGGACATATTATGCAGGCGTCTGATTATTTAAGGATGAAGTTTCAGAGTGATCGGCATCTGGCTGAAGTCGTACAACGTGGTTTTGTGACCGTTGTGGAATCAATGCCTGGTGTGGTGACTGATATTTATTCAGGATTTGAGCGGGTTAGCTGGTATTCGTCATGTCTTATTCCAAAATATAATGAAGTTTGTCGTGAACTAAAAGACGAAGAAATCAGAACCTTTTTCTCAATACAATCTATATTCGAATACCATGACGTCATTGCGCATATGATTTTTTTGTATTTAAAATCAGTGAGCGATGATATCAGGGAAGGGAGCGAAAATGGATCGGCTCGTAAGCTAATCAGAAATATGACGGGACTGGTAGCTCATATGAAAATAGCGGGTGGGACGCGTTACGCCTTTGCTACCGCAGCCTCTGTAGCGATGTCACGTTCCGGGTTTATGTCTAAAATCGTAGTTGAACGTTTATCTGCAAAAATGCCGACGGTAATATTTGCGATCCAAATCTTTGGTATTCAACAAAATTGCGCCCTTGCCGCCAGACATCTGAAGACAATTTCACCTGGGTATTACGAGATTCTTTATGATGAAAAGCTGGAAATGCTTTACTATTTCGTAGAACCTATACTTAACGAAATGATTCAAAGAGTGAAGTCTCGAGACTTTTTGAATCTGGATGAATTAACAGACTTTTTGCAAAGGAAGTATGGTGTTTAAATCAACTATATTGCTTTTATTGGAAAGTGTCTTGTTTCCCGCATTAATAATAGGCTTTGGCTTATTATGGCTTAATTTGTTTCCCGAATATTTTCTGTTGTTAACATTCATTACAGTTATTGCATTGATTTGGTATTTCCCTTGCATCACCGCCCGGTTTAAAAAATAGAATCACCATGCTCATCACCCGATGAGGCACAATGCCGCTCCACTAAAGTGAACGGCATTGCACACAAATTGCGGCTTTTTTATTATTGATAGTTAACGATAACCTGATTACTACGTACTTTTAACGGCGGAAAAAGGGAACCGCCACCAGGGACTTCCCAGACAAAACGCAACGGCTCGTTGGCTGCAACATGGGTTAGCCCGCGAGTCGTACCACTCTGCCCTTCTATCTCAACGCAACGCGTAACCGAGCATAATCTTACCAACAATCCCGCGGGTGTCGGCCCAATCAACTCATAACGCCAGGCGACCAGAGTCATTCCCCCTTCAACCGGTTGTGAGGGGGACAAAGCGCGTGAAGATGTGGCAACACCACGGTGGCTGAGCGTTGCACCCACGCCCGTTGCCTGCCATGCCCCTTCTCCAGCGGCATGAACAACAAAAGGGAAAAAAATCAGCACTAACAAGCGGATCATTATTTCGCTCCGATAGTCGCGGTCATTCGGATATTGCGATTCTCCGACAGCTCAAGGCTTGAAAGCACCATTAATTGCGGCAAACTGCGGCGTAAGAAACGAGCCAAAAGCGGGCGCAGTGCGTGGTTCACCAGCAACACCGGAGGCGCACCGAGCATCTCCTGGCGCTTCAGGGCATCCTGAGCCTGCTCAAGCAAACGATCTGCCAGCCCCGGCTCAAGTCCGCCGCCACCCTGCAAAGCCTGCAATAACAAACGTTCCAGCGCGGCATCAAGACCAATGACCTGCACCTCACCATTGCCAGGGAACCACTGCTGGGTAATCGCACGCCCCAGTGCTACACGCACCACCGCCGTTAATTCATGCGGGTCATTCTGCACAGGCGCGTGTTCGGCCAGGGTTTCCAGAATGGTACGCATATCGCGAATCGGAACCTTTTCAGCCAGCAGGTTTTGCAACACTTTATGCAGCGTGGTGAGCGTTACCACCCCAGGGACCAGATCTTCGGTCAGTTTTGGCATCTCCTGCGAGACACGGTCGAGCAGTTGCTGCGCTTCCTGGCGGCCAAATAATTCTGGCGCAAACTGACCAATCAGATGGTTAAGGTGTGTTGCAACGACGGTACTGGCTTCCACCACCGTAAAGCCCTGAATCTGCGCCTGCTCTTTTAACGCGCTTTCAATCCAGGTGGCGGCGAGCCCAAAGGCTGGATCAGTGGTCGTTTCACCGGGCAACGTGCCTGCGGCAGTACCTGGGTTAATGGCAAGCCAACGGCCAGGGTAGGCATCACCGCTACCAATCTCGACGCCTTTCATCAGAATGCGATAACGCGCGGGCGGCAAATCCATGTTGTCACGGATATGCACCACCGGAGGCAGGAACCCCATATCTTGCGCAAATTTCTTACGAATACTGCGGATTCGGCCTAACAGCTCGCCGTCTTGCTGGAAATCGACCATTGGGATCAAGCGGTAACCCACTTCCATGCCGAGCGAGTCTTCCAGTTGAACATCATTCCACGTCGCTTCGACCGCCTGCGGATTTTCCTGTGGTTTCACCGGAGCAGCCGGTTTGACCGGAGCCTCCATTTGTCGGCCCCGCATCCACCAGGCAAGGGCCAGCAATGCGGCGGTGAACAGCAGGAAGACAAAGTTTGGCATCCCCGGCACCATGCCGAGCAAACCTAACACGGCCGCACTGAGCATCATCACTCGCGGGTTGTTGAACAGCTGAGTCACCATCTGTTCGCCGACGTCTTGATCGGTTGCCACGCGGGTTACAATCACGCCCGCAGCCGTTGAAATAACCAGTGCTGGAATCTGTGCGACCAGGCCATCACCGATGGTCAACAGCGTATAGCTTTCAGCCGCCGCCCCTACAGCCATATCATGTTGCAGAACACCGACTAACAGGCCGCCGACCACGTTAATCACCATGATCATCAGACCGGCTACGGCGTCACCACGTACGAACTTACTGGCACCGTCCATTGAGCCGTAGAAATCCGCCTCCTGGGTGACTTCAGAGCGGCGTTTTTTTGCCTCTTCTTCACCGATCAATCCGGCATTCAGATCGGCATCAATGGCCATCTGTTTGCCCGGCATCCCATCCAGGACAAAACGCGCCCCAACTTCGGCAATACGCCCGGCACCTTTGGTGATAACCATAAAGTTGATGATAACGAGGATGATGAACACCACGATACCAATGGCAAAGTTGCCACCGACCAGGAAGTGACCGAAAGCTTCAACCACTTTACCGGCTGCGGCACCACCGGTATGGCCGTCCATCAAAATGATACGTGTTGAGGCCACGTTCAGCGCCAGGCGCAGCAATGTGGTAAACAGCAAAATGGTGGGGAACGCGGCAAATTCCAGGGTTTTCTGGGTGAACATCGCCACCAACAGCACCATAATCGACAGCGCGATGTTAAACGTGAACAGCAAATCCAGTACAAACGCAGGCAGCGGCAGTACCATCATCGACAAGATCAACAGGATAAGTATCGGCCCAGCAAGGATTTGCCATTGCCCAGATTTCATACTGGCAGGCAGACGCAACGTAGCGAGCAGATTAGCCATCAGAGTCCTTCTCGTTTGCAAAGTCCAGCGCCTCAGGCACCGGAAGATTTTCAGGTTTTTTCGGGATTAAACCGCCAGCGACACGCCAGCGACGCAGTTGCCATACCCACGCCAGCACTTCTGCCACCGCGGAATACAACTGCCCAGGAATTTGTTGGCCAATTTCTGCATGGCGATATAACGCACGAGCCAGCGGAGGCGCTTCCAGCATCGGAATGCGATGCTCGTTACCGATTTCACGGATACGCAGCGCGACCAAACCCGCGCCTTTCGCCAAAACTTTGGGGGCGCTCATTTTGTTTTCGTCATACTGCAACGCCACCGAATAGTGCGTCGGGTTGGTGACAATCACATCGGCCTGTGGGACATCCGCCATCATGCGGCGGCGCGCCATGGCTCGTTGTTGCTGACGAATACGACCTTTAACGTGCGGGTCACCTTCTTGCTGCTTAAATTCGTCACGAATATCCTGGCGACTCATACGTAGCTTTTTCAGGTTGCTGAAAATCTGGAAAAACACATCAAAGCCGACCATCGGCGTCAGCCCCAGTACAATCAACAAGCCACATACCGCCACCATATTGAGTGCATGGCCTAATGCCGCCAACGGCGGTTCACTCATCAGGCGCATCATCTCTGGCCATTTGTGCAACAGATACCAGGTCGTAACGCTGCCCACCAAAATAGCTTTCAAAAACGCTTTAAGTAATTCGGACCCAGCCTGCGCCGAAAACATGCGCCCTAATCCCGCAATGGGGTTCATTTTGCTGAACTTAAACGCGATAGATTTGCCACTAAATAACAGCCCGCCGAGCATCATCGGTGCTGCAATCGCCACAATCACCAGGCCAAAAATCAGCGGCAGCAGCGCCCAAACGGCTTGTTTACCCAGTTGGCTGATTTGGCTGATGATAAGACGTGGATCGTTAATAATACTGTGGTCAAAGTGCAAACCCGCCGACAACATCGCCGCCAGTTGCCGCGCCAGGGGTTCGCCGCCCATCCAGATAATGCTTAATCCCGCCAGCAACATCAGCAGCGAGGTTAATTCACGGGAACGTGGGATTTGCCCGTCTTCACGCGCCTTTTCAAGTCGGTGGGGTGTGGGGGCTTCTGTTTTATCGTCGTCGCTTTCTTCTGACACCGCAACAATCTCATGGCCGCAATTACCAGCACAGGATGCCAGAGGGGGATAAAGCTAATGGGGGGAAAACGGGGGAGTTTTTGCGTTTGTTTGCGGGTTCAGGTTGTAAACTGAACCCGGTGAAAATCGGCTTTATGCGGTCAGGCAAAGCTCGAGTGGGTGTTTTGTTCCAACAGACGCATAAGATGTCCTTTCTGAATTAATTCAATATTACTGGCTACACCCATTTTTTTCATGGCACTCCTGCGATGAGCACTGATTGTCTTGATACTTTTATTTAAGAGTAGTGCGATATTAGAAAGCGGTAATCCTTGTATATAAAGGTCGGTAATTCGATATTCGCTAGCACTCAGTTTTTTAATGGTGAACATTTTATCCTTCTCACCGTACGTAATTTTTCTGACTGGTTGTATGAATGACAAAATCACTTTTCTGATGATATTAATGGCAGTGTCATAACGTTCAAAAACCATATTCACCCCAGGTAATAATGTGGCGAAAAACTGAAGTATTGAGGGCTTCGCTAAAATCAATATCCGTTCTGCCTTACACTCCAATAACAACATCATCGCCTGCTGACTAATATTGTTATTGCCAAAACTAAAAATAGCGACATCTTTCAGGGAACCAGGGATAGAACCGATATCAGCAAGCAGCGCCACAATGGCTTTCCGTGCAAAGATATCATCACTGTAAACAAAGATATTATCCATATTATCTACGCAAGTAATGGGGAGGTTGCCCTCCCCTAATGTGAAAGGAAATTTATTTGAAATTATATTTAACGCCAATCATGGCCGCATTGTCGTTATAACCCTTATCGCCAATCTGAGAGGTCACATTGCCCCAAACGTTCAGGTTTTTGTTGAGCTGTCCTTCAACGCCAACTTTCAGTTCCGCAATATTTTTAGCCCCGTCCATAGAAGATGAAACACCGTTCATCGTCGCACCAAAATTATTGGTGTTATGGAGCCAGTTAGCCTCTACAAATGGCTGGAACTCGCGATCTTTGCCATCGTCCATTTTGTTATGGCCTTTCAGGTAAGTTCTGACACCCAGGCGGGTCATCAGGTTACCGTCACCTTGAGAGGAAACATGAGTGCCATTGCTCTCGGTATGATCGTCAGCCTTAACTCCCATCCATATAGCCTGTGCTTGTGGTTGAACATACCAGGCGTTGGTCGACCCCTTACTGCCGCTATATTCGCCCACTTTGAAGGTGTAACCCGTTTCCGCGGAAGCGGTGAAACCTTTAGATTTATAAGACTCGCTGTCTAATTCATCCCCTTTCACACTGTTGTTAAACCAGTTGTACTGCGCCCATGTATCAACATATACGCCGGTATGTTCCGCTTCGTTAGCAAGCCAGGTGCCATAAACACCGACGCTATAACCATTCACCGAGCCGTCTGCGCTGTAATGCGTGACGGAAGAACGCGTATTGCTATGGTTGTTGCCGTAACCTGCCATCACACCCAGATGGGTACGGTTTTCATTTTCGCTGCCCCACTGCGCAATATCACCGCCCATCTGCAAGACATAACGGTTACTTTGGGTTTTAAGCTGGCCGCTGTTATCGCGGAAGGCTGTGTGCCCGCCGATATTACGCATCCACATACTGGTGACTTTTGTTTCGCCAGTCAGCATATCCACATAATTTGTCTCACCCAGCCTGTCGTGCAACGTGGTGACAAACATGGTATTCGCTGCCGCAATGTTTGCGGTGTAGGCACCGGCTTCCGGACGCACAATCGGGTCTGTCGGGCTAACCGGGTTTACCGGGTTTACCGGATCGACAGGGTTAACAATGTTATCCGGGACGGGATCTGGCGTTGGTGCCGGGGCCGGAGTCTGCGACTGCAAATACCAGTTGCCCGTATTCCCTTTATTCAGGAAGTAGTCATAAGCTCCTGCCACAGCACGGCCTTGCAGAGCAAAATCCCCCGCCGACGCGCCATCCACATGAACCACTTCAATCCCGTTGATAGTCTGCGCACCCGCGCCGCCAAGGTTGTTTACCTGGACACGCGTATTGCCCGAAGTATCGCCCTTCACCACCAGTTTATCCGTTGCCGAGCTGTCATCACCCAGCGCAGTGTTCAGGTTCAACAACCCATTGTTACCGACATAGTTTCCGTTCACCGTCAGCGTGTTACCCGCAGCAGACCCGGCAAGATTCACCGTTCCACTGTTGTTCAGGCTACCGACTTTAAAATCACCCGCAGCACGATCTTCGTAACCGCTCATGGCGTTCAGAGCCGCAATCGTCCCGAGGTTATTCACGCTTCCGGTAACTTCACCGTTACCCCCCAGCGTGGCACCTTCGGCGATATTCACCAGCCCGTTGCCCGAAAGCTTACCGCTGGCTGCCGTGTCATCACCCAGGATAAGGCTACCCGCTCGCAGATGGGTTTCGCTGGTATAGGCCAAATCACGGTTCACGATTAACGCAGCATTGCCCAGTTTTTCAAGCTCGCCAGAACCCGTCACCGCATTAGCCAGCTCCCAGTCGCTATCGGCGGTAAGATGCAGGCTGCCGTTGTTACTGATGCTCGCATCCCCCAGATTTTCTGCACCAGATGCACGAAGATGCGTACCGGAATCCAGAGCGAATTCGCCCGCAAAAGCGCGGTTATCCGCAACAAGGTTGATATCTGCGTTGTCTTTCAGCTCAACGCTGCCAACACCTGCCAGTTGTTTAGCCAGATTACCCACCGCTGCGGCATCCGTCGCCAGTTGCTTCGCAAACGTTAAGCGGTCATCTTCGCCGGTCAGCGTGACCCGCCCCGAATCCCCGAGGCCAGAAACATTATTCAGCAGTACCTGCGAGCCGCCTTGCAGCGCCACATCGCCGGTAAAGCCGGTATTTGCGCCGTTGACCGTCACCACGCTTGGGTCGATAACTAACTTACCGGCACCCGCCAGCGTATCCGCATTGATCACGCCGCCGTTAACATCACCCGCGCTGCGTTGGGCATCGGTGATGGTCAACACGCTGCCTTCGGCTAAGTTCAAAAGGCTGCCTGCTGCGGTGTTCAGTGCGCCGATACTTTGGCTGAAACCTTGGGTGTTAACAAAAGCCAGATCTTCAATCGTCAGACGACGGGTTTTGCCCAGTACGTTGTCATTGGCAAAGTCCAACGTGCCGCTGCTAACGAGCGTTTCACCCAGATAATCGTTATCAAGGTTAGACAGTGAAACGTTGCCAGTTCCGGTATCAATATGTAAGTCGCCGTTACCTGTCACTTTCGCACTCAGGTCACTGGCCGCACCGGTTGCGCCGTTACTGTCGAGCACCAGCGCACTGGCACCTTCGCCCAACAATTCGACTTGCTTCAGGCCATAGTTGATATACAAGCCGTCGGCGTTTTCGCCGCTGGTCATGCGGTAATCCCACGTTCCTTTGGCGACGGTTTCACCTGCCTGGGTGATATCGACGGTGGCAGCATCGGTGATTTCGTTGCCGTTCTGATCGACAAGCTTGAGGTTGCCGCCGCTGCCGATCACGGTGCCGCTGCTATCCGCCATTGTTACCAGCGTTTGTGCGTCGTCCTGCGCCATCAACGGTAGATGATTATTCGGTAACGGGTTGTCGTTAATCACATTCGTTAGCGCGACTTTAATGACACCCTGCCCACTGATATCAAGGTTGTTCGCCGTATGAATCAAGTTGTCAGCGATTGTCATCCCTGGGTTTAGCGCACCAAAGTCAGCCGTACCACCATTAAAGGCCAGTCCACCGATGTTTTGCGGCCCTTGACCTACAGTCGCAATACTGCCAGAACTTAATTTTAAACGTGCTGCACTCAGCGCCTGAGTATTCACATCTGCCAGTGCAAAAGTGCTGTTTGCCAGATCCAACGTGCCGTTAAATCCATCGGCTTTATTATTATTGGTAAAGGTAAAGGCTTTATTTGATAAATCGGCTTTTACCGTCCCGCTGCCTGCCAGGTGGTTTTTAAATTCCACATCACTGGTATTGTTGAGCACCAGGCTACTGCTCTCATCAATGTTAAATGTCGTGTCGGTACGGTCGGCTTTATCATCCCCTAATGCTAACAACACATTCGCTTCTGTTAAGCGGGAACCATTTTTAAGATTAACGGTTTCCATTCCGGTAATCGCATTCGCATCCTTGAGAATATATTGCGAATTGTCCAGATTCAGGGTGTCTTTCCCCTCTCCACCGTTGAGCGAAGTGAAGAGTGACGTTTCCTGCTCGCCAATATTCACCAGGTTGAAAATATCAACACCGTTACCCGTAAAGAAATCAGTGCCTTTACTGCCGCTTTGCAGATTAACGGTATTATCACCCGTCAGCAGATTCACTTTGCCGATAATTTCAGCGCCGCTATTGTTGTTGAAGGTCATTCCGCTGCCTGAGTTGCTTAATACGGCAACCTGGCTGGCATCTTTAGCTTTGATAACACCGCTGTTGGTAAAGCTATTGACGTTACCGTTATCCAGATTCACCACTTCTGTGGTCAGTGAAGTCGAATTTAACTGGCCTGCCTGTAATACATTGGTGGTTGTGCCCCCCACGGCAAGGGCTGCACCGCCGTTATCAGCCTGAACGTTAACCGTCGTCCCATTCTTCACTGAACCGCTGGTATTAGTGACAATGCCTGAGCCATTTGCCCCAGTGACATTGATCGTCAAACCATCGGAATCCAGCAGATTTAAATCCGCCGTGGTTGCGGAACCATCAGCATGCATTAAGGCAATACCTTTACCCGAACCGTTAACCGTGATCGCGCCGCTGTTGGACAGACCCAATTCGGCTCCGGTTCGAATAGCTGCGCCCTGTTCCACGTTCAGCTTCGCATTAACGATACGAATACCAGCAACTTCAGCCGCGTTTTCAATGGCGTTGCCCGTTTCGGTCACAGAAATGGTCGCATCGGTCACGGTCAATTCAGGATCTGGCGATGCACGTAAAAGCGTAGGGTTTGTTGGAACATCCAACAAAACACCGTGTGCGCCGTTTTTGGCAATTGTCGTTCCTTGCCCGCTTAACGCCAGCGAAGCCCCATCTTTCAGACGATAAGCCGCCGTTCCGCCTGTCGCCGTCACAGTTCCGGTGTTTAACACTTTCGATGCGCCACCCACGATATCAACGGCAATCCCATTTACCGAGATATCACTGCTGTTTTCCAGCTTGCCACCGTCAACCAAAACGCCAGTGCTGTTGGCTGCGGTAAATGACAACGATCCCTTGTGAATCAATGTGCCATTGTTACGCGCGATATACCCCATCGCCCCCGTGGCGGCGTTGGTGTTATCAATTTTCGCGTAAGACGTAAGCTGTGAAGCACCCGTGGCACCCGCCGCTCCCATGATGGATGTTGAATTACCATCCACAATCCCGGCCGTCGCATTTTCAGCCGTCAGAGCCAGTATGACACCCTGATCCAAAACGCCCTGCGCGCCACCTTCAACTTTAACTGCGGTGGCACCTTTAGCATTAACGTTGAGCACCATCTTCCCGGTGTTCAATTTACTGATGGTTTTACCGTCATCACTTTTCCCGGTAACCAACAGAATCGTGCTGTTCTCACCGCTGGCTTTCATCACAGAAGTGCTGCTGTCACTACCCGCAAACGTCGAACCGCCATCAATGCGATAAAGTGTTGAACCTTTGGTTGAGACATTCTGCTCACCCGCGCTGTTATCGACGATGGCCGAACCCGCACCGTAGACAAAGTAGCCAAGCTGGTTTTCACCGGAGTCGAAGGCAACCTGGCCCGCCCCCTCGAGTTTCACAACGCCTTTATTTTTTGCATAAATCCCAATTGCGCGATCGCCTTTTAGCGCAACCGTGCCTGATTGTGTCGCAACCGCACCTGCACCTTCAGCCTGAATACCGTAGTTGGCAGTTTTGCTGACCGGATCAACGCCCTGGTTAACATTAATCGTACCGCTGTTCGTTGCCGTACTCCCGGCATTGACCATCAGCCCTTTGGCGTTAATACCGTTAAGATTAATGGTTCCGCTGTTTGTCACCTGTTTAGCGCCGCCAGAAGAACTTATCCCGGTATTAAGACCGCTGGAATCCCCGTTCTGGGCAACACGACCATTAATATCAATCGTGCCTTTTTGATTAACCACTGAAGCCGCGTCTGATGCGGAAATAGCCGTTGCGCCCTGAGTTTGTGAACCCAAAGTAATATTGGCCGTGGCATTGTTATTAAATACACCGCCTTTAATGACGTTGACTCCAACAGTCCCGAACTGATTAACCAATACATCGCTGGTCATATCGGATAACGATCGCTGTGCCTGACGCCCAATATAGAGTTGACCGTTATTGTCGAATTTAGCCTGGTTTTGCACAATCACACCGGTTGCAACATACCCACCATTAACCGAGGCAGGAGGCGGAAGTGCAGCAACATTTATAGCGCCGTTGTTGACAAGTGTCGCGGTATCATTGAGTGAAACACCCGTGCTCAACGCGTAATCCTGAACGGGTGCCACGTTAATAATGCCGTCGTTTAATACCGTACTGTTGCCATTGGCATTAATACCCACCTGCATACCGATGCCGGTATTGGTCCCTTTGCTTTTGGCCGGGGTGTATGCCTGCATTTCAGGATTGGTACCCGCATCAATAACCCCCTGGTTATTGACCACACTATTATTTGCATAGACAACATAGGCTCCACGCAAAGAGTTATAGGCTGTACCCAGAACACCCAGGTTATTTAGCACTGCACCATTTAACAGCCTGACCAGCGAAGCATCAGAGTTATATAATTGTATATTAGCGTCCTGGCTAATATTAACCCGTGCATCGGCACCGTCGGCCTTAATAAAGGACACACGGTCACGGTCAACATTCATATTGGTTGCGTCATTGGCAGGAATATCCGCACTGACATAAACCTGTTTCAGCGTTGTATCATAAGCTTTAGCAATTTCGGCATCATAATCCGCAGCGGCTAGCGCACCGGTTTTAATCGCATTTTGCAGTGCAGTATTGTAAGCCTGGAAACCTGCCAGATCGTTAACAACAAAGTTACCAATTTTGCTGTTTACCGCATTGCTGAAACCACTGACAAAAGAGGCGACCGACTTAGCACCAGAGTTATTATTATTAGTGTTACCCAGCGTGGCGACAGTTTTAGAATTGTAATCAAGTACACCCGTTCCACTAACATCAAAGACGCTGGCAGTAGGAATATCCTTTTGGCTTCCCTTCATTATTACTGAAAGGTTATTCGCGGCATTATTCACCCAGTTTGTCGCAGTAGAACCGACATTAACCGCCAGATCGCCCCCTGATTTAACAGAGAAAAGGTTTGTGTCAACATACTGGCCATGCTCGCCCACCGCATAAGAGTTAGGGAACATAAATGAAGCCGCAGAGCTGACGGCCATGTTTGCATTATCGTAAACGGAAACGGTCACTTGATTCTGCGTTTGCTTATCTGTATATGAAATAGTCTGGCTTTTTTTACCAATTTTAAATATATCACCGGAGATATATTCAGATCCTGAAGTGACTATACCTGCATCAAGTGCTTGTTGTAGCGTGAAGTTTTTATAACCGGGGTCGCCTTTGCTAATATTAGCAAAACCATTACTGCCGCCAGTAATCAGGTTCACCTGTCCGGTAATTATTGAATAAGCACTATCCTGTGGCGTAAAGTAGCCCACCTCGCTGTCTACCGCGAAGGTTTTTTCTGTCGCCAGTGCCGATAAAATGCAGGTCAGCAGCATTTTCCTGGAGAAAATAACATCGGCTAATATCGCGCCCGCGCAAGATGATTTACTTTTCTTCCGGCCCTGGGAAAGTTCGGAGGCGACAACATATCTGCCAAGCGTGGCATTCCAAATCACTTTGTAAAACTTATTCATAAGACACCCGATCATGCTTAAATATAATTAACTTTGTTAAGGTTAAATAAGGTATTTATTCAACCCGTAAGACAAAATCAGTGAATTTAATGTATAGTCAGGCCTCCACTATCAAGTGGATAAACAATGAATACATATGACTGATTTTGTTGTTAAAACGATAATGCGAACTACTTTAATGTAGTGTATCTCTACTCCTTCAGATTCCCATATATAGCGCCTGCACTTTCATAGCATTAATGCTGTACTTTGCCCCTTTATCGCTAACAATAAAATCCTCGCCTAAACCCACTCGCGAAAGATTAGATTTAAGGTCTTTTAAGGTGGCCCATAGAATCTGACTGGAGGATTTCAGATCTCTGTTATCCCAGACATTTTTTAAGATATCGTCCCGCTTAACCGGGTGCCTAATCCCATTAGCCAGTAAATATGCCAGCAACATCATTTGCAGATCCTTAATGGAAATGACGCTGACATTAAGAACATAGGGTTTGCGATCTTCTTCTATGTCGAGCTTTATAATTCTACGGTTATGTATATCAATTTGAATATTGTCGTTGATCAAGAATCCAAAAGTCGTCCTGAACATAATTTTGCCCTGATTTGATTGAGCTTCGTTTTAAAGCAATCGTGCAATTACTCGTATTTTATATAAACACCATGAATCAGTAATCCAATGAACCTGCGAGATGGATGATGTTTAAATAGTGTTAAATGTAGATGTTAGTATCTGTGAGGCGCACATCGACAGACGTTAACTCTGCAAAATTAAAAATGTCAGCATTTTTCATCAGAGACGCCTAAGCCACAGACTCAACGGATAATCTTGTTTTTTGTTTACTGGCAGTGACAAATGCTGATCAGTACGAAACCATCATGATTTATCTATAAAAAAAGAGAGTCCAAAAAAGGATAATTTATACGTACATTCTGAAATGTTATTGAGGACTTATTTAAATTAACGACCTGGCGCCCTGAAAGTTAAAATCATGTTAATGGAAACAACAGGACATCTTCAACATTCCGGGACAGGGCTATTGAACCACAAATACATTCATCACAAAAATGAATGAGCAGAATTGCATTCACGTAAAAATTAGCTGAACTATACTCAAAGCTAAACCTCTTCTACATAAACCAGTCGATAGACGCGATGGATTCGAAAAAATTTGATTATAATTTAATACGTTACCTGGTCATCATCGTTGAAACTCGCAGTATGGCTAACGCGGCAGAGGTGCTTAATGTTGCGCCTTCAGCAGTAAGCTATGCGGTAAAAAAAATGCGTGATCATTACCACGATCCCTTATTTACACGCACCCTCAATGGTGTCATGCCGACTGCGCTTGCGATGAATCTTTACAACAAATTCAAAGTAATAGATGCAGATATCACAAACGTTCTTAACCTCAAGTCAATTTCTCAGAACACAAAACGAAGTGTTTATATCCGCTGTGATCCGCTTACTGAGTTTTGGTTAACCGAGAAGCTTCTCAGACAGCATATTATCCCCGACGAGTGCAGTGCCGAATTCCGCTATGTCACGCTTGATAGCGAACAGCGCGTCAGTAAACTGCGTAACAAAGAAATAGACATTGATATTGGCCTGCAACTGCCGGGGGACAGCAGTTTGGTCGCCCGCCCTCTGTTCGATCTGGATTTCACGCTAATTTGTCGCAATGACCACAAGACAGTCGGTGAAAGCATCACTAGAGAGCAATTTGCAAAAGAAAGATACGTCGGGTTTGGCTCCCCTTTTTACCGCACTCTTTTGCGAACGGATGCCGCCGAAGCGATTGCGTTACGAGAAACCGATCCGGTTATTGTCAGTGATTCACATTTCAACCTTATTCTGGCAAGCATATTTGATGATTTATTAGTCTTTTGCCCCTCCCGCTATGTGCAGATATTGAAAAAAATCATCCCCATCCGGGAAGTGCAATGCGACTTTATTAATAGAGGAAATGTGAAATACGTGGCGCATATCCATAAACAAAATATGGGGGATGAACTCATAGGAAGAGTGATTGGATTATTGCGGGAGGGCGTTTAGCTATCGGGCAGGAATCAAAATCATCGTGGAAATCATCAACCTGATCCTGGCTTGCTACAACGCCAGTTGCATTGGCGTTCAATTTCCTGGATAACTGCGTCTGATAACCTGCCCGGTTAAACTGTGTCATTCAGGGACTTAATGGGGAATACTAGCGTACTGAGCGAACTTATAGAGAATCACGCCTTATTACTAAAACACGTTATTCACAAACACATTATATTAATCACAACCATCAACATAGATATATTTACATTATCGATCTTTGGCATCGTAATGATCATCCCGATGAATAACACCCATAAAAACACATTTAGAATTACTTATACCCTGATTTAAAAAAGACTTTTACCAGAACAGCGAATATATATACTATGCCAATCATTCAGCGCGGAGAAATGAAGTTTTAATTAGTGCTTATTGAACTGTTAAGTAATGATTATGTATTACATGCGAAAATTTTATCTCAACAATGCAATTATATCATTTATTGAAATCATGATTTTTCATGTATTCCAGTATCTTCACACATGGAGAAGTTCAAATGTTGTTAAGGAAATTGTTGTTGCTCTCAGCACTCGTCTCTATTTCTGCAACCAGCGCTTACGGGGCCGAAATGAATGCCGGGATTGTTCATTTCACGGGTGAAATTATCGAACCCAGTTGCACCATCAAAGGGGATACAGGTACGACTAATAATGTCCCTTTAGGTACATACCCCACATCGCTTTTCACCCAGGTTAGCGATGAATCTGACCTGGTACCGTTTAGTATTGAGCTTATCAACTGCCCTGTCACCTCCGCTGGCCTACCCAATATCCATCTCACCTTCGAAGGTCCAACGGCATTAACCAATAGCAATAATTTGCTGGATGTCAGCTCCGCTGCTGCCACCGCCGCTACCAATGTGGGTATTGCGGTTAGCCTGAAAGGCAGCACTACGTTGCTAAAAATGGATGGAACCGATGAGAAGAGTATTGAATTAGGGCTTCCGTCTCTTGCAAACGATAGCATTATTGCGGATTTCAACGCGCGTTATAAAGCCTTTGCGATTCCTGTCACCGCAGGCCCGGCAGATGCAGATATGACGGTAAATATTTTGTATCGATAGCGTGAATATACTTTTAGGAGTTGACTATTTCCCTCGCTAAAACGGGAGATATCCCTCTTATTCTTAACCCGTAAAACACCAGTTCCCCTGCTGGCGTTTTACGTCATTTTTGCATTATTAAAAAAATACGAAAGGACTCCTATGCGCAGCATTTTTCTCACAGGCTGTCTTATTATCTTATCGGCATCGTTTATGTCTCAGGGCCACGCGAATGGCATACAAATAGGGCGAACACGTGTTGTTTATGATGCAAATAAAAGAGAAGTCGCTTTATCGTTAACAAATACTGAAAAATCATCTCCGTGGCTGGTGCAATCCTGGACAGATACAGGTGATGGAAAAACACGTGGCCCGTTTATTGTTACCCCGCCCTTATTCCGCCTTGATGCACAAAAAGAACAAAGCCTGCGTATTTCGTGGACGGGCGCCGCAGTGGCGAAGGATCGTGAATCACTCTTTTATCTTAATGTCCGCACCATTCCGGCAACGCCCAAAGATGATGAAGAAAAAAACATCCTCAAATTGATTTTCAAAACCCGTTTGAAACTCTTTTTCCGTCCTAAAAACCTCGATGGTACACCAGCAGAAGCCTGTAAAAACCTGGAATTTCAACGTCAGGGCAGCGCACTTTCTATCACCAACAATGCGGCATTTTACGTTGTCTTTGACTCCTTATTACTGGGGTCTACACCCGTACCTAAAGCCGATATGGTCGCCCCAAAAAGTACCGTTCAAATTGAAATCCCCTCCACGGCTACGGCAAGGAACGTCAACTGGCACTGCATTACTGATTACGGTAATGCCTCGGAGAAATTTGAGGCCAGTTATCAATAACCCATGGATGACGCAAAAAAATGTCAAATCACGCCAACAGCATTTTTCCTTTTTTCTCATGGAGGCTTAACGCGTTTTTACGCTGTCTCACCGGTGTCTATCTCTTGTCTTCCCACTCCGCTACTGCGGGCGAGTACATCTTTAATGCATCAGAATTGGAGGGGGATCCCAGGCTATATCAGGATGTTGATTTATCTCTCTTTTCAAATACTAAAGCGCAGCTGCCCGGCACTTATCAAACCATTACGATAATGAATAAACAGCGCCTGGGTATCGGAAACATCGCCTTCACCAATGCCGCTGATGGTTCGCTGCAACCCCAGCTTACGCCCAGGATGCTGCGCAAATGGGGAGTCAGAGTGGATGCTTTCCCCGAGCTTGTCGCATCACCGCCCGATACTCCGCTGGCTAAACCGCTGGGTGATTACATCCCTGCCGCCACCACCGAGTTCGATTTCAACAAACTCACCTTAAACATCAGTATGCCGCAAATTGCCGTTTTTCAGGCGAACCAAGGCGGTGTTGATCCTGCCTTGTGGGACGATGGTGTTCCGGTTTTGTTTTCGGATTATGCCTTTGCGGCCTCGCAATCCGAGGGCAGTGACAACACAACGTCCACCAATCAGTATCTGAATTTACGCAGCGGACTGAACGTTGGCGGTTGGCGATTACGCAATTATTCAACATGGAATAAAGATGAAGACCAACAAAGCTGGGAAGCACTCCAGACCTATCTTCAACACGATGTACAAACATTAAAATCTCAGTTTACTGCTGGCGAAAGCAACACCCGGGGAGATGTTTTTGACAGCCTGCAATACCGTGGGGTTAACCTCGCCTCGGACGAAGAAATGCTCCCTTTTAACCAGCGCGGTTTTGCCCCGGTCATCCGTGGGATCGCCAACAGCAATGCGGAAGTGTCCGTACGGCAAAATGGCTATTTGATTTATCGGGCAAACGTCGCACCAGGTGCCTTTGCGCTGACCGATATTAACTCAACCTCCAATAGCGGCGATCTTGATATTACTATCAAGGAAGCGGATGGCACTGAACATCGTTTCACCCAACCGTATGCCAGCGTCCCTTTAATGCAACGACCTGGCCAGACCAAATATGAACTCACAGCCGGGACATATCGCGCACAAGGAGACGAGAACAACACCAATGAGCCTGGATTTGTGCAAGGCAGTGCCGTTTACGGCCTGAACAATAACTTTACGGTTTATGGCGGTCTGGTGGGCTCACCCGATTACGGGTCTGTGGTTTCGGGCCTCGGTATGGCGATGGGATATTTTGGCTCGCTTTCAGCCGACGTAACGTGGGCTGATGCGCAACTCGACAGCGGTGAAAAAAGCCAGGGTCAATCCTGGCGGATGATGTACAGCAAAAGCATTGAAACCACAGACACTAACTTTAGCGTCGCCAGTTACCGATATTCGACCAGCGGTTTCTATAGCTTTGCCGATGCAAACCAAAAAGATGAGGGTAAAGAAGATGACTGGTCATTTAATTACAACAAACGCAGCCGCATTCAGATCAACATCAATCAGAACATTTTGAACAGTAGTTTGTACATTAATGGCTATCAACAAGATTACTGGGGAACCAATAATAAAGAGCGCAGCATCTCCGCCGGGCTGAGTTCTGTCATCAGTGGGATTAGCTGGCATCTGAACTACAGCTACAGCAAGCTCAACGATAATCAAGATGACCGCATGTTAGCCTTTGGTTTTAGTGTGCCTTTAAGTCGCTGGTTATCGAACAGTTGGGCAACCTATAACATCAGTAATAGCCGCAACGGTAACACCAGCCAAACGCTTGGGTTAAGCGGTACGATGCTCGATGATCAACGGCTCAACTATTCACTTCAACAAAGCCAAACTAATCACGATGGGACTGATAACAGTAGCGTTTATGCTACGTATCGCTCGCAATATGCCAATCTGAATGCGGGATATTATTACGCGACAGACAACAGCAGCCAGTTGAATTATGGCATCAGCGGAGCATGGGTTGCGCACCCGGCTGGAATCACCCTGTCACAACCCCTGGGCGACGAGTTCGCCATCATTGATGCTAACGGCGCATCCGGCGTTCGTTTTGAAAACCAACGCGGCGTGCAAACGGACGGGTTTGGCAACGCGATTATTCCGTCACTCAGTGCGTACCAGGAAAATCGCATCGGCGTTGATACCACCACCCTGCCTGATGATGTAGAAACCGGCGAGACAGCAATCACTTTAGTTCCTACCCGTAACGCCGCGGTGATAGCACATATCGATGCCCGCAAAGGCTATCGGACGCTTATCACATTGACCCGTGAGAACGCTAAATTAGTCCCGTTCGGGGCCATGGCCAGCATTCAAAATCCTGCACAAAGCGGAATTGTTGATGAAAACGGTGTGGTGTATCTCTCGGGGATTACCGACAACACTGATATCACCGCAAAATGGGGCGAGCAACCGGCTCAACAGTGTCATGCCACCCTGATGCTTCCCCAATCCCCCTCCCAAACGGAAAACCCAGCCGGGTTACTTGAATTGCGTGCCACCTGCAACAAGGAGCAGCCCGATGTTACCCACCATCATTAATTTTTGCCGACCGACACTTAACACCAGCAACCTGCTTTGCTGCGTACTGTTATTAGGAAACGTCGATGCCTCAGCAGAAGTCCTGCAAAACTGCTTTAACGGCCCGACCTCTTACAGCATTGATTATCAGCAGGAGTTATCCGCCGGAATAAACAAAACCGGCAAGGAAATTTTGTCAAACCCAGGCCATCTTGTGGGTAACGGCCCCGTCATGACAGCCAGTTGTGAATGCCCAACAAGCCTCGAAGCGAATGAAGAAATTAATGAGCTTACGGCCGTGGGAAGCCCACTGAGCGCTGGTCATAGCAGCACTTACGGCTTCTTAACCAACAATATTGATATTAGCGTGCAAGGTTACACCGACGCCATTAACTCCCCAGACGGCGCGGGATTAACCTCTATTCCCATCAACAGCTATCCCACGCCAATGGCGAACATGAATTCGCGTGTACAAAACTGGTCAATCTACGAAGAGTCTGAGTCCGTTTGCAGCGATTCATCCAGCCCGGTAAGCCCACCTAACCGGGTTAAACGGCAGTTCAAATGGAACGTCATTGCCGCTAAGTTTTACATTAAGAAAGCCATCCTGGGGGAGGAAATCATTCCATCGACCCTTGTTGCTCAATATTATTCCTGCCTCTCGTTTGACCGAGACGGCAGTTGTACAGCTTCAACCTCTCAACTGGTTTCTAACGTCTATCTCAGCGGTAAACTCACGGCACCTTTAAGCTGCACGATTAATGCGGGGCACACGATTGAAATTGAACTGGGCAGCGTAGTCAGTTCCAACTTCAGGACACCCGGCGTGCCACCGAAAGGCTATAGCCTTCGGGACGTGGACATTTCTTATCATTGCGATAACCCGGTAGAAAGCACCTCTGGCAAAATTAAACTGACGTTAACAGCCGATCAAGGCGTGAGCGATCCGCAGGGAATGATTGCAAAGATGATGGGCCGCGACGACCTTGGGGTTCGGCTGTATGACAAAAACGATCAGGATGTGGTGCTGGATGGTTCGTTTGATTTTCCGGTTACGCTGGATACCAACGGAAATGGCAGCATAAAACTAAAAGCCGCACCTGTTAGCACGACCTCTACGCGCCCTGCCGCTGGCGACTATGAAGGAAATGTCACGGTAAAAATGGATATTCGTTGAGGACAATTATCATCGTGCAGGGAAGCCTCCCCGCACGATGTTCACACCTAAAACCCTAAACTATCCAGCAAATCATCAACCTGATCCTGGCTTGCCACCACACCCGCCGCGCTGGCGTTCATTTGTGGGCCATTGAGCAGACTGTCAGCAGGACGTTTTGCCCGAGCATCCAGTTCCGGCATGTTCTCCATCAACACCATCAATAACTGGCGTTCAATTTCCTGGATAACATCCATCATTCGCTTGATAACCTGCCCGGTTAAATCCTGGAAATCTTGCGCCATCATGATTTCCAGAAGCTGGGCGTTGGTGAAACTGGTATGCGACGGCACGGCAGAAAGATAATTACGCGTATCGGTCACCAGTTCACGTGCATCACCCAGCTCAATAGGGTTTTCAAACCAGGCGTCCCAGCGGCCATTTAACGCTTTGGCATCACTTTCCAGTTTGTTCTGGTGAGGTTGAGCCAACTCCACACAGTTCAGTGCGCGTTCGGCAGCTTGCGCGGTCATTTGCACCACGTAGTCCAGACGGTCGCGGGCATCAGGAATGGCTTCTGCCGCTTCAGCAATCGCCTGATCAAGGCCCAACTCGCGCAAGCTGTCACGCAGCATACGCGTCAGGCTACCAATCCGAACGATAATATCGCCGGTTGAGTTTAACTCTGACGCGGGATTTGTAGATGAGTGCATGTGCCTCTCCTTACATACCGAGCTTTTCGAAGATTTTGTTCAACTTCTCTTCCAGAGTGGCAGCGGTGAAGGGTTTCACCACGTAGCCACTCGCCCCGGCTTGCGCTGCAGCAATAATGTTCTCTTTCTTTGCCTCAGCCGTCACCATCAGCACCGGCATTGCCGCCATTGCGCCATCGGCACGAATGGTTTTCAGCAATTCCAGGCCATCCATGTTCGGCATGTTCCAGTCGGAAATCACGAAACCATAGCCGCCGCCATTCAGTTTATTCAACGCATCGACGCCGTCTTCTGCTTCTTCTACGTTATTGAAACCCAGCTCTTTTAGCAGGTTACGTACGATACGACGCATGGTAGAAAAATCGTCCACCACCAGAAATTTAAGTTCTTTATCTGCCATTTATTGGGTTCCTTCGGTTATATTCTTATTGCCTGTCCGGCACTAATCTTGATCAACATCTGCTGGCTAATCTGGCTTAAATCGACCACTTCGCTGACGCCACCACTGTTAATGGCTTCACGCGGCATGCCGAACACCACACAACTTGCTTCGTTTTGGGCGATTGTCCATGCCCCGGCTTTATGCATTGCCAGCATCCCGGCGGCACCGTCATTCCCCATTCCGGTGAGGATCACGCCCACGGCATTTCGCCCGGCGTATTTCGCAACAGAATGGAACAGCACGTCCACGGCCGGGCGATGCCGGTTCACGGGCGGGCCATCATGAATCTTGATTTGGTAGTTCGCCCCACTGCGAGCAAGCTCCATATGTTTATCGCCAGGGGCAATGTAAGCATGCCCGGGCAATACACGTTCGCCGTCTTCCGCTTCTTTCACGGCGATTTGGCACAGCTTATTGAGCCTGTCGGCAAACGAGCGCGTAAAACCAGGCGGCATGTGCTGGGTAATTAACACCGCAGGGCTGGTCAGCGGTAGCGGCTGAAGCACATGGCGAATCGCCTCAGTGCCACCGGTTGACGCACCAATAGCTATCAGTTTTTCTGAGCTTAACAACGGCCCGGCTTTCAGTGCGGTAGGTGCGGCAACCGGGGCGCGAGCCGCCAGTTTAGCTTTTGCCGCAGTCCGTACTTTCTCAGCAATGGTTTCGCTGTACGCCAACATCCCTTCACGGATACCCAACTGCGGCTTGGTGACAAAATCAATCGCCCCCAACTCCAGCGCCCGTAATGTGACTTCCGAGCCTTTGCCGGTCAGCGATGACACCATTACCACCGGCATTGGACGTAAGCGCATCAGCTTTTCGAGGAAGTCCAACCCGTCCATGCGCGGCATTTCGACATCTAACGTCAGCACGTCGGGATTAAATTTCTTGATCAAATCCCGCGCCACCAGCGGGTCTGGCGCGGTCGCCACCATTTCCATGTCATCGTGGCTGTTCACTATTTCTGTCATGATTTGGCGCATCAGGGCGGAATCATCGACACAAAGCACGGTTATTTTTGTCATGATCTTTCCTTACTCAGTCCGTATACCGTTTGCCCTCGCAGCAAAAATTCACGGCTGAGATTACTGAAATTCTCCGAATGCCCGGCAAACAGCAATCCGCCCGGTTTAAGCAGCGGCACAAAGCGCTGCAAAATTTGCTGCTGTGTCATTTTGTCAAAATAAATCATCACATTACGACAAAAAATGGCGTCAAACGGCCCTGGAATTGGCGCTTGCTTATCCAGTAGATTAATCGGCGCAAATTCCATGTGACTGACCAGGTCGCTGCGGACGCGCACCAGTCCTTCATGTGGCCCGGTGCCGCGCATGAAATAGCGCTGCATCTGGAGCGGTGCCAGGGTTTTCAGCTCATCCTGGCGATAAACCCCACTTTGGGCTTTCTCCAGTACCTGAGTGTCAATATCACTGGCAAAGACTTTCCAGCGGCCCGGTGCCATGCCGACAACATCGGCGAGAGTAATCGCAATGGAATACGGTTCTTCGCCCGTGGACGCCGCCGCACTCCAAACCCGGTATTCGCCGCTCCGTTTACGCGCATGTTCTGCGAGGATCGGGAAGTGGTGACCCTCACGAAAAAACGCGGTCAGGTTGGTGGTCAGGGAATTGACGAACGCCTGCCATTCGGCGTTACTGCCGTTGGCTTCCAGCATGCTCAAATAGTGCCCGAAATCCTCCAACCCCAACGTGCGCAAACGGCGCACAAGGCGGTTGTAAACCATGTCGCGTTTATGATCGGCCAGCACGATACCTGCACGCTGGTAAATCAACTGGCATATCCGACGAAAGTGCGTGTCGGACAGCGGTAGACGCAGTGTCATCTGTAACAGTAATGACGATTGTCCGGTGGACAGTGGTGATGTCATAGCGCCTTCTTACTCACAATCAGGAGGTGGCAAGCACCCCAGTGGCCTGTAAATCTCTGTTGATGCTCTCTGTAGCAACATCATCCAGATTAAACACCGAAACGACACCGCTCAGGTGTTCGGCCTGGTTTGCCAGCGCATCGGTAGCTGCTGCCGCTTCTTCTACCAGTGCGGCGTTTTGTTGTGTGACCTGATCCATCTGGCTGACTGCCTGCGCCACCTGTTCGATACCGCGACGTTGTTCGTCAGAGGCAGAGGCAATTTCGCCCATAATATCGTTCACCTGCGTGACTGAACGGACGATCTCCGCCATCGTTGAGGCAGCGGTATCCACCAGTTGCGAGCCCTGCTGTACGCGGTTAACCGACTCTTCGATCAATACTTTGATCTCTTTTGCCGCCTGCGCACTGCGGCTTGCCAGGTTGCGCACTTCGCCTGCGACGACGGCAAATCCGCGCCCCTGCTCACCCGCTCGTGCCGCTTCAACGGCGGCGTTCAGCGCGAGGATGTTGGTCTGGAAAGCAATGCCATCAATCACGCTGGTGATATCGCCAATTTTCTTCGAGCTGCCTGCGATGTCGTGCATAGTGCGAGCGACATTTGCTGCCTGTTGGCCGCCTTGCTGGGCAGTGTCCGCCGCCGTGCGGGAAAGTTGGGCTGCCTGGCGCGCGTTGTCAGCGTTCTGGCTGACTGTCGCGGTCAGTTGTTCCATGCTGGCGGCGGTTTCGGCCAGCGATGCGGCCTGCTGTTCGGTACGTGAAGACAGGTCATTGTTGCCTGCGGCAATTTCTGCGATACCGGTATGCATCGCGCTGCTGCCCTGACGCACTTGTAAGACGGTCTCTTTCAACGCGAGTTGCATGTTTTTCAGGCTGAGGAAAATCTCGGAAATTTCGTTTCGCCCAAATACATGTATAGGGCGCGCCAAATCCCCTGCGGCAATATGCTCAAAATGGTTGCGCACAATGTTCAACGGTTGCACCAGCATTTTGCGTGACCAGACGATGGAGCCAATCAGCATCAGAATCGCAATCACCGTCACGACGGCAAAAATAATCGCCGAGGTCTGATAGTTCAGTTTGCTGTCCGCACTCGATGCCGCCACGGTGTCATTAATGCTTTGCTGCCAGGCGTTAAAGTAGGCGTCAAAAATATCCTGTGACTTCTGGGTCGGCGCGCTGAGGAAATCAGACAGCTGATTGCTTTCAAGCCAGGTGGCCTGATGCTGCAAGTCATCCCGCCAGGCGGCGTAACTTTGTTTCGTCGACGCCACCATATCTTCACCCTCTTTATTTAAAGGAGGGATCTCCAAAAACTGGTTAAACAGCATGTCAGCCTGTTTCAGGCTGCTACGGGTATTCGCCATCAGGCGTTTAATATCTTCCTGCGGGTAACTCAATGCTGTCAGCGTACCGGCACGGCTTAGAGCGGTACTGGCTTGCAACAATGCTGCACGGCTTTGCGTTAAGGTGTCGCGCTGCTGGTTTCCGACTTCAACCATTTTTAAATTCTGAAAGTCATCCCTGAATGCCCAAAAGGAGAGTCCATTACTCCCAATCTGCAGTACGCCGCAGACGATCAAGATTAACAACAGCGTGGTCGAAATTCGGATACGGTTGAACATCAATTCCCCTCAGTTAGCACGTCTGACAGCCATTAATGATGCTTAGAAAGTTTCCCAATTATCGTCATGCCCACTGACTGCCGGCTTGCTGGTCTTGCGTACCGGAGCCGTTGACGTCGAGGCAATAACAGGAGGTGTAGCCGCAGGCTCAGCCTGTAAATGGAAGGCAGCAACCAGTTGGTTGAGCATGCTGGCTTGTTCTTCAAGGGCGGCGGCCGCAGACGCGGACTCCTCCACTAAAGAGGCGTTTTGTTGTGTCACGCGGTCCATTTCAGAAACCGCCAACGCAACTTGATCGATACCGCGACTTTGTTCATCAGAAGCGGATGCTATTTCGCCCATGATGTCGGTCACACGCGTGACCGCATTGACGATGTCGCTCATGGTTTCCCCGGCGCTTTCCACCAATACCGAGCCGGTATCAACGCGGGAGACAGAGTCTTCAATCAGTAATTTGATCTCTTTGGCCGCCTGCGCGCTGCGTTGTGCAAGATTGCGTACTTCGCCTGCAACTACCGCGAATCCGCGCCCCTGCTCACCTGCCCTTGCTGCTTCAACGGCGGCGTTCAGCGCCAGGATGTTGGTCTGGAAGGCGATACCGTCAATCACGCCGGTAATGTCAGCAATTTTTTTCGAGGAGCCCGCAATGTCGTGCATGGTTTTCACCACACCATCCACCACTTTTCCGCCGCGCTGAGCGGTTTCGGAGGCGCTTAATGCAAGTTGTGAAGCCTGACGGGCGTTTTCAGCATTTTGTTTCACCGTCGCGGTGAGTTGCTCCATGCTGGCTGCGGTTTCTTCAAGAGAGGCAGCCTGCTGCTCTGTACGGGAAGAGAGGTCGTTATTTCCGGCAGCAATTTCAGTGGCACCGCTATAAATCGCGTCAGATCCATCACGCACGCTGCCGACGGTGATAATCAACTCTTGCTGCATATGGCGAACGCTTGCGGTCAGTTCGCTGATTTCATTACGCCCGGTGGAAATGATGTTTTCGGTCAGGTTGCCATTGGCAATTTCACGAATATGGCCGATAACCACCGATAGCGGCTGCAGCAGGATGCGGCGCATGCCAAGCCAGACCAGCACAATAACCGCAAACAGCGCTAACGCCAGTGCGGCAATTTGCCATTTGGCAAAGTTGTAATCATGGGTGCTGGCAATAAATGACTGCTCGTACATGCGGTCGTTCATGGCAATGTAGTTGCCATATTCGGTCTGAAGGGTGTTTTGCAGGCTTTGTGTGGACTGCGCAAAATAGGCATCCATGTTGCCGCTTTCCAGATAACCCACCAGTTCGCTCAACGCCTGGTTGTAGTTCTGGTAGTCGTCATCAATGCCTTTTACCAGGGATTCAAGTTCTGGATTAATCGCAGGGATTTTTTTGAAGGCTTCGTAATGGGTATGTGCTTGCGCCAGGGTTTTCTTGGCGTTATTTAATAGCTCGGTTTTTGCCGCACTTTGACCATTGCTGGCATCCATCATCATACGGGCAGCGGAGCGGCTCAGGTTAATGCGCGTTTGCAGCATCAATTCCCAGGCATTCGCCAGTTCGGATTGCTGAACGCGTAACTCTCTGGAGACTTTAAAACTGTCGTTATTTTGTTTGAGTGAGTTAAAAAACATTCCGCCAGAGATGAGTTGGAGGAGCGCGAACACCACCAGCACCATCATTAGCATGGTGACAACGCGAATACGGTTCAACATATAACACCCTTTTAATGATTTCTTATCGGTGTTATCGGCGTGAGGAAAAGGAACTTTAACGGAAATTGCAGGCGCAACGGGTGGATGGCGCTTCGTTTACTCCCCTCACCCTAACCCTCTCCCTCAGGGAGAGGGGACTGGATCGGATTCTCCCTCTCCCTTAGGGAGAGGGGGGCTGGATCGAGTTATCCTTCTACTGAGGATGATGGGATTATCCGGTTCCTCCCTCTCCCTCAGGGAGAGGGCTGGGGTGAGGGTGGTACAACCTAAAAGGCCACATCCACCACCAGCGTATCGGTATAACTCCCGGCGGGGGGTGTCGTTTGCGTCGTCAACACCTTTGCCACGTAATTGTAGTTACGCAGTAAACCATCGCTACTCAAGCCAGATGATGCAGAACTGGCCCAGCGTTCTGCACCAAGGCTCCCCCAGCGGTCAGTCCCATTGGATTTATAAATTTCATAACTCATAAAGTTATTGCCACTTTTCATCCGTCGTACATTGCCAGAGACATTTGCGCCATTGCTCACGCCCACGGTGTAAGTGCTGCCTTTGGTGCAGGTAACAGCAATGCTTTGCGAAACGCTTTTAAAGTTTTGCACCAGCGGTGCGCTATCGAAGTTGACCGCCGGCGCGGTTATCGTGCTGCAATCGTTGGAGACTGTCAGTGATACGGTGGTGCCAGGCGAGCCGCTGCCGGTCTGGTAAGCCAGACAAACCGCGACGCCGAGATTGCACACATTCCAGTCAATACGGAAATTTAGCGCCACGCTGTAAGGCCCCGCGCTGACGTTTTGTCCGGCCACCGTGCGCAAGTAAATCGGCAAGGTATAGCGCTGGCTGGTCAGTAAACCCAGCAATATAGTGCCACTCCAGGTGTAACTTCCCCCAACCTGAATTTCACTGCTCCCCGCACATCCAGACTGAACGCAGACCACCACCGGGACGTTATCGGGATTACTGGTATCGTCGGTGCGTCTGAGCAAACCGCGCACTCCCGTTACCGCAGGCGTTGCCCCAAGATAAGTGAGTTTTATCGAGTCGGCGGTGAGCAAACTCAGCACTTTGTCGCAATCGACGGAAATTGATGCGGTGGTGTTTTGCACAGTGGAACCCACCACAAACGAACTTTGGCTGCCAAACGAACCATTCACACCACTCAAGCGGCAGTCAGCGTGGGCAGGCATCGTGATTTGCAGCAGCATGATAGCCAGCAAAACCCCTAACCCGCGCCCGATAATCATGCGCCGTCCCGACAAATCAGCGGGCCGTAGGTTTTCAGCTTACGATCGGGATTTTTATCCAGGGTTAATTGGGTGCTGCAACGCTTACCATCCGGCAACGTCACCGTCAGTGGATTCACATCACTGAGGTTTTCGAGGTAAACAATTCCGTCATAACCCACCGGTGAAGGAGGTTGCAAAGCGCGATACACCTGGCTTGATACGGGTAAATCGTTGCCATTGCTGTCTTGCAAAATCACGCTGGCGGCGCGCTGCTGCTCCATCGGAAAATTGAGAAAATACCCGCTGTGACGGCGTAAGGCCACACGGCGTTCAGTCTCTTTAATCCGCGTATCCGCGGGCAGATTCAGCGTATTGATACTGTAATTAGCCGGATAATAAGACGAAACACCGCTTATCAGCAGATAGCCGTCATCGTCAGTCGTACCGGCTGGCTGGTTTTCAAAATTCACCGTCACATCGCGATAACCGTCGGTGCTGACCACCATAAATGCATCGTTAATCCGGTTGGCCGCCAGCAAAGTGTTATCCATCATCACCAACGAGCCGGACATTTCGCCCCACTGGGTAAGGTTATCGCGCTGCCCGTAAACACCGCCCTGCAACTCCACTTTATTGTTGCGCCAGCCAAGTGTGGCCTGCTGGTAATCGTCAGCGTCGCTCTGATGCGCGTATGCCAGATTCCAGCTAAAACCGCCGTTGCTTGGCATCGCATGGTTGTAATTGACTCGCTGCGTACTGCCCGCATCAGGGGTGCTTTCGACACTGAATGCGGCACTGTTTTCCGTGCCAAACGGCACTTGTAATGACAGTGCCAGACTCCAGCCGTTTTGTGCGGGATCGTGACTGGCCGCGAGATAAAAACTGCTGTTTCCCCACAGATTTTTGCTCCATGACAGATTCAGCAGTTGGGTTTTTTCATTATCGAAACTGCGGATGTCAATCCATGCCGCACCGAGGTTGCCATAGCTTCCGAGATTAAAAGAGAGTGAATATTGGTCGGTGCTGCGGCTAAGGCTGGCTATTGGTTGGTTGTTTTCGTCATACATGTCCGGTGAGTCATAGAGCGCGAGGTTGCCAAACCCCCGGTCGCGGTGGCTGTGTTGCGTGCCGATGTTGAACCATTCGGTGTTGTATTGATAACCCCAGTTCATCTGCTGCCCGCTCTCTCCGCGCATTTCACTGCGCGAATAAGCCCCGTTCACCACCCCAAAACGTCCCAGTTTCACCAGCGTTCCGATGCCACCCAACACCAGCGATTGTGCGCCTTCTGCGTGGCTTTCCAGTGTCCAGTTATCGTTCACCCCGTAACGATAAGAACCGCTGACTGCCGCAGGGCCATAGGAAAAATTGTCGATGCCATAGTCACGCCGTAAGCTGCCGAGCGTGAACGCTCCGTCGCTTAAGCCCGGTTTTAGCAGTTGGCTTGCAACATAAAACGGCAGCGTGGTGGAAACCTGGCGACCCAACGCATCGGTGGTGACCAGCACGGCATCGCCGGAACCATTGATGTAAGGCAGATTGGTCAGGGTAAAAGGGCCAGGTTGCAGTTGTGTACTGCCGCTGCGATAGCCATTGATAAACACATCAACGGTGGAAGGCACCGCCGCTTCACCGGAAAATGCCGGTAGCGGATAGGTAATTAAGTCCGGGCGCAACGAGAAATCGCGGCCAATTGAAATCCCGCCCATACGCACGCTGTTACTCCAGCTTAATGCGCCACTCACCACATCCCCTGCTGACCAGCTAATGATCTCATCTTCATCAGTCCCGGTTAAGGTGGTGTCATAACGCAGATAGCCTTCGGTGCCTCCGGCATCGTAGCCGGAGAAATCCTGACGCCAGGTTCCGGTTGAAGACAGGCTGAGATTGCCGCTAAATACCCGTAACTCATGCCAAACCGAGGCCTGAGCGCCGCTGTTTTGAGTATGGTTGGCATAGACGTCGTAATTGAGCAGCGCCCCGCTGCCGCTTAACGGCTTGAAGCTGGCTTCCTGTTTGCCAAGAGCGATAGCCTGGCTGGGCAGCCAATCGTTGGGAACCTCCATTAGCAGGCGCTGCCCGGCGCTGTCGTACTGCGTTTTCACGCCGTTGAGTGCCGAGACATTCACCTCCTCATGGCTAAATTTATCCCCCGGCAATCCGGCGCGCTGTAAATCTGCGCGGCTGACAAAAAATTGCCCGCTGCGTTGAGTCACCGGCACCACCACCCCGCTATCCCACTGGTTGAACACCAGGGATAAATGGAACGGTGCCGATGGGTTCAGCGATTGCGCATCCGGCGGCGGGGGCAATACGTCATCTTGCTGCGCGGCATGACTGCACAGCGGCAAAGATAAAATCAGCATAGCCACGGGTAATCGACTCAATTGACCGGAGAGGATTGCCATTGCCCGGAACGAGTATTGATCGTTGCTGACAGGTGGTCAGGCTGGGTGAATGATGCTGGCAGCGGCCATTCACGCTGGCTACCCGGTAACACGTAGCCCATCAGCCCGTCGGTCAATGCACGCTTTTGGCTCCCCTGGCGTAATGTCACCTGACTCAGTCGCGCATGAACATTGCCGCGATTAGTGACCTGCAAAGTAGACTGGCCATTTTCATTCACCACCCGCCACGACAGTTTCTCCGATTCAGCATTCGCGTGGTTGCTGGCGGTTTTATGGATTTCCATACCCGCGCCATAAGAAAATAGCGGAATGGAGTAGCGCATCTGCAACTTGAGCCCCATTTGCGGATTGCCGCTTTCCACAGTCGGGGGAATTTCATCCACCACAATGCGGTATGCCAGTTCTTGTCCCGCTGGCACCACATTTTGTTTGATCAGGCGGATAAGTTGTTTGCCCCCTCCTTCAATACGCACAATCGGCGGGCTGGCGACCACATCCTGCTGCGGTTGATACTTTTCATGTCCTTGTTGTTGCTGCCAGCCGACTACCCGCACCTGCATGGTGGTGGCGGTGTCGCTTTGGTTTTGGATCCACAATTCCGCGGCTTTGGCATCGGCATCAAGATAGGGATCTATCGGCCAAATCAGAATGTTTCCTGCCGCCAGCACCTGCGCGCTGACCGACAAACCTGCGGCGAGTAACAGTGTACGCGAGCGCCATTGCATCATTGTTTGCTCCCTTTTTTACCATGACAACGTCACAGTGAGTTGGTCGGTATAAGCCCCTGCCGGACTGAATCCGGTTAATTGCGCCGCGCCAAAAATGGGCAACGAAATACTGTTGCTGTTGCTGTAGGTAATCGCCACCGCCTGATTAACCAGAATTTCGGTATTGGCGGTGAGCGCGCCGCTGGTATAAAGGCGGTACGGCACTTTTTCACTGCTACCGGTGCGGACCATATTGCGTACTGAGGTGTAATTTTTGCCGCCATCGATGGACATACTCAACGCCACACCTGGTGTACAAGCCAGTGCCAGCGAGGTGTTGGGTATGAATGCGTTACTGGTGATGCCGCTTTCCACACCGCTGTGCGTACCAAAATTCAGGCTACCAAAATTGCTTCCGCTGCCGCTGGCGACAGAACATCCCGGCGTGATGGTCGCGCCGACCTGAAAGGACTGCTGAGTGACCGCGCCCACCGGGAGTGCAACCATCAATCCCCACAAGCAGAGCTGAATTTTATGCAAAGCGCGGCCCTCAGCAGGTGTGCTACCTGCCGTAAAATCAGACAAGAGTCAGTTTGTTAGTAGGTTACGCTGACATTAATAATGTCCGTGTACGTCCCCGGTTTCACCGTCACGCTGTCTCCCCCGCCCTGAATACGCCCGTAAACAATGTAATTGTCGACGCCATCAGTGGTGGAAGCTTTCGGGATCGCGGTGTTGTTGGTGATGACATTATTGAATGCGCTGTCGCTATAGATGCTGTACGCCACACCTTGTGTCGCGTCAGAGGTATTGACCAGATAGCGGGCGGGCGTTCCGGGGGTGCCGACGGTCGTTCCTGGCGCGCCGTTGGTGCTGCCCGTCACCTGCACGGTGTAAGTAGAACCGGTGGTACATTGAATGCCGAAGCTGTTACCGCCAGCGGCACCCGCTAACTCTGTAGTCAGCGTTGAGAAGGTTGCCGGATGCTCACCAAAATCCAGGGTACCGAAGTTGATGCCATTCTGAGCGGGTGAGCCGTTGATCAGGCAGCCGTTGGTCAGCGTCAGTGTCGCATTAATGGTCCCGTTACTGGACACCGCGTGCGCTCCGGTTATGCCGCAAAGCAAACCACTTCCACAAAGCAATAAGAGTGCATGTGCTTTCATAGTTAAGCCTCATGTTGTTTGCACATCCGATCCCCTTCAACGGCCAGGGTGCTGAATCCACTAACTTATTGAAATTTAGATTAGGTATTCAGAAATGACCAGAAACCTTACAACGAATCAGCCTAATGGACTATTGCAAAATATTTAACTTCATAATCAATGCATTAACAGCAAACCCATAGGAACACCCTCTTGTTTTTGCGGAAATATTAATATTATTTTCGTGATTGTAGTCACGTTGTTACATAAGGCCTGCTGAATTAACAAATACGACAAAAAGTAAAAAAAAGTTGTATCCGAACTCAGTTTGCTTCAATTTATGAGCCGAATAGAAATTGGACAAACATAATAATTATATATAGTTCAATAAGTTAAATAATTGTTAATTAATATACCCGAAATAATTCGAGTTGCAGGAAGGCGGCAAGAGAGAGAATCCCGATGAGCTTACTAGAGTAAGTGATTTGGGTGATTGAACGTAGCCAACGCACATGCAGCTTGAAGTATGAAGGGTATCGATGGGGATACTACGTAATTGTCTAGCTCAAACAAACTCACGTTATTTATTCTTCTCTTCATGTTCGCCGGTATTCTCTCTGGCGCAGCCATTCACGAATACGCTGCAGCAGACAACATCAAAAGTTATGCCGATAACATCACGCTGTTTACCGATATTTTTTTACGACTGATCAAAATGGTCATCGCACCGTTGGTGTTCAGCACTTTGACCGTTGGCATCATGAAGATGGGTGAAACCTCAACCATTGGCCGCGTAGGTGGCAAAGCGATGGTGTGGTTTGTCTCCTCTTCAGTGCTCTCGATTCTGGTGGGCTTGTTCATCGTCACCCTTCAGCAGCCGGGTGCAGGCATGAATCTCCAGGTTCCAGCCGGTGATGTGCAAACCGGTCTTGCGGTAAGCGGTATGAACCTGAAAGCCTTTATCTCGCATACCATTCCAACCAGCATTGCGGGCGCAATGTCGAATAACGAAATCCTGCAAATTGTAGTTTTCTCGCTGTTCTTCGGTATTGCCGGCGCGTCACTGGGTGAGAAATTCAACACGCCATTAGTCGCGGCACTGGATGTGGTTTCCCATATCATGCTCAAAGTGACGGGCTACGTCATGTATGTGGCACCACTGGCTATTTTCGCTGCGATTTCTTCTGTGGTAGCCACCGAAGGGTTGGGCATTTTACTCAACTATGCATCGTTCATCGGCGGTTACTATCTGGCGATTATCCTGACGTGCATGGTGCTGATTGGCGTCGGTTATATGGTGCTCAAGCGTGATGTATTCCGCCTGATTGCCATGCTGAAAGATCCGGTTCTGGTGGCATTTACCACCAGCAGCTCCGAAGCGGCTTACCCTAAAACGCTCGATCAGCTGACCCGTTTTGGCTGTTCTCGTAACATCGCGTCTTTCGTATTGCCGATTGGTTATTCGTTCAATCTGGTCGGTTCGATGGTGTACTGCTCTTTTGCCTCCATGTTTATCGCGCAGGCCTACAACATCCATCTGACGTTTTCCGAGATAGTGGTGCTGATGCTGACATTGATGCTGGCGTCTAAAGGTATTGCGGGCGTGCCGCGTTCTGCGCTGGTCGTGCTGGCTGCTACCATTCCGAGCTTTAATATTCCGGTCGCGGGTATCCTGCTGCTGATGGGGATTGACCATTTCCTCGACATGGGCCGTTCAGCGATTAACGTGCTGGGTAACGGTGTGGCGACGGCAATGTTGTCGAAAAATGAAGGTGAGATGGAAGAAGAAGTGGAAGCTGGCGAGCGCGTAGAAGCGTAATTTGCCTGTGATAGTGGCGGATAGCGCTTTGCGCCCATCCGCCCTTAAAAACCACCACTCATTGCCCTGGTCGGGTTAGCGTGAGCGACACCCGACTTCATCAAACTAGGCTACGCGGCTTACATCATCAATCAGCGCCATTTCTTCGCTATTGAGCAACTTCTCGATATTAACCAAAATCAGCATTCGGTCGCCCAGTGCGCCGAGGCCGGTCAGGTATTCAGTCGACAGCGTCACGGCAAATTCAGGTGCCGGGCGGATTTGTTCGGCAGTCAGAGACAACACATCCGACACGCCATCCACCACAATACCCACCACACGTTGGCCGAAGTTCAGCACGATAACCACCGTGTTATCGTTATATTCGACGCCATCTTGCGCAAACTTAATCCGCAGGTCGAGAATTGGCACAATCACACCGCGCAGGTTAGTCACCCCTTTGATAAACGCAGGCGTGTTGGCAATACGCGTGACTTGATCGTACCCGCGGATTTCCTGCACTTTTAAAATGTCGATGCCGTACTCTTCGTCGCCCAGGGTGAAAACGAGGAACTCTTGCCCTACCGTTTCCCCGGTCATTTTTGTCACATTGGTTAATCCAGTCATTTACTTATCCTTTCTCAAATCCGGAGGACTAGGCGGCGTGGCCGGCCATACGTTGTTCACGATTCAAACCTTGCAGCGCTGAAACATCGACAATCAGCGCCACACTGCCATCACCGAGGATGGTTGCGGCCGAAATACCCGGCACTTTGCGATAGTTACTCTCGAGGTTTTTCACCACCACCTGATGCTGACCAATCAGCTGATCAACCAGCAGCGCGTAGCGTCGCCCGGCACTCTGCAAAATCACCACGATGCCTTGCGTCGCTTCCGTTTTAGCCCCAGCCACATCAAATACTTTCCACAGTTCAACCAGCGGCAAGTATTCGCCACGCACTTCCAGCACGCGCTCGCCCCCGGCAAGAGGATGTAAATCATCTTCCTTCGGCTGCAACGATTCCATCACCGCGTTGAGCGGCAGGATAAAGACTTCGTCGCTGACTTTAACCGACATCCCATCAAGAATGGCGAGTGTTAGCGGCAGCATAATGCGGATCGTGGTACCGACATTGGCCTGAGATTTGATTTCGACATGGCCACCCATTTCCTGGATGTTACGCTTCACCACGTCCATGCCCACGCCGCGTCCGGACACGTCAGTGACCTGCTCGGCGGTCGAGAATCCAGGGGCGAAAATTAACATTCCCACTTCGTCGTCTGACATGTTTTCGTGAACGGCCATGCCTTGCGACAGCGCTTTAGCAAGAATACGTTCACGGTTCAGGCCTGCGCCATCATCGGACACTTCAATGCAGATGTTCCCGCCCTGATGCTCTGCCGAAAGAATCAAATTACCCACTGCCGATTTACCCGCAGCGAGGCGTTTTTCCGGAGATTCGATGCCATGATCGAGGCTGTTACGCACCAGGTGAGTCAGCGGATCGATAATGCGTTCGATTAAACTTTTATCCAGCTCAGTAGAGCTACCCTGCAACGTCAGTTCGACCTGTTTACCCAGTTTTCCAGCCAGATCACGCACCAGACGCGGGAAGCGGCTGAAGACATATTCCATTGGCATCATACGGATAGACATTACCGACTCTTGCAAATCGCGGGCGTTACGTTGTAACTGACCCATACTGGTAATCAGTTCACCGTGTTCAACCGGGTCAAGTTCGTTGGAACGTTGGGCTAACATCGACTGCGTGATGACCAGTTCGCCCACCAGGTTAATGAGCTGATCGACCTTTTCAACCGCGACACGAATGCTGCTCGACTCGCTGACACGCGGCGCTTTGTTTTCTCTTTCGCTACGCGGTGAAACAGGTGCAGCAGGTGTGGCTTCTTTTGTCCCTACAGCCACGACTTGCGGCGGATTCACCGCAACGGCAACCGGCTCTTCAATAGCCGCAATATCTGCAACCGCGCTGCGCGCTATTAATGGCAGAAACTCGATTTGTTCAGGTTCGATAACAAAACAGAGCACCGCGCTGATGTCATCGGCGCTGACGGTGGTTTCTAACGTGGCGGTGACGGAACCCTCACCCTGTTCGACATCGCTTACCGTGCCGAGGTTGGATAACTCTTCCAGCAACAAATTGCGTTCGCTGGCTTTCAGGCCGGTAATGGCAATGCGTAAATGGCCGTCACTGGCAGGCAACGCGTCAACGGTTTCTTTCTCAACAACCGTTAATTTTGTGGCCGGCACAGGTGCTTCGCCTTTGGCTTCCAGCGCCAGTTGGCGTAACGCTTTGCAGATATAATCGAAACTCTCAGCATCCGGTTCCAGGGAGTTTTTATAAGCGTCCAGCTGTTCCTGCATAATATCTTTGGTTTCCAAAAACAGGTTGATGATATCGGTGTTGAGTTGCATCTCACCGCGCCGCGCCTCGTCAAGCAGGTTTTCCATGAGGTGCGTGGTTTCCTGCAAAATGGAGAAGCCGAACGTACCCGCCCCTCCTTTGATCGAGTGTGCAGCACGAAATATGGCATTTAGCTGTTCTGAATCTGGCGCTTCAGGGGCCAGGTTCAGCAGATGTTGCTCCATATCAGCCAGTAACTCGTCGGCCTCGTCAAAAAATGTCTGGTAAAAATCGCTGATATCCATACTCACGCTATCACCTCGTACCGGATTGTGGCGGTAATGTGTTCTGCGCCGGTTCCACGGCCGCAGGTTGTTGGAGAATGCTTAGTGGCTGATTATCGCTTTCTGCGTTTTCGTGCACGATGGCCTCTTCAGCTTGTTTATTCAGTACCAGCAAACTGATGCGTCGGTTGATCGCATCGTCAGGCCCGCGGTTGGTCAGGCGCATAGTGGATGCCATGCCCACGACGCGTAAGACTTTGCCGTCAATAAGTCCGCCTGACATCAGTTCGCGCCGCGAAGCGTTTGCCCGGTCAGCAGATAATTCCCAGTTGCTATAACCACGCTCGCCCATTGCATAGGGCAAATCATCCGTGTGACCCGACAAACTTATTCTGTTAGGAAACTCATTCAGTAATGGCGCGATACTGCGCAAAATATCGCGCATGTAAGGCTCAACTTCAGCGCTGCCGTTCTTAAACATCGGACGGTTTTGGCTGTCGATAATTTGTATCCGCAATCCCTCTTGAACCAGATCAATCTGCAGATGCGGGCGCAGTGCGCGCAACTTAGGGTCGGCGTCAATCAGTTGATCCAGTTTGTCTCCCAGTCGCTTGAGGCGGCTGGTTTCCATCCGTTTTCTGAGTTCTTCAATATTGGGCTGTCTTTTCACTTCGCCCTGTTGTTGGGTTACGTCATCCCCGCCGCCAGGAATCGGGCTTTGGCTATCAGAAATACGCTGCCCACCGGTAATAGCCGCCGAAAGTGGCGTACGGAAATAGTCGGCAATTTGCGCCAGTTCTTTAGGGCTGGAGATTGAAATCAGCCACATCACCAGAAAAAAGGCCATCATCGCCGTCATGAAGTCTGCGTAGGCAATCTTCCATGAACCGTGCGCGCCGCCGCCGTGGCCTTTGTGCTTGCGTCGTTTTACGACAACAATGGGGCGCGCGTTGTGTTTCATACTTCTTCTTCCGTGGCACGGGCTTGCGCATTCGGCGAACGAACGGCACGCACATGTTCTTCAAGTTCAATGAACGAAGGACGTTCACTGGAATAGAGTGTTTTACGACCAAATTCGACGGCAATAGGCGGCGCGTAACCGTTAAGACTTGAGAGTAATGTGACTTTCACGCACTGCATCATTTTGGTGGTTTCGGCGCTTTTTTGACGTAACACGGTCGCCAGCGGCGAAATAAAACCGTATGCCAGCAAAATACCCAAAAAGGTTCCCACCATCGCGTGCGCAATCAATGAACCCAGCTCGCCCGCTGGACGGTCCGCAGAAGCCAGGGCGTGAACCACTCCCATAACTGCCGCCACAATACCGAATGCCGGGAGTGAGTCCCCCATTATTGCGAGGCTATTCGCGGGTATTTCCGCCTCACTTTCGTGGGTTTCAATTTCTTCATCCATCAGCGCTTCAATTTCAAATGAATTCATATTCCCGCTGATGATCAGACGCAGGTAATCAATAATAAAATCCAGCATCAGTGCGTCAGCTAAAATGCGCGGGTAGCTGGCAAATATTTCACTCTCTTTCGGGTTTTCAATATCGCGTTCCAGCGAGAACATTCCCTGTTGGCGTGATTTCGCCATCAGGCGATAAAGCAGCGCCATGAGATCCATATACATGCTTTTGGTGTATTTCGAGCGGCGGAAAAGTAATGGCAACGCTTTTAACGTCGCTTTGATTGCTTTACCGTTATTCCCCACGATAAAGGCACCCACCCCTGCTCCACCAATGATGATAAATTCAGCTGGTTGATAGAGAGCGCCAAGATGACCCCCGGTCATCATATAGCCGCCGAATACTGTCGCAATAACGACCAGATAACCTATTACAATCAGCACGAGTACATCCTTCTGCTGTTAAATGTGATGAGGAATCACAAATCAGAGGTGATAACAGCCGGGTGCTGGGCAAAAAAAAGCAGCGATAATGGCTTATCGCTGCTGGAGTGTTTATCCACACCGAACTGTTAAACGGCCTGTTTGACCTGTTCATCCAGCAGTTGTGGAATAATATCGGCAGTATTCGTAGAAAGTTTACGTCTTTTTACTGCTCTGGATGGAGGCTGGCACAAACTGCAAGCAAAGCTACCTGCGGGTTGGTGTGCATGGGTAATAAAGTTACCCCCGCAGCAGTTGCAGCTGCTCAATTCAAGCATGTGGCTTTCAACAAAACGCACCAGTGTCCAGGCGCGAGTCAGTGCTAATAGCGGGCCACCTTCTTGTGCCGGACACTGTTCAAGATACAGGCGGTAAGCTTTAATCACCGCATCAACGCCGGAACATAATCCGGTGCGTAACAAAAACTGCCAGGTGTTACAAAACATGGAAGCATGGATATTTTGCTCCCAGGTCATAAACCAGTCGGTAGAAAAAGGCAGCATACCTTTTGGCGGAGGACTGCCACGGAGCTCTTTATAAAGTTTGATTAGTCTGCCACGGCTTAATTGTGTTTCGCTCTCAAGCATCTGCAATCGAGCGCCTAGCGTGATTAATTCCATCGCCAGTTGTATGTCGCGGGCTTCCTGAACAATACTTTTCTCGCTCATTTTGTTACGCCCTTTTTTTGCGAGATGCCTCGTCTATCGGGGACACCTCATTTAATAAACGGGTGGATAACAAAATGCCGGTGTGAATTTGCTGTAAATCATCCACACGTGAGTCTTGTGTTAAACGAGTGATGGTTTGGTTATCACTAAAACGGAACTGACAAATCAGTTGATTGGTTTCCGCTAATTTCACCATTTGTGGCAAGGTTAATTCGCTAAGGGTATTTGCCATTTCTTCTGTTACGCCCAAACGAAACATTGCGGAGGGTTTGTCGCCGTTAATAAGGCGCTGCGCAAGAAGTAAATACGACAAATTAATATCGTAGATATGTTTTAACAACTCGGATGTATGCATTTTGTCATCCTGAAAAACTTACTTTTAACCATGCGGCTTTACCGCACCCCGTGAGTCGCCGGGAAATCCCGGTTAAAATTAAACCTACCAAAAAAGCTCATTATTTAACCGATAACATGCACTGAAACCACCGATACAAAATGCGGTGGAGACGTCCTTGTAAGTGCGTTTTATCTGAGCGTAAATTTTTTGTAAGAAATTAAGATTTTTCCTAATTCCGCGCAAACTCTACTCGTAGCCTTTTAGACATACAATGCGGGTGCCGACGAATTTTCAAGTTTATGTGACGTAGATCACATATATTTACTTTATGCATCCTCCTCAAACATCAGAAAGACTTTTCAATTGAGCGTTTTACGAGCAGATTGGGAATATCCGTTACGATAATCTGGTATTTGGTTTTCTTCTGGCTAACAATCTAATGACTTACTCTTCATAACGGGTCCTGACCCTGGCTTAGTCATGTGATTTATATCGCATTTTTCCATTCACCAACAAAAATCCTGACAATCACGACATCTTCAGTACACAACACCTTGTAATGATATGTTTTGACGTTGAAATCGAATAAATCCTCAGTGAAAGCGAGTTGGTCGTAAATGTACGAAAAATAATACGAAAGTTTGATGGATAAATGAACAATCCATGCATTACATTTTCATTACAACTATTTTACATTAGCGTTATTAATCATTTTTCATGAGCAGGCTCACGTTTTACATGGTTACTATCCTTGCGTAAAAATGGTGTTTGATGTAGGAAAATGTTAACCGTCTGGTTATCAGGCAACAGGAGGTTGTAATGAGTTACAAACATATACTGGTTGCTGTCGCCATCAGCCCGGAAAGTCATTTATTGGTGGCCCGGGCAGTCTCCATTGCTCAGCCCGTTAATGGGAAAATCACACTGATTACACTCGCATCAGAACCCGAACTCTATAATCAATTCGCCGCGCCAATGCTGGAAAACCTTCGGGAATTAATGCTTGAAGAGACGCAAATTTTTATTGATGAATTGATCGAGAAAGCCCATTACCCCATTGCACAAACCGTTATTGCTACGGGCGAATTAAGTGAGCATATAATGGCTATTTGTAATAAAGGTTCGGTGGATTTAGTGATTTGCGGTAACCACAATCAAACCTTTTTCAGCAAGATAATTTGCTCCGCGAAGGCTGTGGTGGAGTCAAGCAAGGTGGATGTACTGTTGGTCCCACTGAGATAAGGGCGATTTAAGATAAGTCATGCTCTTTTAGCGCAATGTATAAGAAAAAATTAGACACACATTACTCTTTCACATTGTGCGGATCATTCGATTCCCGGAGCAAAGACCTCTGCACGCGATAAAAAATGTATCAAGGGAGCTTAAATTAGCTTCCCTGATACATTCTCCAGGGCTCGACTTACACGAGTAAAAACGGCTCACGCCAGCTTAGGAAACGTCGCCACCTTTTTATCCAAATGAGACTTATCACTGCGTGCCGCCGCCTGCTTTAAATCCCCAATAAACCTCTTTTGCCAGTGATGAATATCGTTCTTCTCAATCACCGCCATCATTTCGCTATGACGCGCAATACGTTCGGCGAGTGGCATCGTTAATGCCCTGTCCAGTGCCGCCGCGACTTCATCACGGTCGTAGGGGTTAACGATAAGTGCCGACGACAACTCATGCGCCGCACCGGCAAATTTTGACAACACCAGTACACCTGGGTTTGCCGGATCTTGCGCGGCTACATACTCTTTCGCCACCAGATTCATCCCATCGCGCAGCGGTGTGACTAAACCGACATCAGCGTGACGGAACACTTTCATCACCAGTTTGCGGTCAAAGTGCTGGTTTAAATAGTACAGCGGCGTCCAGCCCAGTTGACCGTATTTACCATTGATGCGCCCCGCTTCAGTTTCCAGTTGGTGACGAATGTCCTGATACGCTTGCACATCGCCACGCGAGGTCGGTGCGATTTGCGTATAGCGAATTTTACCGTGATGCTGCGGGAAGTTTTCCAGCAATGCTTCAAATGCGAGGAAGCGCTCTGGCAGCCCTTTGGAATAATCCAGTCGCTCCACCGAGAAGATATTTTTGATACTGCCCAGTTCGGCTTTGAGTTGCGCAAGCTTCGGAGGTAACGGCCCTTGTGCGTTCTTTTTGATCTCTTGCGGCTCAATACCTATTGGGTAAACCTCGGCACAAAACGTGTTGCCGAACGCCTGATATTGGTTTTTACCCTGATGGTCGAGGCGTGTTTGAGAGGCGACACAATCGAGGAAAGCCTGCCTGTCGTTTTCCGTCTGGAAGCCCAGCAAATCGTATTCACACAGCGCCTCGATAAGCTCTTCATGTGGCGGCAGCGCGTTGAAAATTTCAGGAGTGGGGAACGGGATATGTAAGAAGAAACCGATACGATGATCGAGCTTCTGTTTACGGCATTCAGCAGCAAAAGGCAGCAAGTGGTAGTCATGCACCCACAGGATGTCATCTTGTTCCAGTAGCGGTTTTAATTTGCTGACCAACAACGTATTGACCCGGCGATAGCCTTCCCAGGCTTCGCGCTGGAAATCGACCAGATCCAAACGGTAGTGAAACGCAGGCCAAAGTACGGCGTTAGAGAATTGCAGATAATAGCTTTCGTAATCTTCCTGGCTGAGATTGAAGGATGCCCAGGTAATGTTGCCGCGCTTGGTCTTTTTTAAAGCAGCATCAGGATCCCCCACTTCGCCGCTCCAGCCAAACCATAATCCACCCGCCGTTTTTAATGCGCCTAAAATGCCCACCGCCAGGCCACCGGCACTGGTTTTTTTATCATCCGGTGGTGCAATGCGATTAGAGACTACCACTAAGCGACTCATAATCTTCTCCCCGTGAAATGGCTGACTTTTGTTGTTCTATGTGATGCGTTAATTTTCCAAGCCAGTGATAAACCATGCGAACATTGGCCAGTCGATAATGGGCAATGGTCTCACCACTACCGACTTTTATGGTCAATCCTCCCAGCGCATTGACCTGTTTAAATCCCGCCTCATCCGTGAGGTCGTCTCCTATGAAGACAGGAGTTCTACCCGCAAAGGGCGCTTCCTGCATAAAGGCGCGGATCGCGGCACCTTTATCAATTCCCAACGGTTTCAACTCCACAACACATTTCCCCGGCTGCAACGCCAGTTCGGGATAGCGCAGCGTCATCGACTGTGCCAATTGTAAGATTGCGTCTGCCGCCTCGGGTGCATGGCGATAATGGAGCGCAAAGGCCATGCCCTTGGCTTCTAAATCCGCCCCCGGGAACTGCAATAGCGCTTCAGTTAATTGTTGCTGGAGTGCAGATACAACAGGCTCAGGTAGAGTCACAACGTGGGTTTTATCATTGATGTCACGGCGCTCAGCGCCATGCACTCCCGCAAGCGGGAAGTGAAATGGCGTCGCGAGTTTATCGAGCTCAGCCATTGAGCGCCCTGAAATCAATGCCAGTGCCCCATCGCTCATAATGGAGATTTTTTGCAGCAACGTACGCACTGCGGCCGGAATAGTGACTTGATCCGGGTGCGGTTTGATTTCTGCAAGCGTGCCATCGAGGTCAAAGAAAAAGGCAAGGTTTCCTGAAAGTAGAGGTGGTACAGAAGATACATCAGCCACCAGTGGCTCCTCCTTACACAGTTAATTTCGCCACCGTAACGGTAACGAGTGATGATGATTAGCCATGTAAGTATAGACAGGGTGACGGGTGTCGCAATTTTCCAGGAATAATCGGGGGGGATGCAATCATCTCTTCGAGACGAGGTTTAGTTGTTTATGTTGGAAGCGGTGATGGTTCCGTTCACTCAAAGTATTTCGATATATATAGCCACCGAACCGGTGAACGTCTTAGGGTGGCCACCGTCGCCACCCTAAGAACCCGGACTCCCGGCAAATAAATCGCCGCTGCGCGGTAAACACCGTTTTTTACCCAACATTCGCGGTCGTTCGCGATTCGTTCCCGACGATCGCTCTCTTTCGCCGCTCCCGGCGGCTCAACCACGACTGAAGGGCATAAAACGGCGCGATTTAAGCCGGAACCAAAGTCAACGTCAAAACCTAACGTCAAAAGCCAAACCGGTTTTGACCTTGTTCCCGGTATAAATTGCCCCAGTGTTCCCCATAAGTCAGGGGGGCGTGGTCGGGAACCACGCCAGTGAGCGATCGCCGGGAGCGAGTCGCGAACGACCCTGAACGTTGGGGATAAGCTGGGGTTTACCGCGCCAGCGGCAATTTAAAACCGGGCGCCGGGGTTGCCAGGGGGCTGGCGTGAGCCACCTGGCACGTTCACCGTTAGCAACGTTTAAAGAGATAGTCAGCCGTCCGGGTGAACGGAAACACCTCGGAATTGCAGATCTCACGATGCACAGGCAATGAGCGAGCACGCCTATACACTCCGTTTCGCTTTCTGTTTGTAACGGTCAAAAATAACCGCCGCCAGCAGAATCAACCCACGCACCACATATTGCGAGAAAGGCGAAATGTTCAGCAAATTCATGGCATTTTCTACGGTGCCGAGAATCAAAATACCGGCAATCACGTAGGAAATCTTACCGATCCCCCCTTTCAGCGATACGCCCCCCAACACACAGGCTGAAATCACAATCAACTCGTAGCCGATCGAGGTCATCGGCTGGCCGCTGGTCATCCGCGAAGCAAGGATTATCCCCGCTGCGGCCGACACCAACCCGGAGAGAATAAAGATGATGATTTTGGTACGCACCACCGGCACACCCGCCAGACGAGCTGCCTCCTCATTGCCGCCAATCGCCAGCGTATTGCGGCCAAAGGTGGTTTTATTGAGCAAGAAACCAAAAATAATCAGGCAGCCCACCGTCAACCAGATTGGCGCAGGCAGACCCAACCAGTTGGCATAGCCCAGCGTAAAGAAACGCTCATCTTCGATGCCGACCGCTTTACCGTCCGAAATAATGTATGCCAGGCCGCGGACAATCTGCATGGTGGCGAGTGTGGTAATCAGCGCGTTGATTTTAAGCCTGGCGATAACAAAACCGTTGACCAGGCCACTTAACACACCCAACAACAATCCTGCCGCCACGCCAATCCACAGGCTTTCGGTCATATTGATAACCACCGCCGTGGTGACCCCAGCACAGGCAATCACGGAGGCGACTGACAAGTCGAAATCACCTGATGCCAGGCAGAACAACATGCCACAGGCCACCATGCCCGACATTGAAATGGCCAGCCCCAAGCCCTTCATATTCACGAAAGAAGAGAAATTGGGCACGAAAATGGCGCAGGCGATAAACAGCACCGCAAACACCACCAGCATGCCGTAGTTGTCCCAAATGCGACCGAGACTCAGAGACGACTTTTTCTTGTTGTCGCCCGATGATGTATTTGTTGATGATGGCGTTAATGCAGACATTTTTCTCTCCTTACTCATGCAGCAGATGCGCTGGTTTTAGGCATCGCGAGACTCAGTGCTTGCTGTTCATTGGCTTCGCCATGGTGCAATTCACCGGCTATTTCCCCTTCGCGCATCACAATGATGCGATCGGCAAGTCCTAACACTTCAGGCAAATCGCTTGATGCAAACAGCACTGCTACACCTTGTTCAGCCAGGGCATAAATGACGTTATAGATTTCGTGTTTAGCACCAACGTCGATGCCGCGTGTAGGCTCATCAAGCAAAATCACTTTCATCTCCTCTGACAGCCAGCGTCCTAAAATCGCTTTTTGCTGGTTACCGCCGGAAAGATTCATGATCAGTTGTTCCGCTGAAGGGGTTTTGATATTCAGGGAACGAATGTGTGACGCCGCGTTATCCGCTTCCCAGCGGTTATTAATCAGGCAACCTGCACTGATATGCTTGCGCCGCGCACTGATGTTGATATTGTCGCGCACCGAGTGCACCGGAATGATGCCATCCGCTTTACGGTCTTCCGGGCACAGCATCATGCCAGCACGAATCGCGTCGGCGGGTTTGTTGATGTTTATCACCTCGCCATCAATCTGCACGCTGCCGTCAGTGATGCGCGTGCCGCCAAACATCCCCTTCATTAATTCACTTCGCCCAGCGCCCACCAGACCAAACAACCCAACGATTTCACCACGGCGGACCGTAAGCGAAATGGGAGTGCGTACACCAGGGGCTTTTACGTCCACAAGTCGCAAGCGCTCAGCGCCATGCTCACGCGGTTTCCAGCCGTAAATATCACCCAGATCGCGCCCGACCATCGCCTGCACCAGCGAGTCATGATTGACCTGCTCCATATCATCAAACGTGCGTACGTAACGCCCATCTTTGAACACGGTAATCGCGTCGCTGAGGGCGAAAATTTCTTCCATACGATGCGAAACGTAGAGAATGACACGGCCTTCGGCACGCAATTCACGAATCACGCGGAACAAGTTGTCGATTTCACGGCGCGACAGAGAACTGGTCGGCTCATCGAAGGCGATCACTTTTGCATTGCGCGCCAGTGCCTTGGCGATTTCCACCATCTGCCACTGGCCGATGGACAAATATTTGAGCGGTGTGGTCGGGTCAATATCCAGCCCAAGATGCTCAAGCTGCAATTTCGCTTCGTAATTCAATAGCGAACGGTTCACAAAACCGGCTTTATGCGGCAGTTGCCCGAGGTAAATATTTTCGGCGACCGACATTTCCGGTATCAGGTGGAGTTCCTGATAAATAATCGCCACGCCAGCATTGAGTGCGGCGGGCGTATCGGCAAAAGTGACCTCTTCGCCACGCAGGACGATGCTGCCTTCACTCGGCGCGTAGTTCCCGCTGAGGATCTTCAGAAGCGTTGATTTTCCTGCGCCATTCTCCCCCATCAGAGCGTGAACTTGCCCGGCATAGCAGTCGAAACTGATGTCCTGTAAAGCTTTCACGCCGGGGAAGGTTTTGCCTATACCACGAAAAGAGAGATACGGAGTGTGCTGTTGCATGATTGACCCTTTGCTTTACCCAGGGTTGAACGACTGACCACCGGAGGGTGGATGGCACTAACATTTATCCACTCTACGGTTCGGGCTTGTAGAGTGGATAAACACAGTGTCATCCACCGCATTTCCGGGGATTACTTACCGCCGAGGCCTTTTTTCGCCAGCTCTTCTTTAAAGTTGTCACGCGTGATCAGCACCACGTCGGTCACTTCGGTGAATTTCGGTGGTTCAGCGCCTTTCGTCACCCAGTTGTAGAGCATTTCGCTGCTCTTATAACCGTGAACGTCCGGGCTTGGCAGCAGCGAGCCGTAGAAACCGGTCGCCTGAGCTTTCGACAGTTCGCTTACCGCATCAACACCGTTGATACCGACGCCAATCACATCCGGCGCTTTAAAGCCCTGCCCTTCTGTGGCGCGCACGCCGCCCAGTACGGTGTTGTCATTCATGCCGACAATCAGCCAGTGTTTCACTTCTGGATGTTGTACCAGCATTGAGTTTGCTGCATCGAATGCCCCAGGGATGTCGTTAGATTTGGTCGGCACTTTATAGATTTGTTTTTCCGGGAAACCGGCGGCTTTCAGGGCGTCCATCGAGCCAGAAGTGCGGCGACGTGCCGTGTCGAGCTCATCCGCTGTAATCGCCATGACCGCTGACTCTTTCACGTCCCAGCCACGTTTTTGCATCTCTTTGTACAGTTCTTGCCCCTGACGTTCACCGATTTTGGTTGCTGCCATCATCACTAACGGCACGGTTTCCATCGGCGCACCTTTGGCGGTCACGAATTGGTCATCCACGGCAATCACTTTCATGTCGTAGCTTTTTGCTTTAGCAACAATCGCGGAGCCGAGTTTCGGATCTGGGGTGCAAATCACAAAGCCTTTCGCGCCACTGGCGGCCAGGCTGTCGATGGCGTTCAGCGTTTTCTCACCATCTGGAACCGCAATCTTAATCACTTCAAAACCGAGATCTTTCCCCGCTTTATCGGCAAACTTCCACTCGGTCTGGAACCACGGTTCTTCTGGCTGTTTAACCAGAAAACCGAGCTTCATGGTTTCTGCAATAGCGGATTGTGACATAACCGCAGCGATGCCAAGGGCCGCCAGCGCTTTAGTAAATTTGTGCATGTGTACTCCAGCTCGATTTTATTATCTGTAGGGTAAGGTTTAGTTAAAACAAGCCATTAGCCGTGTGGGCTTTTACTTTCTGGGCTGAAGTAGTTGTAGCGGGAAATTAATAATCCATAGGAGAGCCGAATCACACAGCAGAAATACAGTAAAACCGTGCATGTATTCAGCTATTAAAGACATAAAAACCGAAAGATATGTAGGACAAATAGCCGAGAGGTTAGCTGATTTATCCATAAAAAAAGCAGATGCCGTACAACGTTTTACCCGGCACCAAAACAGACCGGGTGATCACCGCTGGGTTGAGTGATCTTTTTGGCTCCCCATTCCAGATCAATCCTTAGCGTCTGGATAAATGAGAAGATGTTGGGATAATATTCAGGAACTTGATAATAAGAACAATACAACTGGAGGTAACAGTGTCTATTACAAAGAACCCCGAGATTAAAATAAAATCTCTTAACTGTTTCTGTTTTTCAAAATGTTCAAGACCAGAATCAACTGAGTAGCCGCCGAGGCTTCGCAAAAAACACTCAATCAATTCTTTGGTGAAAATGATTACATCTGATAAAGCAAATCCGCCAAGGAAGAGATAGAACACACAAAAATAAATCGAACCAAACTTAAATGTACTTTCTGCTGATTTCAGGATGTATTTTATGAGTAGCCAAAAAAGCAATATTTGGCAAACAACTGACAGAGCTAAATCCAGACACCGACTAAAAATTACATTCATTTCCGGAAATATACTCAAAAAATTCATATCTAACTCTAACATCACAAAAGTAATGAATAAAGGAATCGGGGACAACAAAACCCATATGAAATTATGAACCCAATAATATTTATTACACACGAGAAATCCCTATCACATTAATTTCGCCATAAGCTACAACGCCAGAATGACCAACGACCCGTTGCGATGTATTTAGTAAAGCCTCCCTTAGCGTATTGAAGTCAACCTGATTATAAAAAGTTATGCAGCCATCAGACCCCCCTGTTCCATCGGGTCTTAATGGATGTAATCTAAAGTTTCCTCGTTGAAAGAGATCAACAAATGTATAATCATCCATCACGCTATCTTGTTTGAACAATGCAAACCATTTGTCATAATCATTCCCGGTTCTAAACTCTTTTTCTAATTGCCTGATTCTTGAATATACTCCACCTTTAGGTCTATCGACTATCCAATATTTACCTAATGGGATCGGCCCATTTTTCCTGCGAGAAAATTCGAGCACATCTTTAAAAGCATCAAGTCCGGAGAAAACAGGGAACATACCTACACCAGCACATTTCAACCTTAATGCTCCATCTGGCTCTCGGTCATTATAATTTAACTCACACGCTATCATTTATTTTCCACTTTTTATTGCAACGACATCCAATATATCTCTTCTAACTATTGATGAAGTAAATACCACAAACAAATTCAGTTAAAAAACATATACAACCCACTATTAATACTGATTCCCACATTACATAAAACAAGGTAATAAAAATTGACTTTTAGTCATAAAAAGCGCAAAAAAAATCATAGACCACATATGAAAGTAGAAATATCATCAATGCAAAATGAAACCACAATTATAATTCACAACTGATACTAATCTCGTCGTATGCCACATGCTGGAATAAGAATAAACCACGGAGAATATATGGCAAATTTAACTTACCTGAAATTAAATGGAAAGAATCAGGGATTGATCTCGGCAGGCTGTTCTTCACTTGATTCGATCGGCAATAGAGCACAGATTGCTCACCTGGATCAAATTATGGTATATGAATTAAATCATCGCTTAACACGTATCGATAACGTGAATCATCAAATGTTGACAATAAAAAAACCAATTGATAAATCCTCACCACTATTGGGTAAAGCAATCACCGACAACGAAACATTAACCTGCGAGTTTTCAATGTATAGGGTCAATCAATTTGGAATCAATGAGTTATATTATACTATTAAACTCACTGAAGCTCACATATGTGACTTACATATCAATACTCCCCATGTAATTAATGACAACAAAGGATTACCTGAGGAAACAGTATCCTTTGTGTATGAGTCAATAAGTTGGGAACATTGTACTGCGGGGACAAGTAGTTATAGTTTATGGATGGACCGTATATTTTAAAAACTGTACAGAGTCTGAGGTAACTTCTGCAAAGTTTTTTAAATTAAGATCTATAGCTAAAATAATTCAAGTTACAGAAAGGCGGGTAAAGCCTTGCGCTTTCCCGCCAGTGTTCTGGGCCTGTTACCAAGGATAATAAATATGATCCGCGTGGTCACGTGCTGGGGCTTCATCACCTTCCAGTCGAGCTGCCACGGTCAGGGCAAAATCAAATACTTTACCCAGTCCTCTGCCGCTAATCAGGTTACCGTCTTCAACCACGTCGGCGTCGACATATTCCCCGTCGGTGACCTGCTGCCATAAATCACCGGAACAGACATAACGGCGGCCTTTCAGCAAACCATTACCGCCCAGTACGCGCGCCGCTGCGGAACAAATTGGGCAGATGAATTTGCCCAGTTCGTCATGACGGCGCACGAAGGCAATCACACTCTCACTGCCCGCCAAAAAGACGCTGCCTGCCGGGCCGCCTGGCAATACCACCGCATCAAAGGTTTCATCAAAACATTCACTTAAGGCGGCATCCGCAACCATCGGAATGTCATGGTAACTGACCACTGCACGGGTATCCACGCATGACAGTGTGCGCACTTCAATTTTCAGGCGACGTAAAATATCAATAGTGACAATGGCTTCCCCTTCTTCAAAACCAGGGGCCAACAGGACTGCAACGGTTTTCATCTCGACTCTCCATGTTGCCCCCGCATGACCGCGGGGGCGAAATATTTACCAGTAAAGATTCCATACCTGGCGCACGCGTGTCAGTGCTTCAAGGTAGAAATAGTCTCCCCAGCTACAGCATTCATCAACGCCTTTGCCGCTAGCCATGTGATAAACCGAGTGTTTCAGCAGCCCCTCACACGCTTCGTCGTCACGCGCCAGATAGTTATCGGTCAGTGACTCGATGATACGCAGCGCCATCTCTTCGTAATGGGCGCGATGCTCGTCTTGCACTGGCAACGCTTTAATCAGCTCAAGCAAACCACACGCCGTAATCGCCGCAGCAGAGCTATCGCGAACCGCGTCGGTCCCCAGCAACGCCAGATCCCAGTGACAAACATCATCTTCTGGCAAACGGTTGATGAAGTAGTGGGCAAGCTTACGGCTCAACTCCACCATGCTCTTGTCGCCGGTATACAGGTAGCTCAGCATGAAGCCATAAATGCCCCACGCCTGCCCACGCGACCAGCACGAGCTGTCACTGAAACCCTGGTGTGTATTGCCAAAGCGTGGTTCGCCGGTATTCACATCCATATAGAAGGTGTGGAAGGTGGACGCATCCGGACGGACGATATACTTCGCAGCCTGCTGTGAGTGCGCCGTTGCCGCTTCCGCATAACGCGCATCACCGGTTTGCTGGCTTGCCCAATAAAGCAGCGGGAGGTTCATATTACAGTCAATAATCATCCGGCCCTGTTGTTCTGGATCATTCAAATCACCCCACGCCTGAATGATTTTGGCCACCGAATTGTAACGCTCCATTAATACGTCAGCCGCATGCAGCGCCGTTTGACGAGCTTCTTCATTGCCGGTTAAGCGCCAGGCATTAACGCAAGACAGCGTATACAGGAAGCCCAGGTCATGGGTCGCGGTATCGATACGGTTTTCGATGCGTTCAGCATACGAAGGCAGATAACGTTCGGCAGCCTGACGGTATTTATCATCCCCGGTCATCTCCCAGGCAAGCCACAGCTGGCCAGTCCAAAAACTGGTGGTCCACTCAACGTTATCGGAAGGCTGCCATTTTCCGCCTTCACAGTTTTCATTCGGGAATTTGTCACCGAATGCGACGATATTTTTATCCAGTTTTTTGGTGACGCTCTGTAAAGCAGCATCCAGTTTGCGATTCAATGCCAGACGGTCAACCTGGTGCAATTCAATCGGGCGCAGTGCCTCGGTCACGACTTTTTCAGTGACATTAATATGGGTCATAACTTCTCCTGACATTTTATTTAGCGGGTTCTACCGGAGCAGAATTTAAAGCGGGTTTAAGAAAGCTGGATTCATCGCGTTTTGACTGACAACGAGACAGTGTGAAAGCAGAGATGAACGTGAATACCAGGGCACAGCTTCCCATGATTAAGTAGGTGTTCCCGAAGCCAATTTTGTCGTACAGGTAGCCTGCTGGCGGCGCCACAACCACAGAGCCGACGTAGAGCATTGCCTGGTAACCCAGCAAATACATGGTGGCGTTGATTTTCTTATCGAAATGCTCCGCAATGTATTTGAATACCGAGATAAGCAGCAGTGAGATCTCAATACCGTATAACGGTTTGATAATCGAAATAACCAGTGGATCCGTTGCCAGGCCAGAAGCAATCAGGCGTGCGCCGACCACAATGCCGCAGAACAACAGGCCTTTTTTGGCGCCGTAATGGTTTACCAGCAGCGGGATGAACATCATCATCACAAATTCCGTGCCGGACTGTACGGTGCTCAGGTAACCGTACCAGGCATTACCCTGCTCTTTGGTTTCAAAGAATGAAACGAAATAGCGTGGGAATTGCTGTTCGGCGATAAACATCATCCATGCCACACCCGCGACATACAGGCTGAACATCCAGAACTTGCTGTTCTTCATCAGCATCAGCACATCGGTAAACACAATTTTGTTCGATGAAATGATGTTGTTATTACGCAGTTGCTCATCACCAATCTTGAGGCTAACCAACACCAGCAGCATCAGGACTGAAGTCGTACTACTGACGAGGAAGTTTGCCAGCGGCGTGTAGTTGAACAGTAAACCGGAAACCGAAGCAGCCATTGCCCAGCCAAGCGAGCCCCACATACGAATGCGGCCAAACTCAAGACCATACAGGCGGCTAAAGCGGTCAGCATAGGATTCGGACGCGGCCACACCGGCATACCACCCCAGGCTCAGGTAGATTGCACCAATGAAGATCCCCACCATGGTGTGAGAGAGTAATAACGGCTGATAGACGAAGGTAAAGAACGGAGCCATCAGTGCCGATACGGCGCAAACACCGTACAACAGCCACTTGCTCATGCCAATTTTGTCCATGATGTAGCCGTAGACGGGCTTCATCATGACGGCAAAGACACCGTTGATGGCAAAAACGCTACCGATGGTAATGCTGTCCAAACCGACTTTTTGGCTCAGCCACAGGGCATACAGCCCGAAGCTTGAAGACCAGGTAAAGAAGTAGAGAAAAATAAAGCTGCTCATTTTTATTTGAGCGGTACGCGTGAGTGACGACGTGTTCATTGATGTTTCTCCTGAATCATCACGGCAATTTATGTAACGTAATGTGCTTTTCATGACTGCCCATCACCACGCTGACCACACCCTCGCGGATCTCGGCTTGTGGGCATGAATGTGGGTCAAACGCGCTCGCATCACCCGCCCAAACGGCGCTGATCAGTATGTGCGTCCCGACAGTCAATTCACCGCGTAGCAACGGAATAGCGGCCCGTTCAGCAAACAACAGGTTGCTGTTTGGTGGTGTCACAACCTGCTCGCCGCGACGAGGTTGCGGGCTTAAGCAATAAACGGCGCTAATATCATCATGCGTTGTCACCTGACATACCGCCTGTGCTGCCTGGATCTGTGGCAGTGGACGGTTAGGCACACTAAACCCGCCTTCGACGGCATCCAGTTCACGCGCAGTTTTGAGGTGGTGGACGCGCACTTGCCAGTCGCCCAATGGCAACAACCAGGTGTCGATAGTCACATCACTCCACGGCTGCCAACGGCTGTAAATCATGCCCTCGGCGGTGGTGACGCTCTCGCAATCGCGACGTCCACGCCAGTAATCGTCTTTCTCCGAAAGCAGCAGCATCGAATCTGGCGCGGCATGATTAAGCCCGTAACGGCCACGTTCAATGGTGAAACCGTAGCGTGTGGAGTAGGCAAATTTGCAGTATTTGGCTTCGGTATTAACGAAGTTGTTCAGCTCAAGCTGCCCGGATGTCAGCATCCATAAATGGTTAGGCTGATGAACCAGAATTTGCGCAGCATGAGGAATGCTATGGTGCGCATCAAACGGTGGCAGCGGCAATTCTTGCGCCTGCCAGAATGCATCTTCTTCGCCTAACGCCATGACCAACATGATTTTAAGCCCCCAGTACGGAGAGCCTGGCGCATTGTAATCTTCAGCCATGATCAGGTTTGGATAGCTGTAACCGACACTCAGCACCCCATCTCTGTCGAACATCGGTTGTTGCAGCCACCAGCGCAAATGGCGCATCACAATGCCCTTCACCACGCCCGGCTCGAAGACTTCAAGCCCAGCAAACGCGGCTGCACTCCAGAATGCTGCCTGCGCGAAGCGATAGGTCATGCTGCGGCCAAAGGGAATGGCGGAACCATCGTCAGCAAAGAAATGGATAAAATCGGTGGCAAACAGAGCCGCACGTTCACGAAGTTTTTTGCAGCGCTCAGGGTCCACATCTGCCATTAATTTGGCGTAGATCAGCCCATAGAAATGGAAGCCCATCGAGATATAGTAATCGCGCGGACGCCCAGGACCGTCTGAATACCAGCCATCGCCAAGGTAATAGCGCTCCATCGCGGCAAAATGCGTTTCCAGCGCATCGGCATTGGTCGGCATGTCGCAATGATGAAAACCGACCTGCACCAGAATCGGGAAGAAATGCCAGTTGTTATCTGGAATCGCCTGGTTTTCACTTTGCTTTAACCACTGCCAAAGATGCTGCTTTTCTTGTTCATTGAAGTGCGCCAGCAGCGGTTTATGAGCGACCGCCAGCAACAAGCCGTAAGCGGCCATCTCCACAATGCGCTGGTCGCAAGGGTCAACTTCGCCCCAGTAATCCGCGTGTTCCGGGTTAGTGCCGTTTTTAATCGCCTGAATATAGAAAGAGAAATGCTCAGGCTCATGCCCACCCGCCAGTAATGGAGTGACACCCCACAGCAAACGCGAGAAGGTTTCCATATTGGCAATCTGCTGGCCGTAATGTGCTGTGAAATTTGCAAGGTCAACCCGACTGGCGTCTTTTTTAAAGAATGGCGAAACGGCATTCAATAACTCATTGACCAGTTTTTGGAGATCGCCCCTGCTTTCCAGGCGATTGTTTAGTGTGATGTTTTTAGGTTGCAAGATACCCTCCCGTCAAACACGAGAATTTTGTAAGTTATTGTTATCCATATTTTCTAAGCGCTAATACTTCGCGTTGATGCACAGAGTAGTCGCTTTTAATCCCGACTCAGAGTGAGCCACATCACAAAAATAAACCGCCATTTCAATTTTGCTGGCATTTTCTTTTTAGCGAGTGAATAAATTACAAATGATGGCGTAAAAACTTAAATCTATTGTCCTGGAGGGGAAATGAGTGAAGCACAATTAATGGAGCGAATTACGCTCGATAGCCAGGTTATCTCATTTCATCGTTTGCAGGCATCCAGCGCACAGTATTACCACTGGCACCAGTGTGTTGAATTTCTCTATATTTCAAAAGGATATGGAATTGTTGTAGTGGATAATCAGCATTACACCGCGCGACCGGGCCGACTGTTCATCTTCCCGCCATTCCGCTTACACAAAGTGCATGTCGAGGCCAGTGACAAAAATCAGTATCACCGTACCGCCATGCACATCGAGCATTCATCGGTGATCGGCATTCTGCAAGCTTTCCCGCGCCAGCAGGCGCAGTTTTCAGCCCTCGCCGCCAGTCATGTTCCCGCTCAGATTTATGATTTGAGCGAGCAGGCAGAATTTATGGAGGTGATCCTCAGTAAGTTCGACAAACTGGACCAGACAGCCCACTCAACGGCCAGTGAGGTTGCATTGATGGTGATGCAGATAATGGCCTTCCTGCCCGCACAGCCGCAGGAATTTATCCCGCAACAACAAACGGTTTCATCACGCATCATGCAATGGGTGGAGAATAATTACAGCGGCAAATTTTCACTGGATGAACTGGCACAGTCTGTCGGCTTATCGCGTAGCTACACTTCACGTATTTTCCGCCAGCAGACCGGGGGCAGCATTCATGAATATTTGTTAACCCGGCGCCTCAAGAAAAGTTGCGACCTGTTGCGCACTTCCCCGTTAAGCATTGACGCCATCGCACAAGAAGTGGGGTTTATTGAGGTCACGTATTTCATAACCTGTTTCAAGAAGATGATGAACCAGACCCCGTTGCAGTACAGAAAGCAGTCGCGAGCGAAATTATCCGATGAGTTGAAAATATGATCTAACACAATAAAGTATCTATTTGATATTTTGCTATTACGAGACCAATCACAATTCTCGTCATTATATTTAATTGTCCATATTTATAATTCCGGCATGAAAGTTATTTTTTGTTTTGTTTTTTATTATTTCATAGTGAATCACTTTGAAAATTAGAGTTAAAACAGCAAAATTAACAATTCCATAGATAACCCAAAAGAGGTATTATTTTTATTAATGCATTCATGACGCTGCCCGATGAAAATATAATGAATGCGATGCTGTTGTTTTATCTGATAATTATAGAAAACCCTTTCCTTCACCGTTATTGGAATTCTGGCACGGCTTTTATTCCAGGCTTAACTGATGTGTCACGTCAAAAAGGAAAATATTATGACCAATTCCGGAATGGTCCAAAGACTTAACTTACAGATAAACCGTGATTTTTGTTCCTCTAACCTTTATTTGCGACTCAGCGCCTGGTGCTCAGAAAAGAGTTTAACCGGCACCGCGAATTTCTTAAGGGGCCAGGCACAAAGTAATGTGACGCAAATGATGCGCGTATTTAATTTCATGAAGCAAGCAGGTGGCACCCCCATTGTTGGCGCAATTGATACTCAACACTGTGAATGCAACTCTTTAGAAATGCTGTTTGAACAAACACTGGAGGATCATCGCCAACGTTGCGTTACCCTATCGAAACTCACCGCTGAAGCGACCGACCTGAAAGATTACCCTACACTCACCTTCCTTAAAACAGTCGATCGGGAGCAACAAGAAGAAGGCGTGTTGCTGACGACTATTCTCGACGAAGTACGTAGCGCCCATAAAGCCGGCCTGTGTATGACCCAGACCGATGAGCATTTAACGAATCTCGTCAATCATCAGCAACATTAAGCCCCTTAGGGTCGGGCGTGCCCGACCTCTGTTTAAGCGTTGTTCTACGCACACCACATCAGTTGTTCACGCATACTCAAGGTATTTTCCGGGAAGCTGGTCAGCACCGTTTTATAGCGTGTCGCCTCTTTTGGAAGCCCTCGTATCGATTGCAACAAAATACGCAAAGCGCTATCCCAGACGATGCCTTGTAAATCGCTATACGGCCATAAATCTGGGTCGGCGATAAACGGCATCAGATAATCGATACCGAGTTTCACACTTCGCCCATCCTGCACCGCATTCCAGCGATCAAACTCGACATGTTCTGCGTAGCGATTTAACAACAAATGCGCTTCGAGGTTAAACAAGGAATAGTGGAACGGCACCGGGCGTTCCAGTTCCATGGTCTGTTTACCTTCCTGGTCGATTTGCGCCGCCATACGTTGCGTTATCCCCTGCTGGATAATGCGCGCGACCAACCCTTTATCACCATAAAACAGGGCATTAGCCGCACGCTGCGCGTCATACCAGGTGCCGTGGTTGTTATGCCAGACATATTCAGAGTGACCGACATCGCTGTAATACATCCAGTGGTTAAAGTCCCTGAACCACTGGTGCAAACCGATAATGTCGTCGGTGTCCAGTACACCTGCCCCGCTAATCAAACCCACCGTATCAATCACCATCCATAACAGACGTGTATCAATAAGCCCCGTACCACGGCCAGAAACAATGCCAGGAATGGCCTGACCGTAGTTCAGGTGCGGATTCATGCGCGTCTGTTCATCAAGGAACCAGCACTTGATTTGTTCCGCCGCAGCCTGAGCATATTTACGCTCACCGGTAAAATACCAGGCAAGGCCTAATGTCAGGCTACGTTCACACATGCGAATAATGCGCGTGGTGTCGGTATCGTTATTTTGACATTGCGGGTTGGTATGCCCGTCGCGGCGAATATAGGGCAGGCCGTTTGGCCTGCGCGGGTTAGGCCACCAGTATGTTCCCAGGCTGTAGTAATCATGCGGATCACCACTCACCGGGCGCAATTTTTTATGCACCACGCTTTCTGTGGGCTGGCCACGGAGTTTATCCGCCTCGCTGACCAGTTGCCCCAGCGCCAGTTGTAAAGGAGAAAAAGGCTGCTGTAAGCCACGGCGGGCATTTTCAAGACACGCCACATCGAGAGTATACAACTTCATTTATTGCTCCTTACTGGCACGCGATACGTTGCCCGCTTTCAGCATCAAAAATGTGAATACCGGTCACCCTGGGTTGCAGCCATACCGTTTCGCCTTCCTTAACATTTAAGCGCTGTTTAAACACCGAGGTGAATGAACCGCCTCCTGTGTTACAGAACAACTGCATATCAGAACCGGTATTTTCGATGGCGGTGATAGTCGCTTTTAGCGCCCCACTCTGTTCCGTTTCACTGACTACATTGACCTGCTCTGGGCGAATCGCATAAACCACGTTTTGCTGCGGCTTCACCTGTATGCCCGGTGGCAAGCTTAACAGCGAGCCGTCGGCGAGGCGTAACATCATCTCGCCGTTATGTAGCGTCACTTCACCTTTTAGCTGATTGATTTCCGGTGAGCCGATAAACCCGGCCACGAACAAATTGGCGGGACGGTCATACAACTCCAGCGGGCTGCCCACCTGTTCAATGCGCCCTTCCCGTAGCACAACAATCATCTGCCCCATGGTCATTGCTTCGATTTGGTCGTGCGTCACGTAAACAGACGTGGTTTTCAGGCGACGATGCAGTTCACGGATTTCCCCACGCACCTGAGTACGCAATTTTGCATCAAGGTTAGAGAGCGGCTCATCGAACAAGAATACTTGCGGATTGCGCACGATGGCACGCCCCATCGCCACACGCTGGCGCTGGCCGCCGGAAAGATCTTTCGGTAAGCGATCCAGAAGCACACCTAATCCCAGCAGTTCTGCGGCACCCTCCACTTTTTGGCTGATTTCCGCCTTCGGCAGCTTCGCCATTTTGAGTGCAAAGCCCATATTTTCGCGCACGGTCATCTGCGGATAGAGCGCATAACTCTGGAATACCATCGCGATATCGCGCAGCTTTGGCTCGACGTCAGTCACGTCCTTCTCATTGATAGCAACCTGCCCACCGGTTATCTCTTCAAGTCCGGCAATCATGCGCAGCAGCGTTGATTTACCGCAGCCACTTGGGCCAACCAACACACAGAACTCCCCGTCCGGGATCGTCAACGAGACATCTTTGATGACGTGCACATCGCCATATGATTTACAGACATTTTTCAATACTACGGAACCCATTTGTCGCTCCTTATCCTTTGACCGCGCCGGACATAATCCCGCGATTGAAATGTTTTTGCAGACCGAGATAAACAATGATGCTTGGCAACATCGCCAGTAAGGTGATGGCAATAAAAATGTTCGGCGTAATGCTTTCGTCAGTACGCAGGCGGCCAAGAATGACCGGGATGGTATTCAGGCTGTCATGGTTCACCACAATCAGCGGCAGCAGGTACTGGTCCCAAATCATGATGAAGCCAAACGTCACGACGGTCCCCAGGGCCGGTTTGACCAGCGGTAAAATGACGTGGAAGAAAATCTGCCATTCATTCGCGCCATCAATACGCGCCGCTTCTTCCAGCTCCTTAGGGATCGCGGCCATAAATTCGCTTAATACGAAAATGGAAAACGCCCAACCTACCACCGGCATAATCATGCCCAGATAGGTGTTGTAGAGTGACGAATCAATCAGCGGCAGTTGCCAGTTGATGATCATGTACAGCGGAATGGCGATCACTTCCTCCGGCAGCATCATGGTCGAAAGAATGATCAGGCTGACCAACGATACCCCGATGAATTTTTTGCGCGCCAGCGCGTAGGCAGCAAGAGCACTGACGGCAACCTGCAAAATGGTGCCAAAGAACACCACCACCATCGAGTTCAGCAAATATTGCCAAACGCCGATGTCCTGCCAGGCAAAAATAAAGTTCTCCATTGAAAACTCATTCGGCCACGCCAGGAGCTCGCCTGGTTTAACCGGTGCACCGCTGAATGCCGTGGCGACAATGCCCCAGAACGGTCCAACAAATACAATTAACAGCAAGCCATAAATCATCCAGCGACCTACCGTATCCCAACGTTTACCTAACATGGGCTGCTCCTTAATAGCGGGCAATACGCTTTTTCAACGTGAGGTGACAGATTGTCAGCACCACCGTGAAGGCGAATAACAGGAACGACACCGCCGAAGCATAGCCGTAGTCAAATTGTTCAAAACCGAGTTTGTAGATATGGGTCATGATCATTTCAGTGGCACCGGATGGCCCACCGCCTGTCGTGGCATACACTTCAGCAAATACGCGGAAACCGCGAATGAACGAAAGCATCAGCACCACAGAAATGGCCGGGATCATGCCAGGCAAGGTGACGTAACGCAGGCGGTTCCACCAGTTCGCGCCATCCACATTTGAGGCGTCGTACAAATCACGGCTAATCCCCGCCAGACCGGCAATAAAGATAACCATGTTGTACGGCACCGCTTTCCAGATATGCAGCAACATGATCACCCAAAGTGACTGATCGGCACTGGCGAGGAACCCCTGGTCTGCAACACCGAACCAGCTCAGGATATGGTTCACTACACCATTAGGCGTAGGGTTAAACAGGATGCGCCACATTTCGGCGACGATAGCCGCACTGGTCACAGCCGGTAAGAAAATCGCGGTACGGATGAAACGCAAATGGCGGGCGGGTCCTTCAAGCAACATCGCCAGGAAGAATGCCAGAATGGCCCCAACCACCATGGTCACCACCACATAGAGAAAGGTGTTGAAAACGGCCGAATGCAGTTCAACATCTGCAAACGCGCGGGCAAAGTTGGCAAACCCAACCCATTCGTCAGGTTGATTGAAGTTCACTTTGTAAAAACTCATCACCAGGCCTTGCAGCATCGGGATGAATTTAAACCAGGTGAAAATGACTAGCGCCGGAGCAAGAAATATCCACGGCACCAGGTTTCGTTTCTGGCGGGAGGTTAACATCGTTGTTTTCGCTCTTGTTTAAGTTGAGTTGATCCGTTGCCCCCTCACCCTGGCCCTCTCCCCCAGGAGAGGGAATTGACCGCTCACCCTGGGGAAAGGGGTATACCGGTTTTCACTCTCACCCTGAGGAAAGGGGTATACCGGTTTTCTCCCTCTCCCTGGGAAAGGGGTATACCGGTTTTCTCCCTCACTCTGAGGAAAGGGGTATACCGGTTTTCTCCCTCACCCTGAGGAAAGGGGTATACCGGTTTTCTCCCTCACCCTGAGGAAAGGGGTATACCGGTTTTCTCCCTCTCCCTGGGGAGAGGGTTGGGGTGAGGGGGATTCACAACCGGGATTACTTCGCCAGCACCTGCTGTTTAGCCAACTCAGCGTTGACCTTTTCGTTGGTGGTTTTTAGTTCGGCGGCAATATCGCTGTTGCAGTCAGCCAGAATGCTATTGAAACCATCGGCGGTTATCTGGCGAATTGGCGTCCAGTTTGGAACTTGCGGCACGTAGCGGCCCTGTTCGGCGTAAAGTTTGCTGAACGTTGCCCAGCGTTCATCGTTATAGACCGCTTGCGTATCAACCATTTTGTTTACAGGCAAGCGCACCACAGGCATATGTTTGCTGCCTTTGCCCATACCAATTTCTTGCCCTTCCTGGGAAATCATAAACTCAATGAATTTGCGAGCCGCCTCTTTGTTTTTGCTGCTTTTCATCATGAACGCCGTAGTCCCTTCAGCAAGCGTCGCGCTGCCTTTTGGCCCCGTTAGCGTCACCACTTCGAACTTGTCTTTGCCTGGGTCTTTATCAAATAACGCGATGTGATAAGGGCCGGTGAAGAACATTCCGGTTTGCCCGGAGCGGAAGGACGGAATGATGTCGGCAGTGGTGGCGTTAATGGCACCAGGCTGGACGACTTTTTCGCACAGCATGCCGCGCATAAATTTCAACGCTTCGCTAGCCGCTGGTTCGTCGAGTGACGCTTTAAACGTCCCTTTCGCCCCTTCGCGGATAAAATCACCGCCGGCCTGCCACAGGAATGCACTCATAAACCAGCTGGCGTATCCGCGTGTGGTGGCACCCGGCAGTAAAAAGCCGTAAGTGTCGTTTTTGCCATTGCCATCAGGATCTTGAGTCGTAAAGGCTTTGGCTAGCGTTTCGACGTCGCTCCAGGTTTTTGGCGCAGGTAAGCCTAATTTTTCGCGCCAGTCTTTACGCACGAACAGTGCAAAGGTTTGAGCTGACGTCGGAACCCCATAGAATTTACCGTCGGTGTAGCGGGTACTTTCCCACGCGGTTGGATAAAGGTTTTCACCTCCGGCAATGGCTTTCGGGTCAATTTCTTCCGCGATACCTAGCTGGATAAATTGCCCAATCGCGACGGCATCGTTAAAGATGAGGTCAGGCAGTGCGTTGCCTGCCGCCGCCCTGGCGAGGCGCTGTTCGAAGTCGGTAGTGGCATTAAAGTACTCGATTTTAATCCCGGTTTTTTTCTCAAACGTTTCAGCCTCTTGTTTGTAAATATTTTTGGAGTCGTTACTGGCACGGATCCAGACATTCAGGGTTTCAGCCGCAAATGTTTGCGTGACACTTAAACCAAGAGTTGAAATCAGCAATAGGGATTTTAATTTTGTAGGAAACATTTATTTTCACTTCCTTATTTAATTTAAGAGGTTCAATTAATAGCTTAATGGAGTGAAGCACGTTATTTCTGAAATGAAAAAAACCGTCCAGCAATTAAATAGAACACCTCTCTCAAAAACAACAGCAAAAAAAAGAAATGATATTTCATAATCAAAAAGTATGCTGCAAATCACGCTCGCAAGTAACGAAGAAAAAATGCATTATTAAATTCACAATAAAATCAATAAATTACAAAATTAAACAATAACAACACAAAATCAATAAAAGTTTAAAAACGCTGTTTTATGTGACATAGAATGCATTTTTAGAGGGATTTTTACATTGGCGGCATTAATTTGATATGTATCACATAAATTTTAAATCCGTCTCTTACACTGCGCACTCAACATTCGAAACATTATTTCAAATCTCATATTTGACGAAAAATTAATAATATCAGTGAGCGTTTAAATATATCGCAGCGACCCCATGCGATGGATTCTTTTCGCTCCGGAATAATTTTTTCAACCTACTGATGGACGTAGAGAATATGCGCCAGAAAAAGACTCATTTATTGTCTTGCCTGTCATTGCTTTCGCTGGCTGTGGTGGGTGCTCTAACCGCCTCGCCGCTATACGCCGCCGATGCACATCCATTGCAAATTAAGCTCGAAGATTTGCGCTACAGCCAACAGCAAGTGAACGCACAAAACCCACAGTTTGTTGGCGCGTATCACAAACTCATTGCTGGCGCGGATAACGCACTGAATAAACCACTGTATTCGGTGATGGATAAAACGCTGATCGCCGCCAGTGGCGATAAGCATGATTACTACAGCTTCCCGCCCTACTGGTGGCCTGACCCGACGAAAAAAGATGGGCTGCCTTATCTGCGTAAAGACGGAGAAACCAATCCCGATGCCAACAGTGATGCCACAGACAAAAAACGCTTAGTCAGCATGAGTAATGACGTGTGGACACTGGCGTTGGCATGGCAATTTACGCAAAAACCAGCCTACGCTGAAAAAGCACGCGACCAGTTATTGAACTGGTTTGTGAAGCCAGAAACGCGCATGAATCCTAATTTGCAGTATGCGCAGGCGATTCCTGGTATCAACGATGGGCGGGGAATCGGTCTGATTGACAGCCGTGCTCTGGTAGACGTGATTGATGCGGTTGAATTATTACGCCCGGCGAATGTGATAAGCGATGAAGATTATCAGAAGATAAAACAGTGGTATGGCGATTTTTACCACTGGATGACCACCAGCCAAAACGGATTTGAAGAAGATAACTGGCACAACAATCACGGCACTTATTTTGATTTACAAGCGGCGTCCTTTGCCCTGTTTAGCGGCGATACGGCAGCGGCAAAGAAACGACTGCAAATAACCCAACTGCGACGTATTCCTTCCCACTTTGATAAGGAAGGCCGCCAGATGGCGGAAATTGAGCGCACACGTCCGTGGCATTACAGCAATTTCCATCTTGAGGCTTACAACAAACTGGGCCGTTTGGGGGAAGTTGCAGGGGTTGATGTGTGGAATTTCTCCCTTGATGACCATAGTTTGCGCAAGGGTTATCACTACATCGCACACTACATCAATGGCAATGAATCATGGCCCTGGAAGGATATTGATAAAATGGACGATAAAAAAGCCCTGATCAACATGGTCAGTGCCGCACGAGCCTGGCCTGACGACAACGTGTTTTCTGAAAAAGCCGCGTGGCTAATGGCGAAATATCCCGATGATATTTCACATCTAATTACCCCGTTAAAACCACATAGCCAGGGATGAAGGATCGAGCGATGAAGCAGTTCACCACGCAACAACTTATTCTTCTTCAGCAACGCGTTAGCGCCCAACCCGAAATTATTGAGCAGTTGATTGACGACAACAATGTGGTTCTCAACAACCCCGTACTCGTGCCGGAAACTGCGCGGGCAACCTGGAATCTCTATTATTTTTGCCCTGAGCACGGCGTCAGGCTGGTGTGGGATCGCCACTCCCCGGACGCCCATTGTTGCCCGGTCGATGGGCAACAGTTTAGCGGCGAGCCCTTTGATGGCGCATGGTGGCGTGAGCTCAACGGCCTGAACGCCAAAGCCTGCCATCAGTTGGGTTTATTGTGGCAACTTACCGGTGAGCAGGTCTATCTGGATAAAGTCCGTGAACTGCTACTGCGCTATGCCGAATTCTATCCGGATTACGAAATTCACGGCGGCATTCCGTACAATGGGCCAGGGAAAATGAATGCCCAGACGCTGTGTGAAGCGAACTGCATGCTGGATTTCGCCCTCGGCTATGATTGCATCGCTGAGGCGCTTACCGTCGAGCAGCGCAACACGATTACGACGCGTTTGTTGCACGAAGGTGCGCAGTTTTTGATGGCCCATCGCACAGCCCAATTACATAACCATGAAGTGAAAATCGGCAGCGCGGTGGGTGTTTTGGGTCTGGTGCTGGAGGACGATGCGTTAGTCGAATTCGCGGTCAATCAACCTTACGGGCTGCGTTATCAGCTTGAGCAGGGTTTATTCGACGAAGGGCTATGGTTCGAAGGTTCTATTCATTATCACTTCTACGCGCTACAAGGCTTTCTCGCCTTCGAAAAGCTGGCCATCGGTACACGCTGGAGTTTGCTGGACAAACCTTACTATAAAAAAATGCTCAGTTTCCCACTGACTCTTTTGATGCCAGACGGTACCTTTCCACGTATCAATGATTGTATCTACGGCCAGGAAAAATTAGACCACAGCCATCTTTATCAATTTGCATGGCATTACTATCGTGATGAGCAGTATGCCGCCGCGCTCAAGGCTATCAATGCGCAGCATCCACAACCGAATCTCGATGCTTTTCTTTACGCCACTCCACTGCCAGAGACGGTTCCTGAGCTCATTCCAGCCGGCCATCTTCATGCCCCTGATTGCGGCCTGACTCTGTGGCGTAACGCAGAAAAGCAACGTGCGTTATTGATTAAACACACGCCTTTCGGCGGTGAGCATGACCATTATGACCGCCTGAATATTCTACTGTTTAATGATGGACAAGAGATCCTGCCCGATCTTGGCACCACCGGTTACGGTGCGCCAATGCATTATGCGTATTACAAAAACAGCGCCACTCATAACACCATTACGGTCAATCAAACCAACCAGCCCCCTGCGCTACCTGTGGTGCATCAGTATCATGAAAGCAAGGCGTTCTGCTGGCTGGATACAGAAGTCGACTGGCGACAAACGCCGCCTGAACTCGACAGCCACACTCGCGTACAGTGGGATAGCGAAGCGTGGCGTGACGTCCGTTTTCGCCGCCGTTTGTTATGGCTGGATAACGCATTAATTGATATCAGCAGTGTGCAAAATCCGCATTGCCAACAAGTGGACTGGACGCTTCATCTTCAGGGGAAAGCGCTGGATGTTGAGGGGGAGCCGAGTCAGTTTAGCGCCTACGGCCCACTGACGATGATGAATGACGCGCATTGTGCATCGTTAACGAACTGTCAGCCTCGCCACTTTGCCACCCACCCTCACGGGCAAGCATTATGGCTTTATGGTCAGGCCGAGTTGTGGCAGGGAAACGCACCGGATAATCCTGCCGTTGGGGAGTTAAGTTATCTGGTGTTACGCAGCCATGACCTTCAACCGGAGTTCGTCAGCGTTTGGGATTTTGATAACCAGCAACCTATCACTGATATGCAGGTTACGCCGGACAACGGGGGTATGCGTATTTTGCTAAAACGTGGTGAAGAGGTGTTAGTCGTCGATGTGACAAATGACAACACGCCCCTTCCTCGTCTTCAGCATTCACATTTGCCGTTATGAGATTACACTCCGCCGGTTATAGGCGGAGTGTTAATATTTTGTTACTAACCAACTGTTTTTATTGAATTTAAACAAACAAGATCTGCGTCTCAATGGTTATCCCTACATTCTGTAATGCTAATGGCATGTGTAATTTTAGGGGACGACCATGATAACTATTGAATTCATTGTTATTATTTTATGCCTGTTAGTCGGCACACGCTTTGGCGGGATGGGACTTGGCCTGATCAGTGGGATTGGGCTGTTTATTCTCACCTTTATCTTTGGTCTTGAGCCAGGAAAACCGCCCGTTGATGTGATGCTGACCATTCTTGCGGTAATCGGTTGTGCCGCCACTTTGCAAACTGCAGGTGGCCTGAATGTCATGATGCAATTTGCCGAGCGTCTGCTACGCAAACACCCTCAGCACATCACTCTGCTTGCCCCTTTCACCACCTGGATGCTGACTTTCCTGTGCGGCACTGGCCATGTGGTGTACACCATGTTCCCGATCATTGCCGATATCGCGCTGAAGAAAGGCATTCGCCCGGAACGCCCGATGGCGGTTGCATCGATTGCCTCACAGATGGCGATTACCGCTTCTCCCGTCTCGGTGGCGGTGGTTTCGCTGATTTCGATTCTGGCGGCAAACCACGGCATTGGCCATGCGTGGGGCATCCTCGATATTCTCTGCGTTTCCGTGCCCGCCTCCTTATTTGGAGTGTTGATTGCGGCGCTGTGGAGTTTGCGTCGTGGCAAAGATTTGCAAGATGACGTGGAGTTTCAGGAAAGACTCCAGGATCCAAAACAGCGTGAATTTATCTACGGCAGCAGCGAAACCCTGATGAACCAGGTTTTCCCCAAGCAAGCCTACTGGTCAACGTGGATTTTCTTTGCCGGCATTCTGGTCGTGGTGTTGTTAGGGGCGATTCCGGCGCTGCGCCCGGCTTTCGACATCAAAGGTTCGTTAAAGCCGTTATCAATGAATCTGGTTATCCAGATGATGATGTTGATTGCCGGTGCCGTGATGCTCATCGTGTGCAAAGTAAATGCTTCGGCTATCTCCAACGGTGCGGTGTTTAAAGCCGGCATGGTGGCGATTTTCTCGGTATTTGGTGTCGCGTGGATGAGCGATACCTTTTTCCAGGCCCATCTTGAAGAGCTAAAAATGGCGCTGGAAGGCGTGGTGAAAAGCCATCCATGGACGTATGCCATTGTGCTGTTTTTGGTTTCGAAATTGGTGAACAGCCAGGCTGCGGCGTTAACGGCCGTCGCTCCGATGGGCTTGATGCTGGGCGTTGAGCCGAAAATGTTGATTGCCTTCTTCCCGGCATCCTACGGTTACTTCGTTTTGCCGACATATCCAAGTGATTTGGCGTGCATCGGTTTTGACCGTTCCGGCACCACGAAAATAGGCAAGTTCATCATTAACCACAGTTTTATTTTGCCAGGTTTGATCGGTGTGAGCTGTGCGTGTGCGGCGAGTTATTTGTTGGTGATGACATTCTTCTAACGGTGAATCGCCCTTTTAACAAAGGGCGATTCACTTTCTGAGTTAATGCGTTTCGCCCTGCGGCGTAAACTTAAGCTCAATCAACGAAATCGCTTTTTGAATCGCGCGGCGGGTCACAGGATCTGCCGCTGCCGGATGCGTGGCGAAATCAATGGTCTTTAGCTGATTCGCCATTTTTTCGCGCACTTCAACGGGTGCAATCACATCAATGACATCCAGAATTTGCTTTATCACCAGCTGGCACGCCACCACATCGGATACTAATTCCTGGTCGGCAGATAATTGTTCAGACATTATTTCTCTCCTGTTTCGCAATGGGCGTCATAGTACATATCTGTACGCTGAAACGGTATCAATAATAGAATGCTGTCAGGAAAAATAAGGGCACAACAATGACTGAACATGAAAAATTACTGGCGGGTCTGAACTACAACACTCGCGACCCTGAGCTACTCGGGATGTACCACAACGCACGCGCAATCACCAAAAAACTCACCCAGTTGGACTCCCACGACTTTGACACCAAACTTTCGCTGCTGCGCGAAATGCTGGGCGGTTTTGGCGATGAAAGTTGGATTGAGCTACCGTTTTGGTGTGATTACGGCAAACACGTCACGATTGGTCGTAACTGTTTTATCAACACCAATGTGGTGTTCCTCGACTGCAACACCATAACCATTGGCGATAACACCCTGGTGGGGCCAAATGTGCAGTTCTACACGCCGGTTCATCCGTTATCAGCAAAAGAGCGGCTGACTGGAAATCCTGATTATCCATTTTTGACCTGCGCCAAACCGATTGTGGTCGGCAGCAATGTCTGGATTGGTGGCAACGTGGTTATTTTACCAGGGGTGACTATTGGTGATAACACCACCATCGCGGCGGGCAGTATTGTCAGCAAAGACATTCCGGCGGGCGTGTTGGCGATGGGGCAGCCTTGTAAAGTGGTGCGGGAGCTGGAATAAGCCCCCGCTGTTTTTATGATTCGTTGAATAGCCAGCAAGCCACACGATGGCCTGGCGCAATCTCACGCATCATCGGTGATTGGCTCTGGCATTTGTCCATTGCTCTTGGACAGCGGTTGCAGAATTTACACCCTTGCCAGTCGCTGATAGCCCCGGGTAACTCCCCTTTGATGCCACCCTGATCCAGCATTTGCACATGCGGGTCAGCCACCGGTATCGATGCCAGTAGCGCACGCGTGTAGGGATGTGCCGGTTCGGTATACAACGTTTCAGCCGGCGCTTCTTCAACGAGTGCGCCCAGATACATCACGCCAATCCGGTCAGAAATATGGCGAACCATAGAGAGGTCATGGGCGATAAACAGGTACGTCAGCCCTAACGCCTGCTGTAAATCCTGCAAAATATTCACCACCTGCGCCTGCACAGAAACGTCCAGCGCCGACAGCGGTTCATCGCACAAAACAAACTCCGGGTTGACCGACAAGGCGCGAGCAATGCTGATTCGCTGGCGCTGGCCGCCGCTGAACTCATGGGGAAAACGATTCAAATGCTCGGCTTTCAGCCCCACTTTCTCCAGCAGTTCCAGCGTGCGCGCCGTGCGTTGCGCTTTGCCATATCCATGGATTTTCATCGGCTCGGCAATGAGTTGCGCGACCGTCATGCCTGGGTTGAGTGACGAGTACGGATCCTGAAAAATAGCCTGCATGCGGCGGCGCAACGGCTTGAGTTGCTTGTCGCTCATGTTGGCAATGTTCTGCCCGGCAAACTCAATTTCACCGTCAGTAATATCAAACAGGCGAAGCACGCTGCGCCCTAATGTCGATTTACCGCACCCGGACTCGCCCACCAGCCCGTAAGTCTCACCGGGATAGATATCAAAACTCACGCCATCCACCGCTTTTACCGGTGGCGTTTTGTTAAACCAACCCTGCTGGCTCTGGTAATACTTGCGTAGCCCGTTGACCCGAACCAATGGCTTAACGTCCTGCATTGTTCACCTCCGCGTTCACCTCTGGGTCCCATAACCAGCACATCGCCTGGTGTTCCTCTCCCGTTTCATACATTGGCGGCAGCGTACTGCAACGCGCCATGCGCTGCGGACAACGCTCAGCAAACGGGCAACCCGGCGGAGGGTTGAGTAAGCCTGGTGGCGAACCTTCGATAGGCAATAAACGCGCCCCGGTTTCGCCCGGACGAGGCAGGGACGCCAGCAAGCCACGGGTGTAAGGGTGAGCGGGTCGGTAGAAAATATCTTCCACACTGCCCTGCTCCATCACCAGCCCGCCGTACATCACGACCACTCGTGAACAGACCTGTGCCACTACGCCCAGGTCATGAGTGATCAACATAATGGCGGTATCGGTTTGCTGTTGCAGTTGTTTTAACAGACGTAAAATTTGCGCCTGAATGGTGACATCCAGCGCGGTGGTTGGCTCATCGGCAATCAACAACGCGGGATGGCATGAGAGTGCAATCGCAATCATCACGCGCTGGCGCATGCCGCCGCTGAACTCATGCGGGTACTGGTTATAACGGATTTCCGCGTTGCCAATCCCCACCTGTTGCAGCATGGCAATGGCCTTTTCTTTCGCCGCTTTTTTGCTGAGATTCTGATTACGAATCAGAATCTCACTCATCTGTTTGCCAATTGTCAGCACCGGATTGAGCGCAGTCATCGGGTCCTGGAAGATCATCGCAATATCATTGCCACGAATGTGACGCATCTGTTCCGGTGTTTTACGGGCTAAATCTTCACCCTTAAAATGGACATGTCCCCCCACCACTTTGCCATTGCTGCCCAGAAGTTTGAGCACCGACTTGCAGGTGACACTTTTACCACAGCCAGATTCACCGACGATCCCCACCACTTCACCGCGTTTTACCGCAAAGCTCACGCCGCGCACCGCCTTCACTTCCCCTTCACGGGTGAAGAAGGACGTTTGCAGGTTGTCGAGTTCCAGTAAGTTATTCATCACGGTTCGCCCCCGGCTCAAAGGCGGTACGCAACACATCGCCCAGAACGTTAAAACTCAGTACCGTCAGCAAAATCAGAACCCCAGGGAACATGGCAAGCCAGGTGGCTTCGCCAATGAAAGATTGTGCGTTGTTCAGCATACTGCCCCACGACGCATTCGGCTGTTGTACGCCCAGTCCGAGGAAGCTGAGTGTCGATTCCATCAGGATCGCCGAGGCTATATTCAGCGTCGCAGCCACCATAATGGTCGGCAAAATATTCGGGATAATGTGGCGTGCAATGATGATGAACGGGTGTTCACCGCAAGCGCGCGCGTACACCACATATTCACGCTCTTTGACCGACAAGGTTTCCGCCCGCACCAGGCGAGACATGTTCATCCAGGTCAATGCGCTGATAATCAAGATGATATTGGCAATTCCCGGCTTCAGATAGGCGTTGAGTACCAGCAATAAGAAGAACGCCGGAATCGACAGCAAAATATCGACGACACGCATCATGATGTTGTCGACGCGCCCACCAAAATAGCCGCTAACCGTCCCCACCAGGGTGCCAATCAGCGTTGAAAATAACATCGACAGGAAACCGACCATCAAAGAGATCTGGCCACCGTATAAGGCGCGGGTGAAATAGTCGCGTCCGTAGTCATCGGTGCCAAACCAGTGCGTCACATCCGGAGGCAGTAATCTTGCGGTCAGCGACATCTGGTTAGGATCAAAAGGACTCAGTGCTGCCAGTAATGCCGCAATGCTGAAAACGATCAGAACCAGTAATGAGAATTGAGCTGGACGATTACGTTTCAGGCCATGTTTAACTTGTTGCCAACGTCTACTCATCGTCTTACCTCAATGCCTTAATACGCGGATCTGCCACGCGATACAGCATGTCTGCCAATAAATTACCGATGATAAGCATCAGTGAAGAAAGCATGATCATCGCCATGATCAGCGGGTAATCCAGCGAGGTTATCGACTGGATCCCAAGCAGGCCCATTCCCGGCCAGGAAAAGACACTTTCGGTGACATACGCGCCGACCACCAGCTCGCCAAACGACAGGCCAAACAGCGTAATAACCGGCAACAGCACGTTTTTGAGAACATGGCGGAATAAGATGGAGCGGCGAGTGGCGCCGTATGCCAACTGCGTTTGCACATAATCCGCTGACAATTGCGTAATGGTGTTGGAGCGGATGTAACGCACATAGCTTGAGAGGTTGTAAAAAGTCAGCGCGATACACGGCAAAATCCCGTGACGAACCACATCCAGCCAGGAATCCTCAACGCCAATGGAGCGCATCCCCATACTCGGCAGCCAGTTGAGCTGCACAGAAAACACCGTGATAAGCAGGATACCAAACCAGAAAATCGGCACTGAAATACCGATGTAGGCAAACATGTTCAGGAAGTTATCCAGCCAACGATGTTTGAAAGCTCCGGCCAGCAACCCCAGAGGCAGGGCTAATACGATTGCCAGAACCAGCGATGCCCCCATTAGCCCAAGCGTTGCCGGAATACGTTCAGCAATCATGGTTAATACCGGGCGGTGATAGATCAGTGAATACCCCAAATCCCCTTGCAGCACGTTTTTCAGCCACAACAGGTATTGCATAAACATAGGTTTATCAAGCCCAAGACTGTGACGGATACGTTCAATATCCTCAGGGCTCATACGGGGTGTGATATAGGCCTGCACCGGATCGCCGGGTGCCAGTTTGACCAGCAAAAACGACACCAGAGAGATGAAGAACAGCATCGGCACAAGTTGCGCCAGGCGTCGTACTAACACATTGTTCATACTGCTTTCCAGGTTTTCCCCAAAATAAAACCCCGGCTTAGTGCCGGGGGTAAGTGCTTGTTACTGTTGTTGATAGATTTTTGACAGATCCTGGAACATATAAACCGGCTTAGGTTCGGCTTCTTGCGTCCCGGCAAAATGTTTATCTACAGCAACCACGGCGTTGGTGTAAGCAATCGGATACCATGCCATGTCGTTTGCTACCGTCTGCTGAATTTGTTTATAAATATCAGCACGTTTGGTTTTGTCTGTTTCGGTCGCGCCTTGATTCCACAACGCGTCGAACGCGGGGTTTTTGTAGTGCGCGTAGTTATAAGCTTCGTTGCTCATGTACAGCGACTTATAACCGTCAGGCTCCATACCCATGATGTAACCGCCAAGGCTCAGTTCATAAGCGGTGTTTTTCATATCCAGGCTACGCTGTGACATCGCGTTAGCATCCAGAGGCATCAATTCAACCGCAATTCCCACGTTTTTCAGCTGTTGCTGAATATACAGCCCCATACTTTCCTGGGTTTTGTTGCTGTTGATATAGGCAAGACGTAATTTGAGATTGGCTGGAGCACCTGACTCTTTAAGCAGCGCTTTCGCTTTTTCCACATCGAATTTATAGGTTTCAACCTCGTTGGTTTGATACAGCGTATCTGGCGTCAAAATAGACGCGGCAGGTTGCGCGTAATCCAGCGAAGAGAATGCCGCCTGAACCAGCTCATCTTTATTGATGGCATAGGCAATAGCCTGGCGCAGCGTTTTGTTCTTCATGCTATCGATGTTCTGGTTGAACGTCATATACGCCAGACGGCCTTCCGGATAAATAACGAAGTCGAATTTACCGCTCGATTTCAGGCGCGTGACATCTTGCGGATCAACCATCTTCATGTTGATTTCGCCGTTTTGTAGCGCAAGGTTTGCGGAGTTGCTGTCTTTCGCAAAACGGTAGGTGACGGCATCCAGCTTCGGTTTACCGTTCCAGTAGTCATCAAAACGTGTCAGTGCGTAATACTGCCCGGCACGATATTCTTTAAATTTGAACGGACCCGAACCGACTGGCGCATCATTTTTGGTGCTCTTTTCCATGTCGCCATTTTCATCAGCAAACACATGCTGTGGGATCGGGTAAATCTGTACCAGCGTCCCGACAAACGCAGCGCTCACCTGCGGCAACGTGAATTTCACCGTTTGCTCATCAATTTTGCTGACCTGAATCGGCTTGCCGCCATACACGAACATACTGCGGAAGAAGCTGTGCTGCTTCTCATCGAGCAATTTGTTGAAGGTAAACACCACGTCGTCAGCGGTAATGGCTTTGCCATCCTGCCATTTCAGATTCGGTTTAAGTTTAAGAAGATATGAGAGGTTGTCATCAGACGGTGTCAGGCTTTCTGCCAGGCCCCATTCGATTTTGTCGCCATTGAAGCTATACAGCGGAGCATACAGCGCTTGCATAATTGTCAGCGTAGTACGGTCACTGGCATACAGCGGGTTCATCGCTAACGGATCACCACTGGTAATGCCAACAATCAAATTGCCGCCATCCTGGGAAGCTTGTTTTGCCGGGGCAGGACTTGCCGCAGTGTCAGTTTTCGCATCATCACAGCCTGAAAGAGCCAGGGCCAAAGAAGCAAACAGCGCAGATAACAACAGGGGTTTACGCATTTAATCACGGACTCCATCTCAAATAGAGCCCGCATAGTGCACCACCCTTACCCACAATGTAAATAAGTGTAAAACGCATAACGATATGCGAAAAAGTGCTAAAGCATAAATTGTCGATATATAAGGGAATATAGAGGGTAAAAATTCAAATTTCAGGCATAAAAAAACCTGCCGTAGCAGGTTTTTCTTCAGTCAGGCAGATCAGAACATGCCAGCTGGCGGTACATCTTTAAAGGTTTTGCAGTACTGCTCAAACATACTTTTCAGGATTTTGCGCATTTTCATTGTGTGCTCCAGTTTTTTCTTTTTACAGGTGTTGCTCTTTATGGGGCTCATAATATGACATTCGTCACATAAATCAATAGATATGTGACTCACATCACACATTTTCCGTGTGGATTTTACAAGTCCGTCACATAAAATGGCTTGCAAATCCAACACTTAACTGGTTAATTGTCTCAATAAATTTTTAAAACATTATTTTAATTCTGAGTTTCATTCATGGAAAACTCCCCTTCTCAGTCACCAAAACGTGGCATTTCTGGCATGGCGTTGTTGGTTGCTGGCGCATTTTTTATGGAATTTCTCGATGGGACGGTGATTGCTACCGCTCTGCCGGAAATGGCAAAAACGTTTGGTGTCGATGCCGTTGATCTGAATATTGGTATGAGTGCTTATTTGCTGACTCTGGCCGTGTTGATCCCGGCAAGCGGTTGGATTGCCGACCGTTTTGGCGCACGCAAAGTCTTTACCCTCGCACTCGGGATCTTTACCTTTGCCTCCGTGTTGTGCGGGATGGCCAATACGCTGGAACAGTTTGTCGCAATGCGCATCTTGCAAGGGGTTGGCGGTGCGTTGATGGTACCCGTCGGGCGACTGGCTGTGTTACGAACCACGCCTAAACATTTACTGATCACCGCTATCGCCACGCTGACCTGGCCTGCACTGGTTGCGCCGATCATTGGCCCTCCGCTGGGCGGATTCATCACCAGTTATGCGTCGTGGCGTTGGATTTTCTATATCAACCTGCCGCTTGGACTGATTGCAATGGCGCTGGCGTGGCGTTTGATTCCTGATATTCATGATGACGAACGCCGTCCGTTTGACGGTATCGGATTTGCCGGTACCGCCGTGGCGATGATTAGCCTGGTCTACGGTCTGGAGATGCTTGGGCAATCGCAGGTTAATCTCCTGCCAACATTGGGGCTGCTGCTATTAGGCGCCGCATCGTTATGGTTTTCACTCTGGCATTTTAAACATGCCCAACATCCGATGATTCGTCTTGAGGCTTTAAAGGTACAAACCTTTGGCGTGACAATGTACGGGGGATCGCTTTTCCGCACCTCCATCAGCGCGGTACCCTTTTTATTGCCGCTGCTGTTCCAGGTTGGTTTCGGTATGGATGCTTTTCATTCGGGCATGCTGGTTTTAGCGGTATTTGCCGGTAACCTCGCCATGAAGCCCGCCACCACGTCGCTGATTCGAGCGTTAGGCTTCAAAAAATTGCTGATTTTAAACGGTCTGCTCAATGTCGCGTCTCTGTTGGCCTGCGCATTTCTCACGCCGCATACCGCTGTCTGGCTGACGATAGCCATCCTGTTTTTTGGCGGGATGTTCCGCTCAATGCAATTTACCGGCATCAGCACCCTCGCCTTTTCAGATGTGCCATCTTCACAAATGAGCTACGCCAATACGCTCTTTAGCACCGCGACACAACTGTCTGTTGGGTTAGGAATTACGCTGGGCGCGATTGGGATTCGCCTTGGCGAGAAAATAAGCCAGTGGTTCGATGTCGCGTCGATTCCAGGGATATCGATCAAAATATCGTTTGTGATGATTACGCTGATTTGCCTGCTTGGGCTGATTGATTTACTGCGACTGCCGCATAACGCCGGGAGCAGTGTGTCCAAAAAGCAATAATGCACTTCAGACCTCAATTATACTTAACGCAAGAGATCGCGTGTCGTTGAGGTCGTGATGAAACAGATAACGTTTAGAGTAATGCTGGTTCTGGCGCTAATCAGTTTTCAGGCGAAGGCCGCAGAACCTGCCAAACATTCACCCTCGTTAAACTTCCCTACGCTACATAAACCGAGCCTCCACGGAGGCATTCAACAGCGATGGCCGGAAGCGCCGCAGGCGGATATCAACCATCAACACTGGGATGCGCAGCATCTTGAAGCCGCACGTCAGACGCAGCACGCCGGGGATTAAGTGGTGTTGACGCAAAAAAAATGGCCAGCAAAGGCTGACCATCTTTATTTGCGATTAAATACTATCAGGCAAGAATTTCGCGAACGAACGCTTCAATTTCTTTGTTCTGGCAGTTTTCGAAGAAGCACTTCTGGAAACGCTCACCCGTCACAGCCGTTTTCACCAGCTCAGGATCGATAGAACGCAGGGTGTCCAGATAGTTTTCTTTTACTACAGCAGCTTTAACCTGATTCAGGATACCTGCGTTACGAACCTGTGGCTCTTTACGCTCGATTGGGTAGCCTTCGCCTTTACGGCCAGTGAATGCTTTTTCAAACATGTAACGTACGTTCAGCTCTGCACCCCAGCCGAAGCCTTTAGCGAATGCCAGTGACAGCGCGTTTCCGTTGTTGATTTGGGAGAACAGGAAAGCATCAGCTGGATCCAGGCAGTATCCGCAAACCACACCCGGGTGGATGTTCAGGGACATCATTGCGCCCTGGCCTGTGCCACAACCGGTCACAACGAAATCAACGGCTTTAGAATTCAACAGAATGCTCGCCATAATACCGAGGTGGATGTAGGTCAGGTGGTGATCCTGCTCATCGCTCATACCGACGTTGTAAACCGGGTACTCTTTCTCAGCAGCAACCGCTTGCAACTCATTAAGAATGATTGCGTTTTTGCCAGCCTGACTGTTTTCCATCATCAGTGCTATTTTCATTTCCGTCTCCTGATTGGGTCACGGGATTTCCCGCGGTGAAAAGCTTAGGTCTGCAGTAACGATACTATCTAGCAAACATACTTTCAAATTTAATGAAATTTAGTTTTAAAAAATAAAGATGGGCTCACACTTCTGCGTTTTACCCGATGAAGAGCCGTCTGTTGATTCCGATTTGGCGATACGAAACAGCGCCACACTATCCTTAAGCTGATGCGCCCGCTTGTCCTGTTCAAAACTTCCAATCACAATGGAATCGGCACGCATATGATTTCGGCAGTAAATTATCACCCGATTATTATCTTAAATTTAGCTTAGAAGGCGCTCTGTTCATTAACGTAAAGGAAATTATGCAGCTTTGTGCTGTTGGTAATATTCTGTTTTGCTGCATGCTAAAATCATAAGAAATATCATTTGAGCCTCAGCATATGAAATCTGTTTATTTGCTTTTAGTGGCTGCGTTATTAAGCGGTTGCACCATGAATAAAACCCCACAGCCCGTCAAAGGAAGCGAAGTTGCAGGGGTTGTGCGTCTGGGTTTTGATATTGCCCCGTTACAAAGAGCGAAAATTGATACCTACGTTGCACAGTCAGCAGCCAGCCACCAGTGCCAACAATGGGGTTATACCGCTGCATTCCCCTATGGGGAGCCAATCAGAACCTGCTCCCTGACCAGCGGCGCGTTGTGCCTGAACCAAACCGTTACGCTTGAGTATCAGTGCCGGGGCATCGGAATGGAGAAATACCTTAGGGACGAAATAGCCGTCCAGTGAAGGGAGAGAATTTACTCATGGGGTGGACAATATATTATGCTTCACCCTATTAATTAAATAATAATCATTCCTATTGGCCTGTAATAATCGTTTTAAAAAAGAATAATATTAGCAACCATTCTCATTACAATAATATAATTAACAATTCCTTTGCATTATAGAAATAATAAAATTAAAGTAGCGCCATTGTTAAAGTCCTAATTCTCATGGAGCGCCTCATGCTTAAAGCTGAAATGATCGAAAAACTTAACGAACAAATGAATCTTGAGCTTTACTCTTCCCTGCTTTATCAACAAATGAGTGCCTGGTGCAGCTACCATAGCTTTGAAGGGGCTGCCGCTTTCCTGCGTCGCCATGCTCAGGAAGAGATGGAGCACATGCAGCGCCTGTTTGCTTATTTAACGGATACCGGAAGCTTACCTCGTATCAATGCTATTCCAGCACCAGACCATGATTATACTTCTCTGGATAGCTTGTTTAGCGCAACCTACGAGCACGAACAGTTAATTACTCGCAAGATTAATGAACTGGCTCATGCGGCGATGACCTCTCAGGATTATCCGACCTTTAACTTCCTGCAATGGTATGTTTCTGAGCAGCATGAAGAAGAAAAACTGTTTAAATCTGTACTGGATAAATTAAGTCTGGTGGGTAAAAGCGGTGAAGGCTTGTATTTCGTAGATAAAGAACTTTCTACCCTGGATACACAAGCTTAATAAATTCTAACCGGTAAGCATGCTTATGCTTACCGGTTCTCATTTTCAAAAGTGTTCCTTGCCCTACCCTGCAAAATCCCCCAGATTTTTCTCTTCAGAAAGGCGAATGTTGCCTGAACGTCTATACTCCACAACAGCAGTATTCTGAACATCGAGCATGGCTTCTGCTCATACAATAATAAGCAACATTTTCTTCCTGTATCTGGTGATGACTAACATGAATAAGATGAAAAAATGTTAAACAAAAACAATAAATTAATTAAAAAGTTATTTTTCCATGAGTCCTGGGACATCATGGTCATTAAAAATAGCATGCATTCATTTCCTGATAATACACTGGATATTCTCAGTCATTCAAAAGCACAGCTGCTTAATAAAAAATACACATTTCAGGCAGACCCTTTTATTATCGAAAAAGAAGATAAGCTTTTTATCTTCTATGAAGCATTTAGCTTCCTTAACTCAAAGGGAGTACTGAAGTGCCGTGTTCTGAATAGTAATATGGAAGAGATTGAAGATATCAAACTGCAAGGCTTTGACGATTTGCGATGCCACCTGTCGTTTCCTTTTGTTTTTTTCCATGATGATAAACTGTTTATGATTCCGGAATCATCAGAAAGAAAGGAAGTCATTCTCTTTCAATCCACTGAGTTCCCGGCACGTTGGGAAAAAGTAAAAGTGTTACTTTCCAATGTCGAATATACCGATAATGTCTACTTTACTTTGGATGGCGTCAGCTATCTCTTATCCACTACGCTGGATAATGAAATGGTTATTCACACTGCAAGTGACTTGTTCGGTAACTGGGAAAAAATAGAGCCTTCGTTAACCTTGTGTAATTACCACCATCGCGGTGCCGGAATGCCTTATTCCACCAATAACAGAAATTATATTCTCACTCAGGAATGCTTACCGGGGCTGTATGGTAAATCCATTTATATCAAAGAGTTAATCAACTTAAACTCATCAGAATTCGAAGAGCGACTGGTGGCTAATATTGTTCCAGAAATTAATAAAAGCGCCGGTATTCATACTTTTAATTTTTCTAAAAGTTATATTGTCTACGACACCAAAAATTGGATATTCAGCTTCTTCTCGCCATTTAAAAAGATAATCTTTAAATGTTTTGTCAAATACCGGAAACAGTATTTTGCCTGAAACAGCAGATGAATGGCCGGGTGTTTGCTGATACTATTGGTCAACTTGACTATACCCGTCATACTTCAAGCTGCTTATGCGTTGGCTGCACCCGCGCCCCCCAGTCACTTACTCAAGTAAGCTCCTGGGGACTTACGGCCTTGCCGCCTTCAAGCAACTCGAATTATTTTGGGTATAAGAATGAGATCGACACAGACTCGATACACTCATTTTTCAATATTATTCTGGAGATACTATGGCAATTCTTGTAACTGGTGGTGCTGGCTATATTGGCTCACATACCGTTCTGGCATTACTGGAGAGAGGTGATGATGTCGTCGTCATCGACAACCTTTCTAACTCGTCTAAAGCCTCTTTGGACAGGGTTGCAGAATTAACCGGAAAAGTGCCGACATTATATGTTGCCGATATTTTAGACAAACATGCGCTAAAAGAGATCTTCTCAAATCACGAGATATCCGATGTTATCCACTTCGCTGGCTTAAAATCTGTCGGCGAGTCGGTTAGAAAGCCTCTGGAATATTATGAAAACAATGTCGTTGGGACGCTGGTTTTGCTCAATGAAATGTTGCTTGCAGGCGTAGATAGCTTGATCTTCAGCTCATCTGCAACGGTATACGGCAATCCAGAAAAAGTCCCGCTAAGCGAAGAGTGCCAGACAGGGGGAACCACTAACCCATACGGGACGTCGAAATTAATGGTTGAGCAAATTTTGCGTGATTTTTCGCATGCACAACCTGAATTCCGCATTACCTGCTTACGCTATTTCAACCCGGTGGGCGCGCATCCATCAGGCCGTATTGGTGAAGACCCTAACGGTATTCCTAATAACCTGGTCCCTTATATTTCTCAGGTGGCAATTGGCAAACTCGAATGCCTGTCGGTTTATGGCAACGATTATCCAACACCCGATGGAACCGGAGTGCGTGACTATATTCATGTGCTGGATCTGGCAAGCGGGCATCTGGCGGCATTGGATCATAAAGCTGAGGGCTCGGCCTTCAAAGCTATCAACCTGGGGACCGGTGTCGGTTATTCCGTTATTGACCTGATTAAGGCTTTTGAAAAAGCCGCACAAACCCAAATTAATTACAAAATTGTCGACAGAAGACCGGGTGATGTCGCGGAATGCTGGTCAGATTCATCCTTAGCGAAACAAAAACTGGGATGGCAAGCGACCCGCTCTCTTGACGAAATGATGCGCGACACCTGGAACTGGCAGAAAAATAACCCGAACGGTTTCAGTTCTTAATTCTAATTTTATATACCCAAGCTACTTCAAATTGCAGGTAGGCGGCAATTGAGCGAATCCCGATGAGCTTACACAGGTAAGTGATTCGGGTGAACGAGAGCAGCCAACACCCCTGCAACTTGAAGGGCGACGGGGATATTACTGAGCGCGAACCTTCGACACTCGATACCAACCATCACTCTGTTTGCCTTCATTAGCCAGATTAATTCTCGCTTTTCCTTGCTTGTCCAGCATCGCCACTTCAACAAAATATTGCCCATTCGCTAATGTCGCAGGCAGTGCCAGACGATAGCTCGCCGTGCGCTCGCCGGGTAGCCAGCTGCGAATATCATCAGAGGTTCTCCCTTGGGCGATAACCTTGTTCGCATCATTTACCAGGCGATACGACAGATCGTATTTCAGGTAAATCGGCGCGACACCCTCATTTTTCCACTGGCCATTTAGCGTCAGAGTCCCGCCTTTTGAGACGACAGAATCATGGCTTAACGAGGCTAAACGAAAACGATAGCCCAGTTTTGTCAGCGCCTTATCGACTATGCCGCGATACATCGCCGGCACCTCGGTGGACTTTAAATTAATCGTGCTGGCATGCTGCGCTTCGGCCCAGTCAAAGGTCCTTTGTACCTCTTCGAGGGAATAATGCTGGATGGTTTTCCACTCGGCCATATGGCCGCAGATCTCAAAACTAATCGGCGCGCGTTTCCACGCATCTTTAAAACCTGACCAGGCCGCCTGTGCCGCCTCTATGCGCTGCGGATAGTCATCTTCCATCAGATTCCAGGTTGTCGAAAAGTTTCGCCAGTCGCCAAGGCAGTCTCCACGCCAGCCAGCACCGCGTCTCATGGCGCTCACGAGATTATCGCCACCGGCAATCAGCATGATTTTTGGCGTTTTAGGAAACGCAGTAAAGTGCATGGTGACGTACTTTTCTAGTTGAGCAGGCGTGTAGCGTTTTTCAAGCGGAGTCATTGAAGGGAAATTGCTGTTATGCCATTCGCCCCAGGAACCCACCATGCCAATATCGATGTAGGCGAGGTTTTCATTACCATCGTACCGCTTCCCAAACGCGTTCAGCAGACGCTGGCTATATTCAAGGAAAATGGGGTCATCTAAGTCCGGCGCGAAAGTTTTATTGTCCGATGTCCAGACGCCTTTCACCCCTTTTTTAATCAGCCAGTCTGGGATTTTGCTCCCGCTTTCTGGGCCATCCATCACCATAAATCGCAATCCGACATTCATCGCCGGTTGATGCTTCGCGGCAAACTTAAAAGCCTCATCAACAAGAGCAAAGTTGTACTGCCCCTCAACGGGCTCAACTTCTGACCAGTAAAAACGCTCGTATTCAATTCCGGTATCGGGATATTGCGCCTGCGTCAGTTGGTCTCCATATCCCTGATGAAAGCTGGCGATCCCCGTTCCCGGATTCGTGATTGGGCCAGAAAGGGCTTTTGGCGTTACAACTGTCATCGGTACGGCCATGACCGCCCCCGGAAAAACCATGCACATCAATGAAACTAACGTTTTTATATTCATAGTATTTCCGATTTGTGCTGGGGCGTTAACTCGCCCAAGACTAGTTGTTACGCAAGCTGAGCCACCAGTCCCAAATCCCCACATGGAAATTACGAATCAGATCGATTCCCACTGCGGATTTGATCATATACAGCGTCAATAGCAGGCATAATACGGCGAAGATAGAACCGCAAAGAATCAGTAACGTCACAACAATTCGCACCAGAGTCGATTCTTTACGCAGCCGTTTACGTAAGTCTCGTCCCAGTAAAAAGACCATATAGTAGCGCGTCCCAAAAAAGGGAAAGCTCTTACGAATATCGATCCGGTGGTGTGTTGAAAGAGTGATAGAAACGAGCGCGCCCTCTATCTCCTGCTTTTGTTCGGGAGTCAGCTGTGCCTGAGTTTGTTCATCAAGCACTTCGTAGAATCTGTCAATGACGATGGGGCGTCGGGTTGAATTCGTCAATTTTAACCTATTGATTTATCTATTGAATGGTAGACACCTACTGTTTTCCTGGCAATTTCACTCCAGTCATAGGTTTGCAGAAATTTACTGTAATCCGCGCCAGTTAACACGCGTCTCTCCTTCATTTTTTCTGCTAAATCAATCACATTACCAACCTTAAAATAGGCGTCCGCTGGCAGCCCGACTTCAAGATTTGCCGGAATATCACTCACCACCGCGGGCAGCGAATATGACATGGCCTCCAGCAGCGCGATTGGCAATCCCTCGTGATAGGAAGGCATGATAAATAGCTTTGCCTGAGAAAATACCACTTTCAGTGCGTCACCTTTTAAAAAACCGGTCAAAATGACATTCGGCGTTTTTATGGCTAATTCCTTCAGACGTATGCTGTAGTCGGAAGGATGGTCCGCATCACCGACCAAAACCAACGGCTCGGATACTCCGGATTGTTGGTAGGCCGTAATTAAATCATGAAACCCCTTCTCTTCCACAAAACGCCCCACCGCAACAAGATAATTCTTAGGCTTCAGGGCATAACGGTCGAGTGTTTTATGAATGATTTCAGGGGTAAACGTTGGCGGTATATTCACACCGTTAGGGATAAGATGGGCATCCCTGCGGCCATGTTTCTTCTGAATCAGCTGATTAATCACTTCAGAAATAACGATGACTTCATTGGCATAATTTACAGCGAATTTTTCGCCCAGCAGTAAAGCCTTTTTTGCAATACCGCCCCACTTCTGGCGTTCATAATCAGGGCCATGGTGCGTAAACACCACTTTCTTGCCGAGTAAGCGCAGCAGTGGCACGACCAGACCCGGCCCGATAGCATGTACATGAACAATACTGGATTGGTCAAAACAGGTCTTAAACGCCGCTAAAACAGAATGAACAATCGCTTCCAGCGACCGTTTTTTGGGCGCCCACAGCGCCACGGTTTCAATACTTTTATACTGCGATTTACTGTAACCAACATAAGGCGCACGAGCGATGACGCAAATATCCACATCGAACTGTTGTTTGATGGCGGGATAAAGATTTTGGCAATGGGTTTCCACTCCCCCTAACACATCGGGTATGCCACGCGTGCCGATAACAGTAATTTTTTTGGTCATATTAAGGTTTGCTCAACAATTCTTGATACAAATTGATCAACGCTTCCATATGATTACGCATGGCGTATTTATCGCAGAGTCGCTGGTGAGCATTTAATCCCATGTGGTGCGCTTTATCCGGATTTTCGGCCAGATCGTCGAGTATATTGGCCAGCTCCTGGGCATTTCCCGGCTCAAATAAAGCGCCATCAACGCCGTCACGTATTTGTTCTGGGATCCCACCAATACGCGACCCCACAATGGGCCGCGCAAATGACATGGCTTCTAACACTGACATCGAGCAATTTTCATTACATTCAGAAGGCACAACAATCACTCTTGCGTGCTTAATTAATGCATCTAATCCCTCGCCTTGTTGTACATAACCGAGGAATTCTGCCTGTGGAAATTGCGTCACCAGGTCATTATAAATTGGACCATTACCCACGATTTTCAGCGGGATTTTATTGCGCATAAGCTGATGTGCTTGCGCTAATGTTTGAATCCCTTTTTCAGGACTGATACGTCCGACAAAGAGTATATAGCCCTGGTCTTCAATATCCTGGAACGGCTGGCTGTCATCAATACCATTCACAATCACGTCAATACGTGAATTGGGCAACGTATGTCTTATGATTCCGCGCAAAAATTCACTGGGCGAAATAATGACATCCAGAGCCTGATAATTCTTCGCGATAAATTGCCAGGTGGCTTCCAAAGAGAGCAGCAGGCTTTTGGATGCTGACCCTTCGTAGCAGCGATATTTAAACGCATTGTAAACTGACCCCGTGATACAGGCATCGCAGACTTTGCCATCACGCAACATCGCGTAGGAAGGACAGGCAATCTTATAATCGTGAGCGGTTAACACCGTTTTACAGCCAAAATCCCGGGCAATCTTTATTATCGATGGGGTTAGCTGATGGTAGATGTTATGAAAGTGAACAATATCTGGGCGTTCTTTCTCAAGCAGTGCCTTCATTTTTTTGCAGGCTTCAGCGTTGTGAATAAAGTTTACCGCCGTCTTAATCCCACCAAGCAGGTTACTTCCTTTATGATAATCGACATTACTGACAAAATAGTCTGCATAGTCAGAAGGGAAGTTTTTTTCGTGCTGCATTGAGAAATCAATAACGTCGACGCCAGCCTGTTTCAGCATTTCGCGTTCCTGGAAGTAAACCGTTTCTGCACCACCTTTGATGTAGAAAAACTTATTCACCAGTAAAATTTTCATCATAGAAACCTATTCTTGAATGACTTTGCTGTCGGGTGGAGTCATTGGATCCCGCATCGAGTGAGTCAGTCCCTTGAGTAATCCGACGGAAAGCACGGCTAAATTAAGTACACTTTGCAAGCCATTAAGTAATGATCGATTTTTAATCGTTTTTAGGATAATAAATGCCATCAGCGGCAGCAAAGCCAGCGCAATAATGTCGATATTGAAGGTCAAAATAGCAATCAGTAATAGCAATAAATAAATCGCAAAAATCACCTCATTTTTAACCATTTTTATCGCATTTCGCAGATAGGGTTTTCCCCAGGCGCTGCGCAACAATTCGCCGGGTGCCTGGTTATATCCACTGTTCCAACGGTAGATAAGCAATTTGAGTGTTGGCATGTCGTGTGAAGTGTGACTGAAATAAGGCACATTCAGGCGGTGTAATTTATAACCAGCATCGACCAGGCGCATCCCAAGTTCAGCCTCTTCATACGCATGAAGGTTGAGATTAGTCAGATAGCCAATTTTTTCTATTGCCGAGCGGCGATATAAGCCACCGCCGCCTAAATGATCGCAATCCCCAACGGGATAAATTTCATGTAACCGCTGTTTACGCGATTTAAATTCATAGTTGGTGGCTTCATCCATTTCCACTGTACCCGCTACGCCCGCGTATTCAGGATGGCTTTCCAGAAAAGCAATAGCGCTATCGATAAACCCTTTTTCCAACTCCATATCGCCATCCATTAACAGCAGATATTCCCCTTCGCTGTACAGATAGCCAAGTTGGTGCCCGACGCCACAACAGCGGTCCGCAGGTTGCGTTAACGACACCACGGTGACACCTTTATTGCTGGCCAGTTGCTGAGTGCTGTCGGTGGATAAACTATCGGCAACAATTATTTTATGCGGATATTCAGCAATCTGTTGCTGGATACTATCAATCGTTTTTTCAATACATTCGGCTTCGTTAAGTGTTTTAATACTCACGGAGATGAAGGGTTTATTACTCATATTATTGCTCCGCAAAACGATAAACGGATCGACGAATAATCAGACTGGAGCCCAGTGACAGATAGAATAAAAATTGTAACATTGGCGTGATCGTGAGTATCTGACTGTAGGGCAAACTCAATAAGCAACTGATAGCAAAAACACTAAATGCAGGCGCAAAACTGAGTAATTGCAGGTCTTGTGTGTCTAATTGCTCGCGCGCTAACAGAGCTTTAGGTTGCACAATTTTCAGGATGTAGAGAATTAAACCGATAAATAACAGCGTCCCCACCACGCCCACTTCCCAGAGCAACATACTTAAAGAAGTTGAATCGAGAATCAGATTATAAGTGAGATTCAAGAAGCCTGGCGAAACGATACTTCCGCTGTTTGTCGCATTCAGTCCGTAACCAAATAACGTTCCGGAAAGCCCCCACAGGTCGTTATTCTTCAGCCAGAAGATCAGTGTGGTAAAGCGCCCCACTTCACCTGAAGGCAGAATATAATTCGGGTCAAAAATATAACCGAGTGAATCAATAAAAACAGCCAGTGAGCTTTGCGTAGGGTCGCTTCCAAAGGCCGTGGAATAACCAGAAGCTAAAATAACGATAGCCAGCGCAATTAGTAATGCCATCCCCGCGAATATAAAAAGCAGTGCTTTGATATTCACTTTGTTCACCCCTTTGACGAAACTGGGCATTACCCATAGCAACGCCAGCAGTATGGGTGACAACAGAATGACAAATTTGACTTCACCGACGATACACAAGCCAAAACCCAAAATGACGTGCAAGGCCATCGATTTGAAACTGGTTAAACCGTGCTTAAATTCGGAGACTTTTAACAGCATAATCAACAGGCAAAACATCCCCATCGCTGCGGTATTCCCGCCTCCCAGTGGGTCGCCACCAAAGGTTCCTACTACGGAGTCCCATTTATCTTCTTCACCACGCACCTCAACACGCTGGGGTACAACAAACAGCAACTGATAAAGAACGACCGGGAATTGAGCGTAAAACACCCAATACAAAGAACGGATTACGCGATAAACCTGCGACTCACGGCAGAATCCTAATAACAGGCAGACCATCACCAGCGAAAGTGCTATCTCATTTTTAAAGCCAACAATCGCATCGGTTATCCCTTCTTGTAATAGGGTGGACACTCCCGCCAATACCAGGAAAATGAGATACAGTGTCAGCACCACAATTTCTTGCTTATCCAGCTGTAATTTTTCGTAGCGGGTTTGCATCACCAGCAGCATGAACATCAGCAACGTCAGGAAGAATGGGATCCACAACACCGCCAACACACCGGTGAAATATTGAACCAACCCGCAAATCATCAGGGTAAGGAAGGAGTATGTCTGTAAATAATTCCCAGTATTGAGATTCATAATACGACCGGCCTGTCTTTCAAAAGATTGGCGCGTTTATTTACTTTGAGATAAATAAAGGCATAACGAACGAAAGTGAGTACAGAGAACAGAATAATCGATGTGGCATAGTCGTTATAAAAATAAGGCACAATGACAAATGCAATCAGTACAATCGCTAATTGTTCAACCTGGATCCGCAGGAAATAACGGTGAGATCCAAAGATCAGCTCAATCACGGTCAACGGACAAACCGCCAGCGCCGGGAATAAATAAGGCAACATATAGCGTGACGTTGGGATCGAGTTTATCCAGTCTTCACTAAAACCAAGATGCATGACGATAGGATAGAAAATAAACACCCCAAATGTACACACAACGCCTAACACCAGAAGCAGCAAACGAACCTTTTTATACTCTTCAAAGTTAAACGTGTTATGTCGGAAATCTATCGACCATTTTGAGAATATGGTGTTACGCACCGCGTTCCCGACGATAACAACCGGTGCCAGGCAGAAGCGGCTCACAATTGAAAAATAGCCCGCGGTAAGCGCTGAGAACCAAAAATTAATCAGCATGATCGGCAAGTTACTGTTCGCCATTGCCAACACTTCCGCACTGCCCACTTTGGTAATGTGATGAACGTGCTTATTAAAGAATGCCAGGTTATTTTTCGGACTCAAATGTTCCAGTTGCACAGTGCGAATATCAAAGGCTCGAAGGATGCAGCCAATGGTGAGTACCATCATCAAACCAGCCCACGCCCAGTAAAATGCCTGAACATGCGTGGTAAGCAGCACGGAGAGCACCACGACCACGGAAACAGAAATACGCTGGAAGACCAAAAAACCAAAATTAGCCGTACGTAATGACAAGTTCTCCGATATCAAAATCCACGTATTGGACAGTGTGAGCAGATAAAGGAAGAAGATATTTTGGTTAAACAGCCACGCGGTAAGAAGTGCATAAGGCAGCGCGATAATCAGACTTTGTAATAAGCAAAACACCACGTTTTGCGCCAGTTCATCATCGTGCTGCTTAGGAATTAACAACTGTGAGGCAAAGGTACAAACTTGAGCGCCAATCAACGCAATACTGTAGTTAAGCGCGTACAGCCCCACTTCTGCCAGGTCATATTTGTGTGAAATTAACCAAATAGACAGCGCACCAATCAGTTGTGAAATGACTGATGACCCCGCAATCGTGGACGCGCTTCTCAGTAAACTCATAGACGGCCTGTACCGTTCATCAATTCATTGGTTTGAAGGTTGAGTGAGCGTAATCCCTCTTTCGTTTCAAGATTTTTATCAACGACCTGGTTAATCACGGCACCAATAACAACCGAATGATGAGATTCGAGTTTATCCAACGCCTGGGTGATATGTTCCGCAGGCGCACCGGCTTTGAGCATGAAAATCTGACCGTCAATGACACGGCTAATCAGTTGGCTGTCCTGGCTCTGATTCACCGCAGCAACGTCAATGATTATGCGTTGATATTGGCTACGCAATTCACGCATCAGATGTTCCAGATTTTCAGACGACAGCATCAATAGTGATGAGATCGAGGTATTGCCTCGGGCGAGGAAATCCAGATTTTCATTCACTTTGACGCACAGATTTTCAAGCGTCGCTTCACCACGCAGCAACTCAGCAACCCCATGCGCCGACGGATTGGCCAATTCGCTTGATAAGCCGTCTTTGTTGGAGAAGTCGAGATCGATAAGCAGTGTTTTCTGGTCAAAACTGAATGAATTTGCCAACAGATTCGCCAGCAACGTCCTGCCTTCTCCATGATCTGCCGAGGTTACTGACACCGCCTGTAGATGGCGATTATCAAGCATGATACGGGTTCGAATGCTGTGAATAATGTCGGCGTTCATCGGATTATTGGCGATAACATCGCGAATTTGCGCACGACTCCCCAACCCATTAAAGCGACGAATCTCACCTAATGCCTCGAGGTTCAGGCGCTTTTTCATTTGGCTCAGATTATTAATGGAACTGTCCATCGCGGATTTGACGATGAAGTACATAATACTGAAGGCCAGAACCAACAGCACCACCATAACCAGCAACAAAGGTTTGTTCGGTTTAGCTGGGCGTTCAGCAGGTACTGCCGGGTCATACAGTACGGCATCTGAATCGCTATCACTTCCTGAGAGCGACTGTTCCTGAGTACGCTGATACAGCGTTTTGTACGAATCTTCCGTTTTATCCAACGCCAGTTTTAAGCCGTTATAGCCGTCACGTTTGGATGCCAGATTCTGGAAGAGATTTTTTTGTTCATCCAGCTGTTTCTGATAGTTATTTTCGTCCGCCGACGCTGCCTCATATTGTTGACGCAGACCGGTTTCCAGCTCACGCAGCACACTATTGGTCTGATCCTGAATCGCCTGAACTTGCGCCTGGGCTTCCTGAATCTTGATGTGTTTTGGACCATAGGATTTGCGCAGTTCGTACAGATGACTTCTCGCCTGTATCAGCGCAAGACGTAAATGCTGGATTTGAGCATGATCCGAAATCACCGGCAGCGAGATGACATTGTCGAGCGAACGCCCAGGGCGTTGACGGACTTCGTTGTACAGCGATTGCGCCGCCACTCTGCGCTGAGTCGCATCGGCCAGGCGGTTAGTGACGATGCTTAACTGCTCTGTCTCAAAGCCATCCACTCCGCGGAAAGTCAACAAGCCCTGATTCTTCAGATAGTCGTCAATGGCCAGTTTCTGCTCGGCGATTTGCTTTTGAAGCTCGTCCATTCGCTTCTGGTTGATTTCACGAGCTTTGAGCGTATTGCCGCGCTTCTGCGCCGCGCTGTAATCAATAAATGCCTGCGCGACACCATTGGCTATCTGAGCCGCAAGTTCCGGAGAAGATGACTCGTAGGAAATCGAGGCCAGATGCGTGGTGCGAACAGGGGTGACGGTGAGATTCTTCAGCAGCTTTTTCAGCGCATTATCAATACGCACCTGTTGAGTCTCAGGAGTGTTCGCAATTTTGCTGTCGGATTTGGCGCCATTGAAATCAGGATTTTCATCCAGTTTCAAATTCCGCACCGCTTGCTCCAGCACAATACGTGACTGCATCAGCGCATACTGAGTCTCGTAATACCCGTTGCGTGTCGAGTCATAACCATCTACCTGCGGGAAGGGAGAAACGTTATCCGGCTGTGCTTTGATAAGCACGGTTGCCGTCGAGACATACTTAGATGTCATCATGCTGATTAATGGCCAGGCAATCGCCCCCGCAATCACACCGGCGAGGAGGATTTTCCAACTGTTCTTTTTAATTTCTTTGGCAAACCGGGAGAAATCGATAGAGCTTTCTCGCTTCATGCCATTTTCTACTATTGATAGTTTCATAGTTAGAAGAAGCCCATGCCAATTATAACGATATCACCGGGGTGAACGGTGTGTCTTACGTCCACGTTCTCAAGCAATTGGTTGGTACCCGCGAGGCGGATACTAATATCTTCGCGATCCGCTCTGTCGGTGAAACCTCCTGCCATTGCAATAGATTTTTCTACCGTGAGCTCAGGTTCCCAGGCAAAACCATTAGGGATCTTCACTTCACCTGAAACATAGAATTTACGGAATTCAGCGATATTGACGGTGACCATCGGATTTTGCAGATAATCCGGGCCCAGGCGACCCGTGAGATCGGCACTCACCTGATCGGGCGTTTTTCCTTTTAGGGTGACCTTCCCAATATAAGGGAAATTTATCGATCCACTTTTATCGATAATAAACTTCATCGTCATCTCAGGTTCTCCGTACACAGCAATACTGACGGTGTCACCTGAATCGAGTAGATATTCCGTTGATTCAGCATCAGGATTATCCATGAGTGGAGGCTGAGAGGCTGAACATCCAGCCAAAAGCACAGTGAATAATAAAAATGCCCAGAGTTTCATTATTTTCATTTTAAATCTGCACCTTAGCTGTAAACATAATCAGCGAATTGTCATAGCCCAGCGTTCTCAGAACTTCCCGGTCGTCGTCAGCACCGATAAAGAACGAATCGGTTTCTTTGGTAGAGCGCAATGTATCTATTTGATATTTCAATTCAAAATTAACAGAAGGTCTGAAGTCGTAACTCATGGCGAAAGTGAATACACTGTCTTTATCCGTTCTGTCCTTATCTTGTTTCTTATAGCCTTCCGTAGTGTAGGAATAATCTAACAAGGTAGAGAAACGATCATTTATCCAAAACTGTTGATACGAAATACCGTATTGCGAAACCAGAATATATCCCCCCACTTCTGAAGGGTCTTTAATACGCTGCGAGGTATGTGCTGTAAAAATAGACTGATTGAGTGGTTTCCACTCGCCCTGAATATCCCAGTTTAGTCCATTAAAATCCTGCGAGTTAGGGTTGTTCTGAAACGTTTTATACAACCAGGCCACATTCATATCGATATTGGTCTTACCCGTAACCTGGGACTTGATTCCATACATCAAATAATATTCGTTACTGTCTTTTGCAGTAGCATGGTCATAATGCTGCTGGTTAGTAATGAAGCTATAACGGAAACGTGTTTTCGGGAGTATTGGTCGAATATTTCGGCAACCAGGCCATTTTCATACCATTCCTGCTCCTGAATGTACGTGTAAAAGTCATCGTCCGTTTTCTGCGCTTCCTGGGTATTCCCAAAACGAAGTCTTTTATAATGCACAGCGAGTGCAGCTTTGCCGCGCCCTTCAAGAGCCCCGTAGGTGTAGCGCAACTCACTGTTCAAAAGGTTGGTGCTAAGGGGGGAATTAATACCAAACTCTTGAAATTGCTCAGGTACGAAGCCTTCTGTTACGCCACGGCCACGATCCTCATGCCCGATCGAATCTTCAATGTTAAACGCAAGCCCATGCTTTAACCCAAAACGCCACTCACCATTAAAACGGAAAAAATGATCATTGTAGTTATCAGCCGAGTCATTAGTGTAATTGCGATAATCACCTGAATACATTATCAGGTATTTGTCCTCGCCGCGTTTGCCCTCCATGCTCAAGACTGGCGCGGCACTCAGAAAGTTTGAGCCAATAGCATCACTATCATGTGGCTGATAAGTCACATTATCTTCGTAACCGTAATTCGCACCCACTTTGCCTTGAAAATCAATACCTGCAAAGCCGATATGAGATTTCGGTGTTAAGTCTGCCAGGGCCGGTTGTGATATAACGATTCCGGCTACGAAAATATATTTAATATGCATTTTTCCCAACAAATCCTTTGAAAATAGTTTTTATAATAATTTTTATATCTAGCCACAACGACCAGCTTTGGATGTATTCAATATCGTACTGAACGCGCTTTTCCATTTTATAAAGTGCATCAATTTCTCCACGATAGCCGTTAATTTGCGCTAATCCTGTGATCCCAGGCTTAACTTTGTGGCGAATCATGTAGTTTTCCACTTGTTTACGATATTGCTCGTTGTGGGTGACGGCATGTGGCCTTGGGCCAACAATCGACATACTGCCTTGTAACACATTAAAAAATTGCGGTAGCTCATCAAGCGACGTGCGACGTAAAAAAGCGCCAAAGCGCGTGACACGTGGATCACCTTTCGTCGCTTGCACGACGCTATCTGAGTTTTCCATAACGCTCATCGTACGGAATTTCCAGACCTTAATTCGTTGTCCACTCAGACCATAACGGTCTTGCTTGAAAAAGACTGGCCCACGTGAGGTCAGTTTTATCCCGAGACCAATCACCAACAACAGTGATGAAATCAGCACCATGATAATGCTGCCCAGCACCAAATCTTCGGCGCGCTTGATAAAGGAGCCAAAACCTTCGAAGGGGGAACTCAGAATACTGATGGTTTGTAAGTTATGGACTGAACGCAGCTCCGACATATGAGTGCTGTAGGAGTTAAAATCTGGCACGATGTAAGTATCAACCGTGGTGTCGGACATCACAGCAAGGAAATGACGAATCCTTTCCAGCGCAACTAACGGTAAAGCGATATAGATTTCATCGACTCTGCCTGCTTGCGCCTCTTCAACCAGACCGCTGACTGAACCTTTGAAGGGGCTGTTGATTCGGTCAATCAAATCGCTAAATCTCGAAGCATCGCGTTCATCGTAGAACGCCAAATCTAGCTTCACATTGGAATATTCTTTGAGTAGCGCCGCTTCTGCTGCCAGGCCGTTAGATGTCACCCCAACAATAGCGACGCGAATGTTCTTTTTCGTTGAGTATTTGAGGAAAATTAAATGGACTAAATAGAGCAAAAAAAGAGGTATTGCGTACCAGAATAAGGTAACGGGGATAAATTCATTTTCCAGCGTATTTAGATACCCAACTGACTGCCACCCACCTGCTAAAAGTCTGACAATCTCAACAAAAACCACCGTGAGAAATGAGCATAAGATCAATCGCAACTGACCTCGTACACTCCAGTTTTTGGGTCGATGGAGATAAAGCTCAGTATATTCGCCAAACAGCAAGAATGCGGTAGAGAAGAGAAAGCTGAACATTAATACAGTGCTAGTCGATTCCATTGATAATAGCAATGCACTCAATATTAAAATCGAGTTAATAAGAATGAAATCCGCTAACTTAATAAATACTGGGTACCCTCCATGGGTAAACTTCAGTGAATTTCTCAGCATTGTTAGACTCGTTATTAATCGAATTATAATGATGATGCAGTCCTTTCCCATCATCATTATATCATAAGTGTAAAGAATACGATGTAAGATTGTTATGAATTGTAAAATACCTCTTAAGTATGTCTTGAGGGTTTTGCTTTTGTCTGATGGTGTGCTTCACGAACAGGTAGCTATTTGTTTTGCTTAAAGAAGTGAGAGCGGTGTTTTAGCCTGGGATTTAACTTAGGCGTATCCAGAGAAATGGTTTAGCAGGAGATGATGTCAATAAGGCATTCAACGAATGAATGCCTGGTGAATGAGATAACTATTTTTCAAAGTGTGATTAATGAACCGTTTTTGTCTCAGATTGAGGTTGTGCTTTCCAGTAACGATGTAATTCCAGTGCAGCTGGACCAATTGCTGCCTGGCTCGTTTCATATTCCTCTTCGGTCATCTGTTCAAGCTTCGCGATATTGGCTTCCTCACCATGTAAGGCAATCGCCTCCAGCACAGTGCGCAACGTTTCTGGCAAGGTGCTCCAGTCGCTTAACGCAACGCCGCGCATGTAACCAAAGCACCACTCTTCGACGATAGTGTAGTCATTACCATCAACTTCGCGATAACCAAACAGCGGATCGAACTGGTCAGGCGCATGGCACAGACGTTCTGCAATATCATTCATATGCTGAGAGCAGAGATCGTAAAAGCGTTGTTGTTCTTGCGCACTTTCCCAGTGAGGAAGTTGTTTCTCACCGCCCCACACTGCGGCCTGCCAGTCAGCAAGTGTGATCATGGTCGGTGCGGAGAGAATCGCCGTCAGCATCCCGTCTAATTCAGAAACATCCAACACAGAATCATCATTACCGTACTGAGTGAGCGTGTCATCCAGCCATTCCAGTTCTTCTTCGTTTAGCGGCCCTTGATTCATGCTGTGTTCTCCAAAATATGTTCAATTTTTACGCCGAATTTTACAGGAAGACTTTTTATAATCTGTTCGGCCTGCGATATGCAGTGACTTTACCCTAAAAATGAGTGTTTTTGATAAAGGATGTCAGGATAAATGGCGGAAAAAACAAAACCACCCGAAGGTGGTTTATATGAAACTGCTTATCAGATTCTGGTATTCCGGGTAAACGGGAGTCTACCCGGCTTGTTTCACATTACACGACCATTCCCAGCAGCAGACACCCTACCAGGCCACAGACCGAGATAATCGTTTCCAGCATCGACCAGGATTTGATGGTCTCGCCGATAGTCAGGTTAAAGTACTCTTTGAACAGCCAGAAACCTGGGTCGTTAACGTGAGAGAAAATCACGCTACCGGAACCTACCGCGATAACCATCAGTTCAGGGCTAACACCCGTGGTAGCGATAAGTGGAGCAACGATACCGCCTGCGGTGATTGCTGCCACAGTGGCAGAACCCAGCGCGATACGGAGTACGGCAGCAATAGACCAGGCCATCAAAATTGGCGATACGTTACTGCCATTCATCATCGACGCAATGTATTTATCCACGCCGCTGTCGACCAGAACCTGCTTAAATGCACCGCCGCCGCCGATGATTAACAGCATCATGGCGATGATTTTAATGGAAGAACCCAGCGTTTCGTTGATCTGATCCATATTACGACCACGGTTCAGACCGAAGGTGAATAGTGCAATCAGAACCGCAATCAGCGTCGCCATTACCGGATCGCCGAGGAACTCTGCTACGGACAGGATCGCGTGGCCTTTCGGCAGCACCATTTCTGCCACGGCGCGCATCGCCATCAGCACTACGGGCACCAGTGAGGTCCAGACGCTGACACCAAAGCTTGGCATCTCTTCTTCGGTGAAGGTTTTCGCGCTGTACAGACCTTCCGGGATTGGCTTGTCGATACCTTTCAGGCAGCGAGCGAAGACGGGACCTGCCAGGATAACGGTTGGAATCGCCAGAATCGTACCGAACAGCAGAGTTTTACCCATATCCGCGTGGAAGATGGTCGCGATAGCAGTTGGGCCCGGGTGTGGCGGCAGGAAGCCATGGGTCACGGACAGCGCAGCAGCCATCGGCACACCCACAAACAGCAGCGGGATGTTTGCCGCCGCCGCGATGGTGAAGACCAGCGGCAGCATCAGCACGAAGCCGACTTCATAGAACAGCGCGAAACCGACGGTAAAACCGGTTAAAACCACCGCCCACTGAATGTGTTGTTTACCAAATTTGGCAATCAGCGTGGTCGCGATACGTTGCGCGCCGCCGCAGTCTGCCAGCATTTTGCCGAGCATGGCACCGAAGCCCATGATCAGCGCCAGGCTGCCAAGCGTTCCGCCCACACCCGCTTTGATGGAAGCGATAACTTTAATTAACGGCATGCCTTGCATTAAACCGACCGCAAGCGCCACCAGCACCAATGCGATAAATCCGTTCAATTTGAAGCGGATCATCAAGAGCAGCAACAAGATAACACCGATAGCAACAATGACTAATGGCATGAATAACCTGACCTGTATTTGTTATGGGTAACGTCATTTTTGAATGACAATTTAAGTTTTCCCTGGTGGGAGCATTTCGTATTAACAGCACCAATACCGGTCACCTTCGAAACTTATCAGTTTTGTCGGTAGTTATTATTGTGATTAAGTGCCCACACATATGATACGGGTAACATTACACGATTGAGAATCACCCAAGCATGGGAAATGTGAATTATGAGATGTAACTCACATTCTAAAAGTGAGCAGGATGTCGGGTAAGCGTCATGCTATTGAACAAGAACAGACGAAAGCGGGACGTGTAAAAATACACCTTCCGCGCTCCACCATTTCAAATGACATGTCTTTTTGTATGGGTTAATGTGCGACATATGAATAGTTTCATAACGAAAGCAATTCATAAGATCTATTGTGTGATTTGGGGTGTTACCAACCCGTGTTGAACGTTCAAACTGTGATGTAGAGGGAATTTCATGCCGTTTGGTATGTTAAAAAAGCGTCAATTCAAACACCGGCTGGTGCGCGCCATTCTTGTTGGCTCGCTTTGCATTCTGCTAGGGGCTATCAGTACTATCGGGCAGACGACATCGAACCTGAAGCGGACTACCCTGATGCGCATGGCCCATGCCCAACGTCTGGCGGAAGGAGCCCTGGACAGCGCCAATCAAGCGGCCACGGCGGTCATAGAAGACCTGGGTAAAGAGTGCCTCTCCCCTGTGCTGTTGCAACTCAGAATGCAAGTGGCGTATTTCCAGACTGTCCGCAGCGTCAATCTGGTTCAGGGTAATCAAATCTATTGTTCATCCCTCTATGGTCATTATGCAGAGGAAATTAACTTCGATAGCTATACCGATGGCACGCTTTATCTCGTGAACGACAACAGGGTGAAGAAGGACCAGAAGCTCATTATCTACCGGAAGGTTGTCGGTAAAGACAGTATTGTGGTGAGGTTATACGGTGATCATATTCTCTCTGAACTCAGTGTGTTGAGTATTGATTTACCCCTGGGCTTGATCGTAGGCCAACAGCAATGGCAGCACCAACAGACGCCCTCCACCCCGCTCATATCCCCCGATATGCCGGGCTATATGGAACTGCCATCGACCCACTACCCCTTCAAGATTGTCGCTGCCATTTCTCCAGCCAATTATCTGAGCTATATCTGGTATTTCTCCAGATTCAGTTTAATCGCCTGGGTACTGCTGAGCGTCATCGTGGGTTTTGCCGTATTTCGTTGGTCAGGACGCACCATCTCGCCCGAGTATGAGTTACGTCAGGCACTGGAAAATCAGGAGTTTATTCCCTATATCCAGCCGGTGGTATCCGGACATCTGATGCGCGAGACAGGATGCGAAGTGTTGATGCGCTGGGCGCACCCCACTATGGGCATCATTCCCCCGGATAATTTCATCCCAATGGCTGAAAACTGTAACCTCATCATCCCAATGACCCAGGCGTTGATGACTCAGGTACGCAAACAATTTGCCCCCATGGCGCAGTTGTTACCGAAGGACTATCACTTCGCCTTCAACATCACCGCCAGCCATTTCAGGGACTTCAATCTGGTGGAGGATTGCCGGGCCTTTATCAACGCATTCGGTGATAACCCTATTAAGCTGGTTTTGGAATTAACAGAACGAGAACTGCTGGTTATCGATGAAGTGACTGAACGGTTGGTTAACGAACTGCATAAACTGGGGGTTATGATTGCCATCGACGATTTTGGGACCGGTAATTCCAGCCTGAAGTATCTGCAACATATCAAAGTTGATGCCCTCAAAATCGACAAGAGCTTTATCAGCAAGATCGGCATTGATACGCACTCCGTCCATATTGTCGATAACATCATCGATCTGGCCGCCCGCTTGCATCTGCAGACAGTGGCGGAGGGAGTGGAAAATGAAGAACAGGCATCCTATCTGAAAGCGCGTAACGTCACCTTTCTGCAAGGATATTTGTACGGCAAGCCTGTACCCATGGAAGATTTTGCCCTTCAATTTTACGACTGAATCTACATCATCTTTTCTTTAAAAGGGGCGTTGCCGCCCCTTTGTACCGACTCTTACCAGGTGTAACGAACACCGACCAACGCCGTGCCCGCACGGTAATCCTCAGAACCGGCTTCTAAGCCCACCGTCCCCCATACGCTGACCGATTTGTTAATCTGGCCTTGTACGCCGAACTTCGCTTCGAAACGATCATCCGGCAGGGAGTCTTGTACTGTTACACCATCGAATGTCATGCTTTGCGAACCAGGGCCATGCCACCAGTTTGCTTCACTGTACAATTTCAGCTGCATATTACTTTCCGTCAAATCATGACTCAGACGTACCCCCAGTCGGGTCGTCGTTGTTTTATCCGACATATCCGATACCACGGTACCGGTATGTTCGGTGTAAGTATCTGACTGATAATTAGAGTGAATAATCTGCGCTTGCGGCTCAAGGAACGTCTGCTCGCCAACCTGGAATGCGTAACCGGCTTCCAGTGAAAGCGACAGGTCTTCCGAGTCGTAATTTTCACTGTCCAGGCCTTGCCCTTTCACTTCGTTATCGAACTGACCATACATCAGCCAGGTGTCGACATACGGCCCGGTCCGGCCATCAGCCTGCCCGTACCAGGTACCATACAGACCCACGCTGTAGCCACTGACTTCGCCGTCTGCCGTGATGCCTTCCTGGTTTTTCGAGTCGTTACGGGATGAAGCATACTGCCCCATCGCCCCCGCACGGAAGATGCCATCGCCCCCGTCGCTGATACTCAGGAAATCACCGCCGCCGTGAATAAGAGAATACGACTCAGACAGCTCCTGGCCGCCCGCCCCGGTACGCTCAGTGCCACCTCCGGCAATACGCACCCATACACCTTCTGATTCAGGAGTGTCTACTGCAATGCCTGGGGTTTGACGGTCATGCAGCGTGTGGGTCTGCAGTTTCGACACAATATGTTTGTTATTCAGGTACGCCCCCACTTCCGGGCGATAATGGGTCACATCGCCTGAGTCAGAACCTGATGAGGTAAGGTACCAGTCATCCGCTTCGCCGCCATTACCCCCTTGAACCAGTTGATAATCATAGGCTCCGGCGGCAATCGAATCGTAACCTGAACGATAACCGTCAGATTCCGAGGACAGATAGAACGCGTCGTCCGTCGTCGCCCCATTAATGGCATCAACAACCAGGATCCCCTGGTCCGTCTGCGCACCTTCACCGCCGCCGTGACGAATAACCAGCCCGGTATCTCCGGTAGCCGTACCGCCATCAATCACGATTTTGTCGGTCACTGAATCATCGCCACCAAATACGGTGTAGAGCTCAACCGAGCCCCCCTCGCCGACCCAGTTGTTGACGGTTATTGTGCGCCCTTCCGTCAAGGTGCTCTCAGTCATTACAGCAGGCGTCGTGGGTGCCCCGAAGGAGATATCACCGGCAAGCGTCAAGGTGTCTGCCGTTAAGTCAGCACCGTTCAACTGTACCTGGCCGTCCTGCGCGACTGACATGTCATTCACCTGCTGGTCATAGCCATTCAGGTCAAGCACACCGCCCGTCACTGATATTTCGCTACTGCTGGAGAACGCGTTCTCCACATCAGTACGCAATACCCCGTCGGTGACCGTCGTCGTGCCGGTGTAAGTATTCTGGGCCGAGAGCACCAAAATCCCCTCCCCCGACTTGGTCAAGCTTTTGCCATCCCAACTCTCGGAAGTCTCGCCGGACTGATCGGCAAGAACCGTATCGACTTCAAACCCGGTCCCTTCCGCAACGGTGAACGTGCCACTGCTGCCGGAGTCCCAGGCCAGGTCAAAGCTGATGCTGTAATCTTTGTTATCCGATGATAAAGCGGTGGTCCCTGTTAAATAATCCGGAATACCCGAAATTTCAGCACCACTGGTGATCCCCCCATCCGCATGGATTATCCCGTATGACGTCCCGGTCAGCTCGCTGGAACTGACCATTGATCCATCCTGTTCCACGGCAAAACCTGAGATAGCGATTTCACCATCAAGCGTTGCGGTCCCCGTGACATTCACGACAGGGGCGCCGTCATTCAACGTAACGGCCAGGGTCGAGCCCTCCTCCTGAACAAGATCGCCCCCCACATTCAGGGTCGAGCCGCCTTGCCCGACATCCGTAGTGGCTCCACTTTGGGTGGTGTAATTGCCGGTCGTGCTGAATGTGGCGATCTGCGAGGCATCCGCGCTTTCATTTTGCACGAACACCAGCGTTCCCTGTTGCACGTCCACGCTATCCACAGATGAACCGGATCCGGCGAGAGTCACTGTGCCGTCGGTGGTTTTGGTTAAATCACCGCCCTGTATCTGCCCGTTCACGGTCCCAGACTGGAAATCGTAAGTGCTGGCATATACCGTGGCATCTGTCGCCAGCGTACCGCCGGTAAGCTGATAGGTGCCGACATTCATCGTGCCACTCTGCACCGTGCCGCCGGACTGGTTCAGCGTGGCCTGAGTTTGGGTCGTTCCCCCCAGGTCCAACGTACCGTTGGTGACAGTCGTGGTGTTATTGATATTCCCCAACGTCCCCTCGCCGCTCAATTGCAGCGTGCCACCATTAAGCGTCGTGCCGCCGGTATAAGTATTGGCCGCTGACAGAACCAGTAATCCATCACCTTCTTTGGTCAGACTCTTACCATCCCAGCCGCTTGCATAAGTGACAGAGGGATCCTGATCCGCCAGCACCACATCCACATCAAAAGCAGTCCCTTCTGCCAGCGTAAAGGTGCCTGTACCCTGCTGCGCACCGCCGTCAGTCCAGGCCAGTTTAAAGCCAAGGTTGTAATCGGTTCCGTCTTCGGAGAGATAGCCTTTGGACACCAGGTAATCAATGCCATCATCCGTCGATGTCGATTGATTATCGAAATCACCGTTGATGGTGTTATCGGTGTCGATCAACACAAATTCATGCGTTGTTGCCGAAGAGGACGTCATGACGCTTTCACCTGCGGCAAAACCTTCAAACACCAGATTGCCATCAAGCGTTGCTGAATCTGCCGTGATAAGCGGCCCGCTGGCGTTGGCGTCAAGCATGACGTTGAGCGTCGCCCCCTCATTCATGGTGAAGGAGTTACTGACATCCAGCGTGGAATCAGAGTCGATGGTCAGCGTGCCATTGGTACCTACGGTGGCGTGCCCGGTCGTGACCGTTCCGCCATGGGTGATAACCAGTGAACCCTGGCTTGCGCCATAGCCAACAAATAAATTATCGCTGTTTTGCCAGGTGGAATTGTCACCACTGACGGTGACCGTCCCCGTAGAATCGAGAGTCCCAATGAAGCCATTGGTTGTGTGCAGAGAACCGCCTTCCGAGATGTTGACCGTCCCTGTACCATCTGAATAATACCCGGCATAGAGGTCGCCGCCCGTGGTCACCGTCCCGCCATCTGAAATATTGAGTGTTCCTTCCCCATGGCTGCCGACCGTAATGTGTTCCGTGTTATTCCAGCTTGAACCTGCACCGCTGACAGTGACGGTGCCAGTGGAACCGTGTTCGAGACCCAACTGCGCGTTGGCAGTCTCAAACTGGCTGCCACCCGTGACGGTAATCACCCCCGTGGCTGTAGACCATTCCCCGACATAGAGATTGGCGGCCGACACTTTGCCACCATTTGTGATATTGAGCTCACCGTAACCTGCTTGCCCAACAAGGAGATCTCCGTTGTTCGTCCAGGTCGAATCGTCAACATTGACCGTACCGGACCCGGCAGTTTGTGAGTCATAGCTGTCATACCAACCCAGTGAACTCGGCCCGCCCGTGATGAGCTGACTGTTATCCGTAAGGTTCACGACGCCTGTCCCCCCATTCCCAACATAGAGATTTTCCGCGGTGACCGTGCTGCCACCTGAGATATTGAGCACACCTTCCGCAGCGCCAAGTCCCTGGGTGTCGTCCTGGCCTGTAAAGCCAAGAATGAGATCGCCTGTGTTATTCCAGGTCGAGCCATCACTGACGTTGACGGTACCGGTGGAACCGGATTGATGCCCAATCACACCATCGCCATTGGTAAGGGTACTGCCTCCCGAAATATTGACAGTACCGGTGCCTTCGTACCCAACATAGGTCCCGCCAGCGGTAACGATTGCGCCCTCGGTAATATTGAGAACCCCTTCTCCACCTTCACCGTTATTGCTGGCACCACCGCGTCTTCCCAGATAAATATTGTCGTGGACCTTAAGTTCCGAGCCGCTGCCACTCACGTTTACCGTGCCTGATGAACCGGTGTAGTTGCCGATGGAGAGATACCCGCTTTCGACATAACCACCCTTTGATACATTCAACTGCCCGGAACCGTAGCTCCCGACGGTGATAAAATCTTCATTGTGTATCCAGGTTGAGCCTTCGCCGCTGACGTTTACCGTGCCAGACCTTCCCGCTGCATCGCCGATAATGGCGTTGTATGTTTTGGCACCATCCACAACCCCACTGACCAAATCGCTACCCTCGGTGATGTTGAGAGTTCCATCGACCGTCACTTCACCGTAGGTTTGCGTGCTGCCATCGTTCATGTCCTTCGTGACACCCTGCGCCACCACCAGGTTGTTATCCTCTGCCAGGTCAATCGCCAACGGAAGCAACGACACAGAGGTGCTTGCATAAGAAGGCAAAGGAACCAGCAACCCAACAGCAATAGCCTGGGCAATGAGCGTTTTTTTCAGGGAGCGCGAGGATGTTGTACCGGGAACATTTTTCGGCGCAACGGCTTCAGTAGTCATTCGGTCTGATCGACATGAACAGGAGGACGCATACTCAGGTACGGCCATCAGCATCCCGCGAGCTTTATTAAAAATCAGTCGATAAAGAAGCTTATTCATAATGGAACCTTTTTTGGAGTTCGTTATTTTTTTGCATGAACGGGTTGTGATTCATTTAACAAAAAGGATTAAATGACTTAATGAAAACCCAAAAAGTGATGTGGTTGATGCCATAATATTTATGGTTGTAGATATGCGGCACTGCAGGGGGTTTCCAGCCATCGACTCACATCGACAACCAGAATGGTCGTGAGAAAACAACGCACAAATATCTTTAAATATAATGAACTTACATCACCAGCATATGCATCGTAACGCCATGAGTTGTGCATAGATTTATGATAAATCGTTGGAAAAACATTACGAAGACGTCATTTATTTATTTATGACTCACAAATTTATTCACAACCCCCAAAATACACATTCAATTATTGACATTAATTTTTTAGCATCAATCGCTCATGATATTATTGGTTAATAATTTCCAGAAATAATTTAATAATTCTTAAAGGCGTATTTCACTCTGACAGCGAGAAAGTCGGAAGTTTAAGAGGCAGTGGTATGGTCTGGATAATTCGCTGATGGCAAGCGTATTCAGGACGTGTGATGGGTATAAAACTGAGCACATTCCATAGTTTTTTCACTCTCTTCTCTTAGCATCTACACTTTAAAATGCTAATTGATTCTGAGCTCTCAGCAGCTTGAGGCTTACGAGGAAGTCATGATGAAAAGACTAATGTGTTTTTCTGTAATAGCGGCTTTTATGGCACTTCCGATAGTGACCATGGCTGCAGCCACAATTACGCCAGCCAAAGAGTTAGCCCCTGGAGCTACTCATCAGCAACAGATAGGTACTATCTCTGTCTGGGGAGATTCCTCTGATGATGTAGAGGCTTTCATTGGTAAAGAAGCCACTCATAAAGGCGCGACAGGTTATAAAATAATTTCTGAGAGTAGATTTGGAGACCAGACATACGGAACTGCAGTCCTCTACAAATAGTAGTCATCCATAATGTAGAACTAATCCTTATAAGTTAACGGCTTCCTCTGAGGGGTGCCGTTAACGAGTGATGTGAATAACGCCCCTTCCTACGATAAAGCCGGTTCCGGGCAAATCAACCACGCCAGTAAGCACCTGTCCAATACGCTATAAACATACTCATGATCTTCAGCGACCACCTAAATAGCGGGCAGACCTGGATGTCTCATCCTGGCTATTGATACAACACGTTGATATTTCGGTTCTCTTTCTGATAGTGAAATAATATCGTTCAGTGTTTTTTGAACCATACTTACTACAGCTTCATATTCATTTTCTGGTTTGCCCAACACAGGCCAATACAGGAGAAATGCATGCAGCTAGTAAATAATAAGTCTATTGTATCTTCCAAAGATTTAGATTTTATTGCATTAAGTTTTGCCCGGATGCGCTCTCAGGGTCGATACCTTTGTCCGGATGCAATCACAGGAAATATGGATGAAGGTTGCAAAACGTGGTTTCTTAAACATTATGCAACCTGCTATGAACTGTTACAGGAAAAAGCCACAGCGATGTAATCATTAACCGGGTAGTGAGAGCTACCCGGTTCTGGCACTGACAACAGCACCTTAAAAATGAGCGACACAGAGGAAGGGTGAGCCGCCAGTCACGATTTACCCCGGTGTTGATGAAGATGCTTTTGTAGCCAAGGGAGAAGCTGTTTTTTTCGGCTTAACATGCCATTCACCACACAGGGTTGTGGCTCATTCATTAGTGCAGCCCCGGAAAAATAGAGTTCTGATCGTCTGGCGTTTATATCCGTCAGCATCAAAACAACCAGTTCCACATCTGTTTCTATAGCATGCTGATCCATTTCCCGGCGAAGCGCATCAAGGACCTGTTCTGTCTGGCTCAGGGAGTAAAGTTCAAGTTGAGCAACGCGCACCCGGATACCATCGATCTCAAATGTTTTAATATCTTTATTGAGTAACTGTCTGGCGGTCATGCCCTCAATACTGGTTTTGGCCGTCAAGAGACTGGCAACAAATGAGCTCCGGTCTATTCCTGCGAATACGGTGAGTTCATCAGTTGCCGTACGATCGTCTTCGGTTGTTGTCGGCGAGCGCAGGTCCACAGTGTCGCTCATGACCGCACCCAACATAAGAATCGCTTCTGCAGGTGTAATATTGTCTCTGACAGATGGTGACATCAGTTGCCATAACACTGTTGCACTGCTGCCGACAGGTTTTATCCAGACCTCTGGGGGAAGTCGGGTTATCAGCCCTCCCAGGCGGTGATGGTCAATAATCCCGACGATGTTACTGTCAGTCAGTGATTCGGGGCCCTGGGCCGGCTCGGTAAAGTCAACCAGCCAGACCGCGCGATCAGCCAAAGAGAAAGACAGAGATTCCGGTAGCGGCAGACCCGCATGCTCAAAAATAAACTGCGTTTCACGATTTATTTCGCCAGTACGCCATGCCTGTGCTTCTTGCCCACGAAGCGTCAGCCAGCGGGCGGTCATAAATGCAGTACAAACCGAATCACTGTCCGGATGAAGATGGCCAATAACATGTATCATCGCTCATATCCTGTGTAGGGAAGTCTATGCTGCCTGAAGTGAATCGTGGCGTGGTCAACGTTGACTCCACGTTCGGCCAGCATATCCTGTAGCTCACGATAATTGATATCGTACTTACAGTATCAGCGTACCGCCCACAGAATGATATCTCGACTGAAATGTCGGGCTTTAAATACGTTCATGATTAGCGTCACGGGTGAAAACGGCAGTAAAGCTGAAGAGTGATGTTGATCTTTGCAACAGTGCCCACCCAAATTTCAGGCATAAAAAAACCACCCGTAGGTGGTTTCACGACACTGCTTATTGCTTTGATTATTCTGATGTTTCCCATGGTGCCCGGGGCGGGACTTGAACCCGCACAGCGCGTACGCCGAGGGATTTTAAATCCCTTGTGTCTACCGATTTCACCACCCGGGCTCGGGAAGAAAGTGGAGGCGCGTTCCGGAGTCGAACCGGACTAGACGGATTTGCAATCCGCTACATAACCGCTTTGCTAACGCGCCAAAACCTTTCACCTTTGCAGGCTGTAACAGAAACTCTGCTACATAAATTTGGAGCGGGAAACGAGACTCGAACTCGCGACCCCGACCTTGGCAAGGTCGTGCTCTACCAACTGAGCTATTCCCGCAAAATCATTTTAATGAAGCTTAAAGCTAATCATTTGATTTTACTATCTTCTGGCAAGCTGTGCTGCCGTTCGATGCGTTGCATTCTACTTACCTGACGCGGTGAGTCAATGAAATTTTCGGTCACCGCGCTTCGTTTGCTGAATTTTGCACCGTACCGATCACGCTTCAGGCAATTAGCGCCCCAAAACGGCTAAAAATTAGCTCTCCAAAAGGATAAAAGCATCAAATTTGATAATCCAGTACGGTTTCTTCAGGCTCAAGTGCTAATCGCTTAATATCCGCAACAGAGAGCTCCGGGTTACATAATTCGATAAAGCGCCAGACGTAATTACGCTGGAGCTGCCCGCGTTTGAGTCCAAGCCAAACCGTGTTGGCGTCAAATAAATGACGCGTATCTAGCCGAACCAACTCCCCTCCTTCATCGCCGCTGGCCTGAAACGCAACCAGGCCAATACCCAGCCCTAATTCAACGTAGGTTTTCACTACATCAGAATCTTGCGCGCTCAGGACAATATCAGGCGATAGCCCGCGGCGTAAAAATGCTTCATCAATACGCGCCCGCCCTGTTATCCCCTGCCGATAGGTAATAATCGGCCAGCGGCTGATATCGTCGAGCGTAAGGGGATTGGCATGAATCAATGGATGGCCGTGCGGCACCAGCAAGGTGTGGAACCAACGAAACCAGGGATAGGCAACCACTAACGGATCGGTGCTCAATCGTTCACTGGCGATACCAATATCCGCCGTACCGTTATGCAACAACGTTTCTATTTCTTGCGGCGTACCCTGAATTAATTCAAGACGGACTTCAGGAAACAACGCACGGAAAGATTTAATCACGGACGGCAAGCTATAGCGTGCCTGAGTATGCGTCGTCGCAATCGTCAGCACGCCGCTGGCGTCATTGGTAAACACATCGGCCAGACGCCGTACATTACTGGCTTCATTAAGGATACGTTCGGCAATGACCAGCAAGGCTTTGCCAGGTTCCGTCATACCTAATAATCGCTTTCCACGGCGAATAAAGATCTCGATACCAAGCTCTTCTTCCAGTTCACGGATATGACGGCTGACGCCAGATTGAGAGGTAAAAAGCATGTTGGCGACTTCGGTCAGGTTGTAGTCCCGCCGAGCCGCCTCACGAATAATTTTTAGTTGCTGGAAGTTCACATTGCCCCCGGGGCATGACCGTTCTTTACACTATTGTTAAAGTGGCGGCCCCGAGATACCAAATAATAAAAACCAGCAACTTATTCGATTTAGCAATAAGCGCTATTTACCCACAGGCTTAGCCGACTAACAGCAGCTCGCGATTTTCTTGCACAGGACGAACCACTAAAGACATTAAAATGTCTTTTACCGCCTGAGCCTGGGGCGTCAACGCGGTGCGCGCCGACAAATTCACCGAGAGCGGTAAATTCAGCGATGGACTCGTAATGCGAGCCATCCAACCATTTGCGGAACTCACCAGCGATCGCGCCGCTGATTCTGGCAACACGGTGACGCCCATGCCACTGGCAATTGCCGCCGTCAGGGTAGAGATAGAATCAATTTCGCCGGTGATTTTTGCCGTCAGGCGACGCAACGAGAACGCTTCATCCACACGTTTACGAACCGCACTATAATCACGCGGCAGGAATAGGTTCATTTCGGCCACCGCACAGAGATCGACTGTCTGACCTGGACAGTCGCGGGTGCCGACCAGAAACAACTCCTCTTTAAGTAACGGTTGGCTAATGATGCCTGCCGTTGGAGAACGGTCATACAAGACCGCCATGTCAAGCTGGCCGCTTAACAGCTTGTCATTCAGGACAGAACTACTGTTCTCATGCAGATAGACCAGTACGTCGGGTAACTCCGCACGTACTGCCTGCAATAAAGGCATGGTAATAGATGAAGCCGCTGTACCGGGCGCAAGTCCTATAGACACCTGCCCGCCGATTGTTTGACCCACATTGCAAACCGCCAACTGTGCCTGTTCGCACTGGCGAAGAATCGTTCGCGCATGGGTATAAAGGATTTTTCCTGCTTCTGTTGGCGTTACGCCGCGTTTGGTGCGAATTAACAGCTGCTGGTCCATTTCACCTTCAAGGGTAGCAACTTGCTGGCTCAGCGCTGGCTGCGCGATATGCAGCACTTCTGCGGCCTGAGTCAGGCTACCAATATCGACGATTTTTACGAAGTACTTCAGTCGTCTTAAATTCATTTTGCCTCCTACACGGAATGCCAACGCCAGTTTCGGCAGTGATGTCACGCTAAGAATTGCAATATACTTGCCACTTTTGAGAAACATCCGACCAGATGCGCTAACAAGCTGGATAATAAGCGAAAGTGATTTAAACGGCGGGAATGAGGATTGAAACAAGGGTTCTCTTATGCCCCATAAGAGGTATGCGCGCACCATTACAGTGCGCACATACAGATAAACGTGGAACTCTCCTTTATATGCCAGCCCACCACAGGCGGAACTTCATCCCCCAATAGCTGGTCCAGCCGGTAGTCGAAGAAACCACCTCTCCTTTGTAAAGCACCACCAGCGTAGGCGTCACGCCAATCTGCCAGTTGCGGGATAACTCGCCCGAAGCGTCATTGACCACCGGAATCGTTATCTTCTTCTGCGCAAGCCAACGCGCGACTTCCTGCGGTTCGCCCGATCTCAACGCGATAGACATCACGTTGGACTGTTCTTCCACCAGGCGCGCAATGGATGGCGTAGTGTAGCGACACACGCCACACCAACTCGCCCAGAAATAGAGTAGCAACGGGCGCTCTTCACTCAGTGCATTCAGGGTAATGGTTTGCCCATCCAGCGTATGCAGCGGGGTGCTGTCGAAGGAAGCTGGCATTTTTGGCGCACGCCACCCATCCATCAGGATCACAATCGTGATAACGATCAGCGCGATAACCAGCACCTCTCGCCCCCAACGTCGCAGCTTACTTGTCATTAACCTGCTCCCGTTTCTCTTGTACCAGTTCGTCGAGAGATTCCCACGGCACTGCACCCGCCAAAAACGTATCGCCAACCAACGTAGCCGGTGTTCCTTGCACGCCGACAATCCGTGCCAGTTGCAGATTGAGGCTCAGCGTCTCCCTGCTCAGTTCATCCGGCTCGACGCGCGTTGAGCCACTTTTTGTAGCCGCAGCATCAATGGTGGCCGCGGTATGATTGCCCTTTTTCGACATCAGGCTTTGATGCAGCGCCAGAAACTCCTGCGGATGTTCCCGCCAGGTGGTGAGAGCCACTCGCGAGGCAAGCGACGAAGATTCACCGCGAAAAGGCAGCAGCTTGAACACCACCGCCACATCTGGATATTTCTGCACCACTTTTTCAAGCATCGGGTCGAACTGTTTGCAGTACGGACAGTTGTAATCAGTAAAAGAGATAATGGTCAGTTTTGCATTTGTAGCCCCCATCCGAGGGCTGGCCGGATCGTGGTACAACGCCTGGTAAATCATTTCCTGTAACTGATCTTCGTCGGATGAGGTCGCGGCGTTTGCGCCAAAAGTCGTCGCCACTAACAGCAAAAGCGTCATAAGCATTTTCATTATTTATTTCCTTTTGCTTCAGTGAGCGAATTCAGGACAACATCACGCGTTAAGAGTGTCGGGAGCGGCTTCCCAGCGGGAGAGTTTGGCCCATAGACTTGATTGAACGGCACACCGGCCTGGCCACGTTGCTTGAGAAACTCAGTGATTTCCTTCGAAGGAAGCGTCCAGTCGCCACGCAATGCAACCACATCAGGCTCCTGCAATGCGGCCTGCACATCATCACGAGCAATGACATTTAACTTGTTTATTTTGCAGGTGATACACCAGTCGGCAGTGACATCAATAAACACACGTTTATTTTGAGCAAGGGCATCCTGAATGGCCTGCTCACTTAACGGTTGCCAGGCGATCTTCTCTTCCGCTGGGCCGTTGGCTGTTGCGCTAAAATGCACCGGTAACAAACTGGCCAACCACAACGCCGATCCCAGCATCATCACCGCCAGTATTCGGCGCAACCAAAGCATCCAACGCCCAGGTTTCGGAAGGCGTAGTGCCAGTGACGGGCGCATGGCGATTAACAGCCACGGCAAGCTCATCCCCACGCCTAAGGCGAAGAAAATTCCCCATAACGTTGGCAATGAGGCACCCAATGCGATGGCGACCGCAGTTCCAAGAAACGGTGCGCTACAGGGAGTCGCCAAAAGCGTCGCCAGCGCCCCCTGCCAGAAATGCCCGCTCAAGCCACTTCCACCCTGCGTGGCGAGTTTCGTCGTCACTTTCGATGACAAATGAATCTCAAACAATCCGAACAGGTTGGCGCTGAATATCATCATCACCAACACCATAAAGCCGATAAACCAGACGTTCTGGAACTGGATACCCCAACCCACCGCCTGATGGGTTAAGCGCAGTACGGTCATCAACAATGCCAGCGCCATAAACGAAGTCAGAATCCCGGCAAACGAGGCGAGGAACTGCTGGCGTATCTGCCGCTGGTCTTGCTTTTCCACCAGCAGCACCGAACCTAATTTCATGCCAAGTACCGGCAAAACACACGGCATCAGGTTGAGGATAAATCCGCCCAACAGGGCAAGCAGCAACACCTGCCAAAGTGCTAAATCATCGCCCTCATCAGGCACCATTGGCGCGGCATCTATCGTCACGCTGCTTTGCTGCGCGACACCGTTATCGGCGATAACCAGTGACAAATGGCGTCCACGCAGATCGGGACCGACACCGTCCCAGCCATCGCTGACCGGGATCGTTGCCCACAGGGTTTCACCGTCTACACGGATTTTGGGTTTGCCGAAACTGGCATCTTCCGGCGTATCCAGATACAGCTCAGGCTTTTGCCAGCCTGCGCTGCGAGTGGCTTGCACGACTAACTCTGCATTGTGATACCCGGCTTTCAGAACATCCGTCAGACCATTCGGGAGCGGCACCTTGCCCATTGCTTGCGCATAGTCATGGGCAAAGGTCGCATCACCCTGCATCGGTGTGATTTCAAAGGGGAAATCGGTCAACAGGCAGACATCTTTGCAAGTCGAAAGCGTCAGTACACCGGCTATTTTTGTCGGTAGCTTATCTGCCAGTTTTATCGGGATATTGACCTGGTGCTGATAACCCTGAGTGGTGATCCCCGCCACATCGAACCGTTGCGGTACTGGCCAAAACCATTGGGCTGCTTTTAATGGTTCATTCCAGGTAATGGTGGGCGCAACGCCACCATCGCCAGGTGAGCGCCAGTATGTTTTCCAGCCATCCTCAAGTTTTACATCCAGCAAAACCTGAGTTTCGCCTTGCGGGGAAGTGTCAGCGCGCAGGCGCACGCTCGCATGATTATTATCGGCAAAATGAAGCCAACCGGATTGTGCAGCCCAACTGACTGGCACCCATAGCAGTAATAGACAGATCACTGTCTGCCTGAAAAGACTCAACATATTTTTTCTCCATAAATGAATTATCGAACTGTGTTAAACAGCCGGTTTCATTCACGGAATACGCAAAATCTCAGATGGACTCTGAGCGTGGGGGAGGAAAATTCTCGAACGGGGACAAGGGAGGAAGATCTCGACAACAATGGTGCAAGCAGCGTCACGATCAGGCTGAAGATAAACAGCGCAGCTTCAAACAGCACCGGCGGCGAGGCAAGGAGCGATTTAGCGCTCAATTCACAAGGCGTCACCGCTGATGCTTCATCAGCATCGGAAACACTGTTTTGAGTCAGCATCACGCTCTGAGCAGCTTTCATTTGCAAAGCATGCATCCCGGCCATGCGCTGCGCGGTGCACACTAACACCACCAGACAAGCCAGGAACAAAAACCACTTTGCGATTTGCTGCTGTTTTAACATGAATTCTTCACTCCATTTGAACCGCATATCTTAGCCCGTCACCTCCGTTTGGCAACTAATGTGCTGTAAAGATATGTCTGTGGCGTCAAACGAGGCGGTTTGCTTGTTTTATCAGCAAACGAACCAACAGCGTGATGAGAGGCTTTGACAAGCCTGAAACGCCTCGCTAATATGCGCCCCGTTAACCGATTCCTCTGTAGTTCAGTCGGTAGAACGGCGGACTGTTAATCCGTATGTCACTGGTTCGAGTCCAGTCAGAGGAGCCAAATTCGAGAGCCCGCTTAAGGAAACTTAAGCGGGCTTTTTTGTTTGGGTGCATCGTGGGGCAACCCAGTAATAATGCAGTGACAGCCTCTGGTAAAAGATATCGCTGAAGTGCCAACAGGTGAGGTGCAAATAGCCTCGAAAAAGCAGGCGGCAACGTGAGTTTTGGGGGATGCCGCCTGCCCTCGATCTTATGTCAGATCAACGTCTTTGTATCCAAAGAACCACGTAATAATGAAGCCACTAGCGTAGGAGATAAGCACTCCCGCTGCGTAAACCCCCATACCGGCATAGATACCCTGGGCGGATGTCATCAACGGCAGAGAAACCAGACCGGACGGGCCAAATACGGTGTTCAGGCCAATCGGCAGACCAAGCCATGCCACCAGGCCGATGAAGAAACCGCCGCACGCGCCGCCGAGACAGGCCGTTACGAATGGCTTAACGCGTGGCAAAGTTACGGCGTAGATGAGCGGTTCGCCAACGCCCAGCAGGCCAGGAATAATCGCCCCTTTCACCTGATTACGTGTCATGGAATGCTTAGCTGAGCGGTAGTAAAGCGCGAGTGCTGCACCGACCTGCCCACCGCCAGCCATCGCCAGAATCGGGAACAGTGAGTTAAAGCCCTGCACGTCCATCAGCGCAAAGTAGACCGGGATAAAGCCCTGATGAACGCCAAACACCACCGCAATCAGGAACAGCCCAGCAAGAATTGCACAGCCAAACGGGTTACCGTTCAAGTGCAGGAACAGCCAGGACATCCCTTTAAACAGCTCGCCACCAAAAGGCATGATCAGCGTAAAGGTCAACGCTCCGGTGATCAGCAGCGTCAGCAGTGAAGTGACAATCATATCCAGGTTATCAGGGACAACTTTACGGATCTGACGCTCGATCCACGCGCCCAGAATAGACGCGATCAGTACACCAATAATGTTACCGCGCGGATCAATGCCCATGCCGAAAAAGTTATCAATGCCGGAGAAATATCCCACCGTCGCTTCTGGGTTGTAACCCAGCAGGAATAAAGAAGCGATAATCGCCCCATTTACGCCCGAACCGCCAAAGGCTTTCTGTGCGTTATAACCAATCAGAATAGGCAGGAAGGTAAACAAACCCTTGCCGAAGATCTTCATGTAACCCACGATATGCACGATGGTTGCATTCTTCACGGCGGCGTCCGCCAGAAGGCTTTGTTCGATCAGCGTCGCAAAACCCAGCAGCATACCCGCGGCGATAAAGCCCGGGATCAGTGGCGTAAAGATGGTGGCAAACTTAGCGAGGAACTGATGCACTACGCTGTTTTGTTTTGCCTTCATCTTCTGTTTAGTGTCACTGGCAACGGAACCCACGCTCGGCTGCTCAAAGGCTGCGTCCGCTCCGTTAGCCAGCATCGTGTTCATCATTTCAGCAGCGGTTTGCGCTTTGCCGGGCCCAAGGATGATTTGCAACTGATCGTCACCGTTAACCACTCCCAGCACCCCAGCCAGCGCCTTGAGTTTGTCATGCTCAATCAACTGGTCGTTATTGAGTGTCAAACGCAGGCGAGTCATGCAGTGCCCACAGGTCTGAATATTATTTTTATTGCCGACCAACTGCAGGATCGTGGCAATTAATTGTTCCGTAATCTTCGCCATTGCTAGATCTCCGTATTGGCTAACGCCTTGCGAATAAAGCCATTGTTATCATTTAACAGTTGTTTAGCTTGCGCGGCGGTCAACTTACCCAGCACCATAACGATGGCGGTTTTGCAGTGGCCATCACAGGCAGCCAGCGCATCCGAGGCCGTCTGCTGGTCGCAATCCGTAGCCTGCATAACGATGTTGATTTGACGCTGAACGAGCTTCAGATTGGTCGCTTCCACGTCCACCATCAGATTGCCGTAGACCTTGCCGCTGCGGATCATCGCTCCGGTGGTCAGCATGTTCAGTACCAGTTTTTGTGCGGTACCGGCTTTCATACGTGAGGACCCGGTAACCACTTCCGCGCCTACCACAGGCATGATGGCAATCTTTGCTATTTGAGTGATTTCACTGCCCGCATTGCAGGTCAGCGCAACGGTGGTTGCGCCCAGGCTGTTGGCATAGTTGAGTGCTGCGACGACGTAAGGTGTACGACCGCTTGCGGCAATCCCTACCAGTACATCTTTTTGACTGAATTGCAGGTTTTTTAAATCGTCCACGCCCATCGTCAGGCTATCTTCTGCATTTTCAACGGCCTGAAGAATGGCCTGGTGGCCACCCGCAATCAGCGCCACAACCTGCTCGCGCGGCGTGCCGTAGGTTGGAGGGCATTCGCTGGCATCCAGAATTCCAAGGCGACCTGAAGTGCCCGCACCGCAGTAAATTAAGCGCCCTCCTTCCTGGAAAGCTGCAACGATAGCATCGACTGCCTGAGTGATAGCCGGGATCACCTTTTCAACGGCCAGCGCCACTTTTTGGTCTTCCTGGTTGATGACCCGCAGCATCTCTTCGGTAGACAGCATGTCGATGTTTTCACTGTGAGTATTGCGACCTTCGGTAGTCAGGGTTGTTAAATCGATTTTCATCATTATTGTCTCGCTATTTGTTCATGCCAAATGGCAACGTTAAAGTTCCAGTGCCCAGCCTTTAAATGGAATAATTAATGATTCAATAATCAATTAAAAGGAATATTTAATTCCTTGCAGTTAAATGTGACATGGTTCATACATTTTATCGGTCAAACACTATTCAGTAATTTCTTCAAATCCGTCTTTTGAAGGTTGCCTTTCAATCACGAGAAGGTAATGATCGAGCGATTTTTTGTGGAGAAACGCCGTGCTGTACCGTCAAAAATTGATCGAAAATATGGACCGTTTTACCCCGGAGAGCGCAAAATTGCGATTTTCATCATTGATAGTCCCGATGCTTTAAAAGAGCTTTCTTCACAACAATTGGCCCAAACGCTCGGCGTTAGCCAGTCGGCCATTGTCAAATTTGCCCAAAAGCTCGGGCTTCAGGGCTTCACAAAGTTAAAAGTGGCGCTGGCGGAGGAGTGGGGGAAACAGGTAACCGAACGTAAGCAACACTCACCCCATTTGCACAACGATATCAGCAGCCAGGATCCCCTTCTCGACGTGGCAAATAAGCTACTCAATGAAAAGCTTAACGCCATCCAAAAAACAACGGACAGCCTTGATACCGACCAGCTTGAAAAGGTTATTGGGCTGCTACAGGCTGCGAAACGCATTCACATCGTTGCCATCGGGGGTTCTTCTCTTGTGGGAAAAGACCTCGCCTGGAAGCTGATGAAAATTGGCTTTAATGTCCTGATTGAAACCGACAGCCACGTACAACTCACCATTGCACAAGCCCTGACTCGTCAGGATGTGATGCTGGCGATATCTTTCTCCGGCCAACGTAGGGAAGTGCTGCTTGCGGCTGAGGTTGCCCAATCGAAAGGTGCCGCTGTGGTGGCGATAACGTCCCTGCAGGAGAGTGAACTGAGAAAACTAGCCGATTACTGTATCGACACGGTTGCAGACGAACAGCGCTGGCGCAGTTCGTCCATTTCATCTCGCAGCGCACAGCTATGCGTGACCGATTTACTGTTCATGGCTCTGCTTCAGCGTAACGAAATTGAAGGGATGAAGATGATCGAGCAGAGTCGTAATCTGGTCGATAAATTAACCTGAGCGGGCTGAATTTGAACCTGAAAAACCTCAGGGATTCCGCCAACCCAGACGATTCTCAATATTTTCCGCACTCAGTTGCACCAGTTGGCGAAGATCTGGAGTGGTCTGCTCCAGCTTGCTAAAGGGCACCACAATGGAAACGGTAATCTGGCAGGCTCCATTCGTATCACATACCGGTGCGGCAATGCAGGCTACAGAAAAGTCGGACTCTCCAGCCTGCACCGATAAACGTTGCTGCAAAGCGAGCGTCGCCCCTTCGGCTAAAACCTGTGGATCAATTTCCGCACGCCCGGTGGGAGATTGACGAGCCGAACGCTTGAACAGCTCTAGCTTTTCTTCAAATGGGAGATGCCCAACCAACAGTTTGCCAGAAGCTGACCAGTTGAGCGGAATGCGCGTTCCGGTGCGTGAGGCCACCTGAAAATGGTCGTGACCCTCCGCCATGGCCAGTACCACCATGGCATCGTTATCGCGTCCACACAGTTGAACCACTTCCCCACACTGCGCATTCAACAGTTCCATTTCCTGAGTAGCAATGGTCAATAGGTCAAGGTGTCGGCTCCAGCTCAGCCCGTAATAATACAATCGCGGTCCGAACCAAATCAGGCCATTGCTTTGCCTTTCCAGCAGCGATTTACTGACCATATCTTCGACTACCGAATAGATGGTCGAAAAAGGGGCATCAATCGCTTTGGCTATCTCATAGGAGGTGCTGGGTCGTTGCTGAAGCTGCAAAAAATCAAGCACCTGTAACGCCCTGTCGATACCACTGGTGCGAGAACGTTTGTTACTGACTTCACTCATCGATTTCTCCAGCCCTTGCTACAGGAATTAATCGGGCCATTGTAATAGCGCCTTTTGTTTACTGGCTACCCTTTCCTGCCAGCTTGTTACACGCGCGGTGGGTGCGTTAGCCGCCTGGTCAAGCACTTCAATGATGCGTTTTAAAACAATATGTTCTTCTTCGGGGTGTAAATTGCAGGGATCAAGATACAGATAACCATGCTCGACCAGGTGGTCGCGCACAATGATTGGCGGTGAGCCTGCAGCAAGCTCGGCGGCAAAATCCCAGGCCGTAATACGCGCCAGCTCTGGATTAAGCGCTATTTTGCAACGATCCAGAGGATTGTCGGTCGGATCGGCTTCTTGCGAAACACTGACACCCACTCGCCCGGCCAGTCCATTTTCCCACAATTGCAAAATCTGCTTTTCACGCAAACGTATTCCCTGATGGTCGCGCTTCTCCCAGGCTTCAAGTGCGGCAAGCGCGCCAATAATGTTCTCTTTGCCGACTTTCATCCCACGAGCCAGGCCCCGATTTTGCAGCCAGGCGTGACGAACCCGATCTTTGTGCCCTGCCACAATGCCTGAAGTTGGGCCGCCGAGGAATTTGTGCCCGGAATAGAGCACGATATCTGCACCTTCAGCCAGGAAACGGCGCAGATCATATTCCGATGCCGCATCGACAATGACCGGCACACCATGGCGGTGGGCAATTTCACAAAAGAGTGGCAACGGTAACTGCCCATAGTGAACGGCATGGTGTGAAATAACGTACACCGCCGCAGCGGTGCGTTCGGTTATCGCTCCTTCAAATTGATAAGGCGCACAGCTTGTCGCCTGTCCGATGCTGACCACCTCGGCACCGGTCAGGCGAATAGCTTGCTCAACCGGTGCACCGAAATTCACCAGGTGCCCGGCCTGAACAATCACTTCATTTTTGCCACCGCGATAATGCGGCAGTTTTTCAATAGCCAGCAGATCATCGCCCGTCATACAACCCGCCACCGCCATGGAAATCCCTGAGGCGCAGGAGGTGGTGATAAAACCCGCTTCGCTGCCCGTTAATCGGGAAATCACTTTACTCGCATGGCGCTGTAAATCTGCCATCTCGACAAATTCAGGCAGTATCTGATTCATTGCCTCAATGGCCTCGGGTACCACAATCGACGACCCTAAATAGGTCATGGTGCCCGCAACATTAATCACTGGGCGTAACTGCAAACGCTCTCTGATATCGGAACGGCTCACGGCTTTTCTCCTGTTTTATTCAAAAGCAATAATCGCTTCGATTTCCACGGTGATTTGATCGGGAAGTGAAGCAAAACCCACGGCAGAACGGGCATGAACGCCTTTATCGCCAAATACATTGACCAGTAAATCAGAGCACCCGTTAATGACACCGGGGTGTTCTTTGAACTCGCTTTCGGCATTGACCATACCGAGCACTTTCACGATTTTTGTGACGCGGCCTAAATCGCCCAACGCTTCGTGGGTCACTGCCAGTAAATTAATACCGGTGAGCTGCGCGTGCTGGTATGCCTGCTCGACAGAAACCGTCGCGCCGACTTTGCCGGTATGTTTAAAGCCATCGGCTTCGACTGGCCCTTGCCCGGACAAAAACAGCAAATTCCCCACCTTCACGTGGGAGACAAAATTGGCAATCGGTGCGGGCGAGTCCGGTAACGTGATCCCGAGACTTGCGAGCTGTTGATACGGTGTCGACATAAACGGCCCCTTAACGTGGCGATGACGGGATTAACGCATGATGCAGGCAGTGCACCACATGACCATTGTCTAGCGTGTGCGCAGATGGAAGCTCGCGGGCACACGCCTCGGTGGCGTACTGACAGCGGGTGCGGAACACGCAGCCACTGGGGGGATCAATAGGACTGGGAATATCGCCTTTCAGCACAATTCGTGGTTTTTTGTGCGTTGGATCTGGAACGGGGGCGGCGGAAAGCAACGCCTGAGTGTACGGATGACGAGGGTGACGATATACCTCGTGGCACGGCCCTTGTTCCATAATCCGCCCGAGATACATCACAATCACCTCATCGCATAAATACTCCACCACGCTGAGATCATGGGCGATAAACAGCAGCGTAAGCCCCAGCGACTGCTGTAGCTCACTTAACAAGTTGAGTATCTGCGCCTGCACAGAGACATCCAGCGCAGAAACGGGTTCATCCGCGACAATAAAATCAGGCTCCACCGCGATGGCGCGCGCAATACCGATACGCTGCCGCTGCCCGCCTGAAAACTCATGGGGGTAACGTGTGGCGTGTTCCGGTTGTAAGCCCACTCGCATCAGCAACTCTTCAATGCGGGCTGCCCGTTTTTCCCCTTTCGGATAGCCGCAGGTATCCAGCGCTTCGCCGATAATATCGCTGACTTTCATGCGGGGATTCAGGCTGGAATACGGGTCCTGAAAAATGATCTGCATTTTTTGTCGCCAGCGGTTCATCTCTTTTCTGGAGAGTGCGAGCAAATCAACACCATCAAAATGGATCTGCCCGGAAGTCGGTTCAACAAGACGCAACAGAGAGCGCCCGGCGGTAGTTTTCCCGGAGCCGGATTCCCCCACCAGACCCACCGTGCTGCCGCGTTTGATAGTAAAGGAGATGTCATTCACTGCGTAAACGGTGCGCCCCGCTTTGGCAGGAAAGTGCTGGCATAAGTTAACCACCTGCAGCAACGGCTCTGTCATAGCTCATCACTCCTGAGACAACGTGAGAATGCGTACGGCCCGGTCGGGCGCAGTTCTGGCGGGATGCGTGTGCAAACCTCTTTTGCCCTGTCGCAACGAGGTGCGAAGGCACAGCCTTTTGGCAAATTCGCCAGCGAAGGAACGTTGCCTGGAATGGCATACAGTGGCCCCGCAGCACTTTGCTGGCTGCCGGGCATACACGCCAGTAACCCGCGCGTATAGGGGTGATTGGGCTGGCTAAACAGTTGTTCAACAGGAGCCTGTTCCACCACGCGTCCGGCGTACATCACCAGCACGTTTTGCGCGATTTGCGCCACCACCCCGAGGTTATGAGTGATGAAGATAATGCTCATGTTCATTTCGCGTTGCAGGCGCTCTAACAGATCGAGGATTTGCGCCTGAATCGTCACATCGAGAGCTGTCGTTGGTTCGTCAGCTATCAGCAATGAGGGGTTGCAGGCCAAGGCCATGGCGATCATCACCCGCTGGCGCATTCCACCGGACATCGAGTGCGGATAATCATCCAGCCTTGTTGCCGCCGCCGGGATCTCCACCTTTTGTAGAATTTCCAGTGCCTGACGACGAGCCTGCTGTTTAGACATCGGTTGATGAAGCCGGATCATCTCCATGATTTGCTCGCCCACCGTGTACAGTGGGTTCAGGCTGGTCATCGGTTCCTGGAACACCATCGAAATCTCGGCTCCCCGAATTTTGCGAAACTGAGCAGGTGCAAACTCGCTGAGCGTGTGGACCTGCTGCTGGCGGTCGCGGTAGTGGATCTCACCGCCGCTGATACTGCCCGTTTTCCCCAGCAATCCCATAATCGACAAGCTGGTGACCGATTTCCCTGAACCCGACTCCCCCACTACCGCCAACGTTTCCCCCGTTTCAGATCAAAAGTGACACCGTCCACGGGCGTGACCGAGCTGTATTTCGTCTTAAAGCGGGTCTGCAAATTACGCACTGACAAAATGATATCGTCATTCATCGTGCGCACCCGCAGTTGGGGCAACCCTGATGCGCGGTTTCCGGTTGATAGCGCTGCGCATCCCAGGCATTCGAGCCCAGTACCGCAAAGACCGGATCAAAAACCTGTGTTAATGCGCTGGGAATACCTTTTGAATCCTGTACTACCAGATCCGAATCATTAAGTTCATACAGAGTGAAATTGGCTCGCACCCCTGGTTTTAACAGATCGTTATACGGGCGATTGATCGCTTTGCGAGGCGTCACGCTTGAGGCCACAATCACCTCTTCATGCGACATCCCCAATGAAAGCAGTTTGGACATGGTGGTGGGCATATCCCATACCGAACGGCTCATGGAACGGTTGTGAATATCCGTGGAAATGGTGTGTGGTAACAAGCGGTTACTCAGCGCCGCTTTGGCCACATCAAAAGAGAATGAGGCTCCACCATGGCCGACATCCAGAATAATGCCGCGATCGCGGGACTCTTCGACCAGTTGATAAAGATCCTCATCTTCCATAATCGAACCACCGACTTTGCCGTTAAAACAGTGGGTGATAATGTCGCCCTCACCCAATGTACGCAGCACATCGTCATACAGCGGCAGCGGTTCGCCAACATGTACCATTAACGGCAGTTTCAGCACTTTGCCGAGTTTTTTCGCAAGCTTCACGGGCGCAATATCCCAGCCACGGGTGATGGTTCCGCTGGCTCTAACCTTCAGCCCGACTATCAAATCCCGATTCGCTTCCACGGTCGCCACAATGCGATCGATATTGACTGAACTCAGATCGGTTAATTCGCTGACGCGGTTACAGGCCACCAGGCCAATAGACCCCAGATTCAGGAAGGCGAAAATATCTTCATTCGCTTTCTCAATAATCAGCTCGCGCATTCCGTGGAACGTGGCTTCACCCGCAGAACCGGCGTCCACCAGCGTGGTGACCCCACGCGCAAGACCGCAGGTTTCGGGCTTAATCGAAATATCGGTACCGCCGTACCAGATATGGGTGTGCAAATCGGTCCAGCCTGGGGAAATCCAGCGTCCCTGGCCATTAATCTCGCGCAGGCCTGGGGCGGCGGCAATTTCAGCAGCGGCCTGCTTTACCTGGCCATCTGCGCCAATCAAAATATCAAGCGTTCCTGCCGGGCTGACCATCGGTGTCTGTACAAAGCCGATGGGTTTAACTGATTTAATCAGCAGGCCAGAGGATTGAGTCGGGTGGTTTATTGTATTCATCAGATACCTTTCGCAAGTCGTGGATCGAGTAAGTCACGCAGCCCGTCGCCCAGCAGTTGTAGCGAGAGCACCGTCAGCACAATGGCAATGCCAGGAAACAACATGATCCAGCCTGCGGCATCAATGTACTGACGTCCCTGGCTGATCATGGTGCCCCAGGTCGGAATATCCGGAGAGATACCCACGCCGAGAAATGACAAACCTGCTTCGGCGAGAATGGCATTAGCAAAGATAAATGTGCCCTGTACCAGTAGCGGCGAGGTGAGGTTGCGCAGAATATGGCGACGCAAAATAACGTGAGTCGGCACCGCGAGCGCTTTCGCGGCCTCAACATAAGGCAATTCACGTAGTACCAGCGTGGAGGCCCGAATGACTCGCGCCAGGCGTGGGGCATAAACAATCCCCAACGCGATCACCACGTTGGTAGCCGACGGCCCCAAGGCCGCCACCAGCGCAATCGCCAGCAAAATATCCGGGAACGCCATCATGGCGTCGATCAGTCTCGATACGGGTGCATCAAGCCGGCGGAAATATCCCGCCAACAATCCGAGCAAAACACCAAAGCATGAGGCGAACAGCACGACGGCGACGCCCACCAGTAACGAGGTGCGTCCGGCAAATAGCAAACGTGAGAACACATCACGCCCCAATTCGTCGGTACCCAGTAGATGGGTCAAATCCGGTGCCGACAATCGCTGCATAATGGACAATTTGGCTGGATCAAAGGGTGCAATCCACGGCGCAAATGCCGACGAGAAAATCAGGATAACCAGTACGGTGGCGGCAAACGTTGTCACCGGGCGTGACAGTAACTGCCGCAGAAATCCATGCTGGGGCAAATCGACAGAAAGTGACATAGCCATCAGTAACGAACCCTCGGATCAACGACCAGATAGAGCATGTCGATAAGAAAATTCATCAACACATACAGTCCCGAAACCACCAGCAACGTTCCCTGAATCACCGGATAGTCACGGCGCAGTACCGCAGACACCGTCAGGCTACCGACGCCTGGCAGGCCAAACACCGTTTCGGTGACAATCGCCCCTGAAATCAGTAAAGCGGCGGTCAGGCCAATCACGGTTAACACCGGGATCAGCGCGTTTTTGAAGGCGTGATGGACAACGACACGGCATTCCGACATCCCTTTCGCACGGGCTGTACGAACATAATCATCATTGAGTACATCGAGCATACTGGCGCGCGTAAAGCGCATAATCAGCGACGAACACACCGCCCCCAGCGAGGCTGCTGGCAAAATAAGATGCGCAATACGCTCCTGAAACGAGGCGTCTGGCCCACCGTATCCAGACGTATCGAACCAGCCGAGTCGCACCGCGAAGTACTGAATAAAAATCAGTCCAAGCCAGAATGACGGGATACTTGCCGAAAACATGGAAACCGCCGTCGCCAGTTGGTCAAACCACGAATTCCGGTAATAGGCAGAAAGTATTCCTACCGGGATAGCCAGCAACGTGGCGACGGTTAGTGCCATCAGCGTGAGGAAAAAGGTCGGTTCCGCACGCTGTAATAACGCCTCTCCCACCGGAATATTCAGAAATATGGATTCCCCAAGATCGCCATGTGCCAGTCCCGTCAGGTATTGAATAAACTGTGAAAAGAGCGGCAGATTCAGCCCCAGGCGCTCGCGCAGTGCAGCGATATCCGCAGGCAGTGCATCAGGCCCGAGCATAACGGCGGCCGGATCGCCAGGCGTGACGCGCACAATGATAAACACGATGGTCATCACCAGCAGCATCACCACGGCCATGCCGAAAAACCGGTTTAGCGTTGAACGTAACATCGGTGACTCCCGTAATTATTTAGCCAGCCAGGCATTCCAGAAATAGGGCCATGGCGCAGGCGTCACCCCTTGCAGCACAGGTGCCTGGGCCGAAAGAGAGTTAAAGTTTCCGACTTTGTAAATCGGGACTTCTTCATTGATGACTGTCTGAACGTTGGCCCACAATGCCACGCGTTTTGTGGCGTCGGTTTCACTGTTAAACGCCGTTAGCGCCGCGTGCTTTTTGTCACTCGTCCACCAGCCAGGTGAAGTATCAGACATCACACCACTGAGCGAAGGATCGGGGAGGAACGGGCTGTGGCTGATGTAAATATCCCATTTCTCTGGGTTAGCACGATTCTGGGTTAACGAGGCCCACTCCTGGACATCGAGTTTCACTTTGAAGCCCGCAGCCTCCAGATAAGCCTGAGCTACCTGCGCCATCTTGTAATGAAACTCGTACTGGCGGCTGGTCAAAATGCGTAGTGTCTGGCCCTGATAATTCGCCTCGCGCAGCAGGCTTTGTGCTTTTGCCATGTCGCCTGCGGGTTTATAAGCTTCAGTACCCGCTTCGGTATGCCAGATATTCCCTTTGGGATACATCGCACCATCAACTTCAAAAAACTCAGGTGAACCAAAGGCGGCGGCCAACATGTCCTGCGGGACCAGTGCGGCCTGGATGGCCTGGCGGATCTTCAGATTTGCCGTCACGCCTTGTTTGGTATTCATCACAAAGACTGGCCAGCCCATCGGTTTGAGCACCACCGGGCGGTCTTTACCTGATTTAATACGGTTAAACGACTCAACCGGGAGCGAATCCACATAGCTGAACTGTCCGGATACCGCGCCTTCAATGCGAGTATTCGGGTCCGGCACAGGCACAAAACGGATCTCATCGAGATACTGTTTGCGTGCACCGCCATATCCCTGTGGTTCCCCTTCCCGGCCGTGATAGCCGTCATAGCGCACCAGTTGAATATATTGATCGGGTTTATGGGCTTTCAGCTGATAAGGACCCGTGCCGGTGAACGTGGTGAGTGGGTTTTGCTTCGCCTCAGCCTGCGGCAAAATTACCGCGGCGGAGTTGTTCAATGAGAGCAGTGCAAGCAATGGCGCATACGGGGTTTTGAGCGTGATTTTGACGCTATTTTCATCCGGTGCGCTGATATCAGTAATCAGCGTCGCGGTTTGTCGGCCCCGACTGGCAATACTTTCCCAGCGCTGTAAAGACGCCACCACGTCTTGCGCGGTCATTGGTGAACCATCGTGGAAAGTGACACCTTTGCGCAGGGGGATCAGGTAAGTTTTACCCTCATCGCTTATTGTCGGCAGCGCATCGGCGAGCAGTGGAACAATTTGCCACCTGGCATCAAAGGTGTAGAGGGTTTCAAAGATATGTTGGGAAATAGTCCCCACGAGATCCGTCGTCGACGCCATCGGATCGAGCGTCGGTGGCTCACCGATTATCGCGACATTAATCACCCCTCCTTTTTCCGGCATCGGGGTTGGAGCAGCAACGGCGCTCATCGAGGTGGTGATAAACAGAGATAACAAAGCCAATTTTGCAAGCATAGTGATCGTTCGCCTTATTTCGTAATAAAGGAATATATTTCTCTTTTACGTTATAGCGATTTCAAAACACCATATGCTGCTTTTCTGGTCAAACGCTTTTGCCAGTCAACCTGAATATTTGGGATTTGTTTCACAATTGTGAATTTTTGTGTTGGTTTTTTGTTAACTTGAAGTGGGCGCTCAAATGATGAGATTGGCAAAGGTCGTCCCAGTCAGAGCCAAATTTAAAAAGCCTGCTGAGTTTCCTGAGCAGGCTTTTTGGTTATCTTACGTTGCCGTTTAATTTTCTGACCGGGTAAAAATTACTCCCATACCCGTTCCGCTTTCGCTCCGTCGAACTGCGGTGGCGGCTTGCGAAAACGCCCCGTGAGCCAGCCCAGGTACACAAGTCCGACTGCCGCCCAAACCAGACCCAGCGTCAATGACGTCTGTTCAAGGTTGATCCACAGCACCGCCACCGTCGCCGCGCCAATCAGCGGCATAATCAGATAGTTGAGTTTATCTTTCCAGGTCTTATTGCGGCCTTCCCGACGCCAGAAGTGGTTGAATACTGAAAGGTTCACAAACGTAAACGCCACCAGCGCACCAAAGTTAATTAATGCTGTAGCGGTCACCAGGTCGAAGAACAGCGCCGACAGAGACACGATGCCAACCATCACCACATTTAGCGCTGGCGTGCGCCATTTCGGGTGTACGTAACCGAAGTATTTTTCCGGGAAGACGTTGTCACGCCCCATCACATACAACAGACGTGAAACACTGGCGTGTGACGCCAGCCCGGAAGCCAGTGTATTGACGAAGGTCGTACACAGGAAGATCGACTGGAACAACTTGCCACCCACGTACAATGCAATTTCCGGTAGCGCCGCATCTGGATTTTTAAAGCGACTGATATCCGGGAAGAACAACTGCATAAAGAACGAAGCCGCAATAAAGATAATCCCGCCATAGACGGCAGTCAGGAAGATAGCTTTTGGAATGGTGCGAGCCGCATCCGGAGTCTCTTCCGAAAGTGTCGTGACCGCATCAAAACCCAGGAACGAGAAGCAGACTATCGTGGCTCCGGTGATTATCGGAATCAAATGCGCGTTCTGGCTGATAAAAGGTTGTAACGTCCAGACGGTTCCCACGCCCTCCCCTTTATGAAGCCCTTGCACCACCAGGATGATAAACACCACCATGATACAAACCTGAACCAGTACAAACAGCGTGTTAAAGTTTGCCACCAAATTCACGCTTTTCAGGTTTGCTACCGTGAGAATGACCACAAAGCCGATGACCCAGATCCACGGTGGAACCTCAGGGAATAGTGCGGACAGGTAAATTTTTGCCAGCAGCACGTTGATCATCGGGAGGAAAAGATAATCCAGTAGCGACGACCAGCCCACCATAAAACCAACATGTGGGCTTATAGATTTTTGCGCGTAGGTATAGGCGGAGCCTGCTTGCGGAAACTGGCGAACCAGTTTTCCGTAGCTCACAGCGGTAAACAACACGCCTGCCAGGGCAAGAATATAAGAAGCCGGCACATGCCCATTGCTGATACCCGAGACAATGCCGAAGGTGTCAAACACGGACATCGGCGTGAGATAGGCCAGGCCCATCACCACCACTTGCCACAGTTTTAAAGATTTACGCAGTTGCGGTTTACCCGCTTGTGATGGAACCTCGACAGGTGAGTTAGTCGCCATGATGAAGTCCCCCCATGCGTGTACAGGTTTGCGATAGTAACGATGTGACTGCAAACCTGCTTAGCCTGGGGGTAGGAAATGAATCGCGGGGTAATAACGTCGGGCAATGAACGGTAACCGGTCCGTCATAATCAATGCGGCAGCGGCATTCGCCTTCGCCATGCGGGTATTTGAACATCTGCATCATCTCATTTCCTCGTCATACACACTGTCGTTTAACTGAAGACCCGTTACCGCCTGTTATCCATTACGCGGCTACGGGGAATGGCAGGTTGCCCTGCAAATGTCCAGTCAGGCTCCGCTCAGACTGTATACCCGTCATACTTCAGGCTGCTTAGGCTTCCGGAGAAACGGGGTATCACGCGTTTTTCAGCATCCACTCAATTTCAGTTTCTGTGATCAAACGCTCAAACTGAATCAACTCATCGTTCTTACAGGCGTGGAACACATGACTGAAGCGCTCGCCCATCAGTTCGCGCAGGCTATCGTTTTGCATGAACTCCCACAGTGCATCACTCTGGCGAATCGGGAACGGCAGCCCTTCTTGCTCAAGCCCATTACCTTCCACTTCTTCATGCAGCGGCAAATCGTTATTAAGACCATGCAAAATGCCCGCGAGGATGGATGCCATTACCAGATAAGGGTTGGCATCTGCACCTGCAACGCGGTACTCGACACGGTGATTGTCACGATCGCCACAAGGGATGCGCAGTGCAACAGTACGGTTGTTATGCCCCCATGAAGCCTGAGTTGGCACATACATACCGGGCTGGAAACGACGGTAGGAGTTTACGTTTGGCGCTAACAACGCCATAGATGCAGGCATCAGGTCTATCATCCCGGCAAGAATTTTCTTGAGCAGGGCTGAATCTTCGCCATCGGCGTCCGCCAGCACGTTCTCACCTTTCGCATTCAGGATGCTGATATGAATGTGCATCCCGCTGCCGGCGTGCTCTTCATACGGTTTCGCCATAAAAGTGGCGTGCATTTTGTGTTTTTCCGCCACCGTGCGCACCAGGCGTTTTAACGCCAGCGCATCGTCGCAGGCATCAAGCACGTTATCGGTGTGATGCAGGTTAATTTCGAACTGACCTGGAGATGCTTCGGCTACCGCACCATCAGCCGGAATCAATTGCAGGCACGCCAGATCGTCGATATCGGTCAATACATCGGCGAAATGGTTAAGGTTATCAACGGAGTAAACCTGGCTCTGAGTGTTACGGTCATTGGTGCCCGGCGCGCACGGCGGCTGCAAATACCCTTCGGTGTCACGTTGACGGTCAAGTAAATAGAACTCCAGCTCTACCGCTACCACGGGGAACAGACCGCGCTGGCGCAATTGCTGCCAGAGTCGGTTAAGCACGTTCCGCGGCTCAACGTCAAAGGGAGCGCCATCTTCATCAAGCATCGTTAGCTGCACCTGACCGATAAATTCCGGGTCCGCCGCTGACGGGGTTAAGGTACCCAGCACCGGTACACAGTTGTGATCCGGTTCACCTAATTCCTGGCCCAGCCCGGCTTCTTCAACCACATTGCCAAGAATATCCATCGCGAAAACAGAGGCTGGGAAGTAGCAGCCCTTCTCTATTTTACGCAGGCTGGAAACCGGAATGCGCTTTCCGCGGAAGCAACCGTTCAGGTCAGTGAGCAAAACATCAACATATTGGGTATTTGGATAGCGTTCGAGATACGTCTTTACTTCACGGGCAAACGCGCTACTTCGTCTTTCTTCGGAATGCTGAACAAAATTCTCAACTTCTACGATATTGGTTTCCATGATTTACCACCGTTTCTTTGGATGCCAGTCGCTGATCCCGACCGTTAAATATAATGTCCACTTTTCGACAATGGCTCCATTTTAAATGTTTGTCAAATGTTAACGTGAGTTTGCAAATAGGTTATCACGCTGCTAGATTGAAAATATATTGAACGATATTGAGCAAAAAAGAGTAATACGGGTTAGTTTGGCAATAATTTAGTCCAGAATGTGAGGTCGATCATGGGCAATATATTTGACAAGCCGGTTATCGGTGTAGTGATGTGCAGGAACAGGCTTAAGGGTCACCAGACCCAGACGTTGCAAGAAAAGTACCTTAATGCCGTATTAAATGCCGGCGGTTTGCCGATTGCTCTGCCACATGCGCTGGCGGAGCCGGAACTCCTGAATGCTTTGCTGCCCAAACTCGATGGCATCTTCCTGCCAGGCAGCCCCAGTAACGTGCAGCCGCACCTGTATGGTGAAAACGGCGATGAGCCTGACGCCGATCCCGGGCGTGACGAACTGAGCCTGGCGTTAATTAACGCGGGTCTGGAAAGGCGCATCCCCATTTTCGCCATCTGTCGTGGATTGCAGGAACTTGTTGTTGCAACGGGAGGGACTCTGTATCGTCGCCTGTGCGATCAACCAGAGTTTTTGGAACACCGTGAAGATCCAGAGCTTTCGGTGGAGCAACAGTACGCTCCATCTCATGAAGTCCAGGTTCAGCAAGGAGGATTGCTTTCAAAGCTAATACCGGGTTGCAACACGTTTTGGGTGAACTCGTTACATGGACAAGGCGCGAAAACACTGGGCCCATTGCTGCGCGTGGAAGCACGCTCACAGGATGGTCTGGTTGAAGCGGCCAGTATTCACGATCACCCGTTCGCTCTGGGTGTGCAATGGCATCCTGAATGGAACAGTAGCGAATACGCGCTGTCGCGTATGTTGCTTGAAGGTTTTATCACCGCTTGTCAGAACCATCTCGCTGAAAAGCAGCGGCTCTGACCACTACTGTTAAGGAAAAGCAACTATGAGCGATGACGGCCTGGCGCCGGGTAAACGTTTGTCAGAGATCCGCCAACAATTGGGGCTTTCACAACGTCGTGCCGCCGAACTGTCTGGATTAACGCATAGCGCCATCAGCACCATAGAACAGGACAAAGTGAGTCCTGCTATCAGTTCGCTGCAAAAGCTGCTGAAAGTTTATGGGCTGTCGCTCTCCGAGTTCTTCGCAGAACCGGAAAAACCTGATGAGCCGCAGGTGATTATTAATCAGGATGACCTGATTGAGATCGGCAGTCAGGGTGTGTCAATGAAGCTAGTACATAACGGAAACCCGAACCGTACACTGGCCATGATCTTCGAGACTTACCCACCGGGAACAACAACCGGTGAGAGGATCAAACACCAGGGTGAGGAAATAGGCACGATACTGGAAGGTGAAGTGATACTGACCGTTAACGGGCAGACATATCACCTCGTTGCAGGGCAAAGTTATGCCATTAATACCGGCATACCTCACAGCTTCAGCAACACCTCGGCAGGCATCTGCCGCATTATCAGTGCTCATACCCCCACCACGTTCTGATTTCTATACCCTGATTTAATCGGCCTGAGTTGCTCAGGCCACCTTAATACGATGCTTTTTTACAGGATTTATTTCCTGGGGCATCTTGCAGCCAGATTATGACGACTGCAAGCTGGGAAAACCGATTATCTTATTGAGTTATAAGGAGTTGGCATGGACTTTCAGAATCTGAACTACTGGCAGGAAAAAGTGAAAAATATCGCGATAGAAACCCGTTTGTTTATTAACGGTGAATATTGTCCGACTCAGGATAATAGTACCTTCGATATTTTCGACCCGGCAGCACAACACACACTGGCACAGGTTGCGCGGGGTAAAAAAGCCGATGTCGATCTTGCCGTTCGCTCGGCACGTGACGTTTTCGAGCGCGGCGACTGGTCGCAGGCCTCGCCCGCCAAACGTAAAGCCGTATTAAATAAGCTGGCAGATTTAATGGAACAGCATCACGAGGAACTGGCGCTGCTGGAGACACTGGATACCGGCAAGCCTATTCGCCATAGCCTGCGTGATGATATTCCCGGTAGTGCCCGCGCCATCCGCTGGTACGCCGAAGCAATTGATAAAGTTTACGGTGAAGTCGCCACCACGGGGGTGAATGATTTAGCGCTGATCGTCCGTGAACCTGTGGGTGTTATTGCCGCCGTCGTGCCGTGGAACTTCCCATTACTGCTGGCCTGCTGGAAACTTGGCCCGGCGCTGGCTGCGGGTAACAGCGTTATCCTCAAACCTTCCGAAAAATCCCCTTTGACCGCCATTCGCCTGGCGCAACTGGCGAAAGAAGCCGGTTTGCCCGACGGCGTGTTTAACGTCATCCCAGGATTTGGCCACGAAGCCGGCCAGGCGTTGTCCCTGCATCCGGATGTAGACGTTATCACCTTTACAGGTTCTACCCGCACCGGTAAGCAACTGCTGAAAGACGCGGGCGATAGCAACATGAAACGTGTCTGGCTGGAAGCCGGTGGTAAAAGTGCCAATATCGTGTTTGCCGACTGCCCGGATTTAGCAAAAGCCGCCGCCACGGCTGCTGCGGGTATTTTCTACAATCAGGGCCAGGTGTGTATCGCCGGGACGCGCCTGTTGCTGGAAGAAAGTATTGCCGATGAGTTTATCGAACTCCTGAAAGAGCAGGCAAAAAACTGGCAGCCAGGCAACCCGCTCGACCCGAATACCACCATGGGTACGCTGATTGATAACGCCCACGCTGATACCGTACACAGTTTTATTCGCAACGGCGAAACCGAGGGAAAACTGGCGCTGGATGGCCGGAGCGCTCAACACCCTGCCGCGATTGGCCCGACGATTTTCCTCGATACCAACCCAACTGCCAGCGTAAGTCGTGATGAAATCTTCGGGCCGGTTCTGGTCATCACCCGCTTCACCTCCGAGGCACAGGCACTGGAAATCGCCAACGACAGCGATTATGGCCTCGGAGCCGCCGTATGGACTCGCGATCTGTCGCGGGCGCACCGCATGAGCCGTCGCCTGAAAGCAGGCTCCGTTTTCGTCAATAACTATAACGATGGCGATATGACGGTGCCGTTTGGCGGTTACAAACAAAGCGGTAACGGGCGAGATAAGTCTTTGCACGCATTAGAAAAATTTAGCGAATTGAAAACCATCTGGATTTCACTGGAGCCTTAATCATGACTGAACATACCAGCAGTTATTACGCGGCAAGCGCCAATCAGTACGAACCTTTCCCGCAGCTTTCGGAATCCGTCACTTGTGACGTGTGTGTGGTCGGCGGCGGTTACACAGGGCTGTCTTCGGCGCTGCATCTGTCTGAAATGGGTTACGACGTGGTGCTGCTCGAAGCCGCGCGCATCGGCTTCGGTGCCAGCGGACGCAACGGCGGTCAGTTAGTTAACTCTTATAGCCGCGACATCGATGTCATTGAGCGCACTTATGGCGCTGACGCGGCAAAAATGCTCGGCAGCATGATGTTCGAAGGTGGCGAAATTATTCGTGAACGCATCAAACGCTACCAGATTGATTGCGACTATCGCCCGGGCGGCCTGTTTGTGGCCATGAACCATAAGCAGTTGGAAAAACTGGAAGAGCAAAAAGCCAACTGGGAGCGCTACGGCAACACCCATCTGGAGTTGCTGGATGCTAACGAGTTGAAACGTGAAGTGAATAGCGACAGATACGTCGGCGCACTGCTCGATCACAGCGGCGGCCATATTCATCCGCTGAATCTGGCGATTGGCGAAGCGAACGCCATCCGTCTGAACGGTGGCCGGGTGTTTGAGCAATCACCGGTGACTAACATTCAGCATACCAGCCCGGCGGTGGTGAATACGGCTAAAGGCAAAGTGACGGCGAAATATGTGATTGTGGCGGGGAACGCCTATCTGGGCGATAAAGTGGAGCCGGAACTGGCGAAACGCAGCATGCCATGTGGTACGCAAGTATTGACCACTGAACCGCTGAGCGATGAAGTTGCGCGTTCGCTTATCCCAAATAATTACTGCGTGGAGGACTGCAACTATCTGCTGGATTACTACCGTCTGACCGCAGATAACCGTCTGCTATACGGTGGCGGTGTGGTGTACGGCGCACGCGATCCGGCAGACATTGAGCGTCTGGTGATGCCAAATCTGCTGAAGACCTTCCCGCAGCTGAAAGGGGTGAAAATTGACTACAGTTGGACCGGTAACTTCCTGCTGACGCTGTCGCGCCTGCCACAGGTTGGACGTCTGGATAACAATATTTATTACAGTCAGGGTTGCAGCGGCCATGGTGTCACCTATACCCATCTGGCGGGCCGTCTGATAGCCGAATTGCTGCGCGGCGATGCAGAACGCTTCAATGCCTTTGCGAATCTGCCGCACTACCCGTTCCCGGGTGGCCGCACTTTCCGCATTCCATTTACCGCTATGGGGGCGGCTTACTACAGCCTGCGCGACCGCCTTGGGGTATAAAATAAACAGGGGTCACAGGCGTTAGTGAGTGACCCAACAACCGATACCTATCACGCAAAGGCTACTGGCAAAGGCGATCCCAGCCAGAGAAGCCAAATTCGAAAGCCCGATTAAGGAAACTTAAGCGGGCTTTTTTGTTTGCGTGGATTTAACTGTTTTATCCCCCTTCAACTCAGCAACAGAAATGACTCCCGTACCTGTTGAAGTCGATTCACCAGTTCAGCGAGACTGCCCGCCTGCATTTTTTCCATCACTCTGGCGCGGTGCACCTCCACCGTTCGTACCGCAATGTTCATTGCGTTGGCAATCTCCCGGTTGATTAACCCGTTTGCCACCAGCCCGGCTAACTCTCGCTCTTTCGGCGTGAGTTGCTGATAACAAGCGACAATCTTTTGTCTATCGAACGTCTGCGCAGAAACGAGCAACGCACGTTCCAGCGCAACCTGAAGCGGTTTTGCAGAAACGGGCTTTTGCAGAAAATCTATCGCTCCGCGTTTCATCTGCTCCACAGCCATTGGGACATCACCATGACCGGTGAGGAATACCACCGCCAGCGTACTGCCGAGTTGCAACATTTCCTCATGCACGGCCTGACCATCCATACCCGGCATGCGCATATCCAACAACAAGACTCCCGTCTGGTACAGGTCAGCCTGAGACAGAAACTTCGCCCCTTCATTCCAGCAGCAAACCTCATACCCCAGGCTTTCAAGCAAAAATGCGCAGGCCTGAGTTACCGCCACATCGTCATCCAGTAAATGAATTCTCGCCATCGCGTTTTTGCTCCTCCCTGCGCGAAAAATCTAACATTACAGCCACACCCATTTGGCCGTCTGCGGCCCGTTGATTCTTGATAGTGATTTCTCCCAGGCCATAACGAACCAGACGCTGACAAATCACCAACCCCAGCCCCATTCCCTCATCGCGGGTCGTCATAAAGGGTTGGAAAACCTGACGTAATAACTCGTCATCCATCCCTCCGGCATTATCCTGTAAGGTGATTCGCGCCCCCTCGTCTTTATGCTCCACCACAATCCACACCTTTTTTGCACCTGCCTGTGCCGCATTCAGGATAAGGTTCGCCAACACCTGTTCAAGCAGAACTGGCGGCAAATTCAGGGTCTGCCTTGCATCCACGTCCAACTCCAGCGTTACCGCCGGAAAGTGCTGCGCCATGCGCAATAATTGCCAGACGTGCAAAATAGCGTCACGAATATTGACGCATCGCCACTCTTCCGTCATGACCGGGTTACCTTGCGCCTGGCTGACCCAATGGCGCAGATTTCGCAGTGTGTCGCCCCCTCGCTGGGCCTGACTGGCAATTTCTTTCAGCGCCGTCTGTAGCGGGTGGTGTTCATTCTGAGATTCAAGGCGGATCAGACATCCCTCGGCATAATGGCGAATAGCAGAAAGCGGTTGATTCAGTTCGTGGGCAAAACCGGAGGTCATCTCCCCCAACACGCTCATTTGCCTTGCCGTTTCCAGCGCCTGCTCCTGCTGACGAAGCTGAACATTATTACGCTCTATCTGCTGACCGCGCCGCCGTACCAGTAGCATGACCCAGATATAATTTAGCGTGAGCATGAGCAGAACCAGCGCCACTCCGCCCATCACCCATTGATGTTGTATCAGCCAGCTTTTGATATCCAACCACAAGCGCCGCTGCTGTGGATGCTGACGCACGTCATGTAACAACGTTTCGACCTGGCTTGTAGAAGCCGGAGCCCCCCAATGAAAAGGCGAGTCCTGCGGTGTATTGAATAAAACTTTCGTGACGCGATCCGCCAGTTCATCACTGACACTCGGCAATGCCGCAAATGACCAGTTGGGATAAAGCGGCGTACTGGTTAAGCAGGGAATTGAGGATGGATGGTTTAACACCGCGACAAAATCTTCTTTATGGACCAGCCCCTCTTCATCCATATTTTCTAGCAGGCATACCGGTACAATCACCGCCTGAACGGCTTTTTCGCGTAACAAATACAGCAGCGCATCAGCCGGGAACCCCGTGAAACGCAAATTCAAGTCCCGCTCCGGACGAATGCCGTTATCACTCAGCGCCTTATACCCCAGCAAATAGCCGCCAAAAGCCTGCGCATCAATCGCGCCTACGGTTTTGCCGATCAGATCGTGTACGTTTTCGATCCCACTGTCGCGCCGGGTCAGGATAACACTGCCGATAACATTGCTCGCAGCCTGGCCACCGCGACCAGAACGCAAAGAAGCCAGCCAACGCAGCGGTGAATGGCTGTTCAGTTGCACAAACTGCGCCGGATTGGTCACCACGAACTGTACCGTTTTGCGGTTAACCGCTTCCTGCATTTGATGCAGATCCAGCGCCTGGATATGGAACTGCTCGCCGGGTATTTGTTGATTGAGCAATCTCTCTAACGGTTGCCAGTGGCTGCGCGTCAACACCTCTCCACGCATCGCCAGAATGCCAATATTCCACGTCTGCGCCCATGCCACACCGCTCATCATGACCGCTGACATCAATAATGCCAGGCATCTCATTTGTATGCCGTTCACCGAAATATCCTTGTTGATTATGTTTTAGATCAACAACAAGCCGGGTATGTGGTTAACCACAATAGAGCCGCCCCTCCATGATTTTTACACTGTAAATCATAGACATTTTTTATACATCACTAGTCAGTCAATGACGTGACCAATGTTTTGTTGTTGCATCACGACGGGAGAAAATATGGACAGTAGTAAACGGCAGTTTCTCCAGCAATTGGGCATTCTGAGTGCGGGTGCCTCTTTGGTGCCGCTGGCTCATGCAAAATTCCCCTTCTCTCCTGAACGACATGAAGGATCCGCACACCATCGATATGCCATGCTCATCGATTTGCGCCGCTGTATTGGTTGTCAGGCCTGTACGGTCAGTTGTGCTATTGAAAACCAGACACCACAGGGCGAATTTCGCACCCATGTAAATCAATATCAGGTGCGACTTGAAGGCGAACAAAGCGTCACCAACGTGCTGCTGCCCCGCCTGTGCAACCACTGTGATAACCCGCCCTGCGTGCCTGTTTGCCCCGTTCAGGCGACGTTTCAGCGGGAAGACGGCATTGTAGTCGTCGACAACACACGTTGTGTCGGCTGCGCTTATTGCGTGCAGGCCTGTCCCTATGACGCACGCTTTATCAATCACGAAACCCAAACCGCCGATAAATGCACCTTCTGCGTCCACCGTCTGGAAGCCGGATTGCTCCCCGCCTGCGTGGAGTCTTGCGTCGGCGGTGCTCGTATTATCGGCGACCTGAAGGATCCCAACAGTCGTATCTCGCAAATGCTTCATGCAAACCACGACGCCATCAAGGTGTTGAAGCCCGAAAGCGGCACCCAGCCCCATGTTTTCTATTTAGGTCTGGATGAAGCCTTCGTCACCCCATTGATGGGACGCGCGCAATCCGCACTCTGGCAGGAGGTTTAAATGAACCCTTCTCTGATTATCGAGGAAGTGCTGACACGTCCGCAGGAGATAAGCTGGCTTCCCTGGGCGGTGCAGTACTTCTTTTTCATCGGCATTGCCACCTGTGCCGCCCTGTTTGCCTGCGTTCTTCACTGGCGTAAAAAAGAGTCGGCAACACTTGAAAACCTGACACTGCTGATTGCCTTAACGTGTTCCATCACCGCACCTCTGGCGCTCACGGCGGATCTGCATCAAACCGCCCGCTTCTGGCATTTCTACGCTTATCCAACGCCCTGGTCTTGGATGCCGTGGGGCGCACTGTTTCTGCCGCTCTTTACCGGGGTTCTGGGCTTGTGGTTTCTTGCACAACAACTCAAGCGTTTTACTCAAAAAAGCTACCGCGTGACGAAATGGCTGGCTCTGGCAAGCGCTTTACTCGCAGTAGGATTGCTGACGTATACCGGTCGTGAAGTCTCGGTCGTGTATGCCCGTCCCATCTGGTTTAGCTACGCGTTTCCGTTTGTTATGTTCCTCAGTGCTTTCCAGACCTTTTTTGCCCTGCTCGTCGTTTCACTTGGTGATGAACGGGCGTTACAGCGAAAACTGGCTCTGGCGCAGATCTGGACGTTGGGGCTACTTGCCATCGTTGTCACTATTTGGGTTACCGGCGATACGTTGTCCGGGGTGGCTATCCGCGACTGGCTTGCCGTGTCGTCCTCAGCCAGATACTACGCAGCAGGGTGGGCGGTACTTGGGTTGATATCGCTGGGAATTGGCTGCGTGGCTTTGTATCAGCCGTTATCGATGCCATTACGTATTTTGCAGGCGTTGAGTGCGATGGCGTTGTGCTGGCTGATGCGTTGGACATTACTGATTCAGGTACAGACCATACCGAAATTTAACGCGCAATTTAATCCGTATTCACTACCCGCAGGCACCGACGGTTGGCTCGCCATCCTCGGCACTTTTGGTTTGTGGATAGCGCTACTCATTATTGTTCGTGAAACCGTGAACGGACTCGCAAGGAGAATGCAACATGGCTAATTTAACCCGTCGTCAGTGGCTTAAAGTCGGCCTTGCTCTGGGCGGAATGGTGACCTTTGGGCTGAGCTATCGGGATGTTGCGAAGCGTGCCATTGACGGTTTGCGAAACGGAACCTCCGGCAAGATAACCCGCGACCGCATCTTTGCTAATGCGCTGATTCCCGAGGCTCACGCACAACCCCAGTGGCAACAAAATCCGCAACAAGTGATCTCCATGACGCAATGCTTTGGCTGCTGGACGCAGTGCGGCGTGCGGGTCAGGGTCGATTGCGAAAAGGGGAAAGTACTGCGAATTGCAGGCAATCCTTATCACCCGTTATCCCATGAACATCACATTAATGCCTCCGTCCCGTTTGCCGAAGCGATGGAAAAGCTGGCGGGAGAAAGTGGCCTCGACGCCCGCTCCACCGCCTGCGCACGCGGTGCGACTTTGATGGAAGGCCTGTACAGCCCGCTGCGTATTCTGGAACCGATGAAACGCGTCGGGAAACGTGGGGAAGGTAAATGGCAGCGCATCAGTTTTGAGCGGCTGATTGAGGAGGTCGTGGAAGGTGGCGATCTGTTTGGCGAGGGGCATGTAGAAGGTTTGCGGGCTCTGTATGCTCCAACGACGCCTATAGACCCAAAACACCCTGGATTTGGTCCGAAAACGAACCAATTGCTGGTCACCAATACCAGTGATGACGGACGCGATACGTTCCTTCGCCGTTTTGCGCTTAATAGCTTCGGCAGCAAAAACTTCGGGGCGCACGGTGCCTATTGCGGCCTGGCTTATCGGGCCGGTTCCGGTGCCTTGATGGGCGATCTGGATAAAAATCCGCACGTCAAACCTGACTGGGATCATGTCGAATTTGCACTATTTATGGGCACCTCTCCGGCACAGTCCGGGAACCCTTTTAAACGCCAGGCCCGACAACTGTCCAGCGCCCGTCTGCGTGATAATTTTCAGTATGTTGTCGTCGCCCCGGCTCTACCGTTAACCACGGTATTGGCTGACGATCGCGGTCACTGGCTGCCCGTTATCCCCGGCAGTGACTCGGCGCTGGCTATGGGGTTGATCCGCTGGATCATCGAAAAACAACGCTATAACGCAGATTACCTCGCCATTCCTGATGCAACAGCCATGCAGCAGGCTGGCGAAAAAAGTTGGACCAACTCCACGCATCTGGTGATCACCGATGAACTCCCACAACTTGCCGGGCAGCATTTGACTCTGGCTCACCTGTCGGCTGAGGGTGCAAACGAGCCTGTGGTACTGAACGAAGACAACGAGATAGTTGCCGCCAGCGGTTGCCCGCGCGCGCAGTTGTTTGTTGCTCAACAGGTCACGCTGACTGACGGCAAAATCGTCACCGTAAAAAGTGGATTTCAGTTGCTTAAAGAGGCGGCCAATAAACTCACACTGGCGCAATACAGCCAACAATGCGGCGTGTCAGAGGTGAAAATAGCGGCGCTGGCAGATACCTTTACCCGCCACGGACGTAAAGCGGCAGTTATTACCCATGGCGGCATGATGGCTGGCAACGGGTTTTACAACGCCTGGGCCGTCATGATGCTCAACGCGCTGATTGGTAATCTCAGTCTGGAAGGCGGCGTCTTTGTCGGGGGCGGTAAATTCAACGGTGCGACCGATGGTCCGCGCTATAACATGGACAGCTTCCCCGGCAAGGTAAAACCGAAGGGGCTGAGTATCGCGCGTAGCAAAACGGCCTATGAATCCTCCGAAGAGTATCAGGATAAGATGGCTGCTGGGGTTTCTCCGTTCCCGGCCAAAGCACCGTGGTACCCCTTCGTTGCAGGGCAGTTGACCGAACTCCTCACCTCCGCGCTGGAGGGTTACCCTTACCCGCTAAAAGCGTGGATCTCCAATATGACCAACCCGTTCTACGGCATTCCTGGGTTACGGGCCGTGGCGGAAGAGAAGCTGAAAGATCCCAAACGTCTGCCGCTGTTTATCGCCATTGACGCATTCATGAATGAAACCACGGCTCTGGCGGATTATATCGTTCCGGACACGCATAATTTTGAAAGCTGGGGATTTAGCGCTCCGTGGGCGGGTGTCGCCAGTAAAGCCACCACCGCCCGTTGGCCTATCGTTGCTAGCGCGACAAGCCAAACCGCCGATGGGCAACCAGTATCAATGGAAGCCTTCTGCATCGCCGTGGCAAAACGCCTGAAGCTGCCAGGTTTCGGTGACAATGCGATTACCGATGCGCAGGGCAACGGTTACCCGCTCAATCGTGCGGAAGATTACTATCTGCGCATTGCCGCAAACATCGCGTATATGGGCAAAACGCCCGTCGCACAAGCCAGGCAAGAGGATGTGACGCTGACGGGTGTGCAGCGTATTCTGCCGATGATTGAGCAGACGCTAAAACCGGATGAAGTCAGTCGCGTCGCCTTTATCTATTCCCGAGGCGGGCGTTTTGCGCCGGACAGCAGCGGGCGTGTGGAAAACAGTGTCGGCAATATTTGGCAAAAACCGCTGCAAATCTGGAATGCGGACGTCGCCGCTCATCGTCACGCAATAACCGGTGAACGTTATAGTGGATGCCCTGCCTGGTATCCTTCAAGGCTTTCTGACGGGCGTGCTATGGAGGAGATTTTCCCGGTGCAGCAGTGGCCACTGAAGCTGATTTCTTTTAAATCCAATACCATGGCCAGCGCTTCTACCGTGATCCCACGGTTACATCATCTCAAACCCACTAACCTGGTGGCGCTGAATCCTGAAGATGGCAAGCGCTACGGTCTGGCCCATGGCGACACCGCTCGTATCACCACACCGGGTGGGCAGGTTGAAGCGCAGATCAGTTTGCTTAACGGCGTGATGCCTGGTGTCATCGCCATTGAGCACGGATATGGGCACCGGGAAATGGGGGCTGCTCAACACTATCTGGACGGTGAACCCATGCCGTTTGATAGACAGATAAAAGCAGGGATTAACCTTAACGATCTGGGGTTTGCCGACCCAACGCGTAAGGTCGCCAACACCTGGCTGGATTGGGTCTCTGGGGCGGCGGTAAGGCAGGGCCTTCCGGCAAAAGTTGAACGGATATAATTCATGTCCCGGATAATACTGACAGTTGCATCCCGCATGCTGTCAGTGGCCCGATTTCAGAAGCCTGCCTGGTTTAGCAGGCAGGCTTCTTGCTTTTCTCTTCCCGCCCCTTCCGTTCTCTCCCGTCGATGACATACTATCGAAACAGCCCTGCGTATAATCAGCAGGATAAGGAGATAAGATGACGCATCAGACAGCCGACACTGCCCTTACCCCGAATCAGGCCCTCGATAAATTAGAGGAGCTGTACGATGCTTCGGTCAACGCATTGCGCGAAGCCATTGCCCAGTACGTTGAAAACGGCACCTTACCCGAAATACAAAAACGTGCCGCAGGATTATTTGTCTACCCGGAATTACGCGTCAGCTGGGATGGCACTATTCACCATCCCAACAAAACACGCGCTTATGCCCGCTTCACCCATTCCGGCAGCTACACAACCACCGTCACCCGCCCAGCACTGTTTCGCCATTATCTCGCCGAACAATTAACCCTACTGTATGAAGATTATGGTGCGCAGATTGAAGTGGGTTTATCGCTGCACGAAATCCCGTATCCGTATGTGATTGATGGTTCAAGCTTGTCGTTAGACCGTTCGATGAGCGCCGGTTTGCCTCGTCATTTTCCGACCACCGAACTGTCGCAAATTGGTGATGAAACGGCGGATGGTCTGTTCCATCCGACTGAGTACTATCCGCTTTCGCATTTTGATGCACGCCGAGTTGATTTCTCGCTGGCTCGTTTGCGCCACTACACCGGCACGCCGGTTGAGCACTTCCAGTCATTCGTGTTGTTCACCAACTACACCCGCTATGTTGATGAATTTGTACGCTGGGGTTGCCAGCAAATTCTTGATCCGGAAAGCCCATATGTCGCGCTTTCATGCGCCGGTGGCGTGTGGTTAACGGCCGACAGCCAGGCACCTGAAGAGGCCATTTCTGATCTCACCTGGAAAAAACACCAAATGCCAGCATGGCATTTGATTGATGCCAACGGTACAGGTATCACGCTGATTAACATTGGCGTTGGGCCATCGAATGCCAAAAATATTTGCGACCATCTGGCGGTATTGCGCCCAGCGGCCTGGCTGATGATTGGCCACTGCGGCGGCCTGCGTGAAAGCCAGTCAATTGGCGATTATGTGCTGGCTCACGCCTATCTGCGTGACGATCATGTTCTTGATGCCGTGCTACCACCCGACATTCCGATTCCAAGCATCGCTGAAGTACAACGCGCACTGTATGACGCCACCAAACTGGTGAGTGGAATGCCGGGCGAAGAAGTTAAACAGCGCTTACGTACAGGTACAGTCGTCACCACTGACGATCGTAACTGGGAGCTACGCTATTCGGCTTCAGCCTTGCGTTTCAACCTGAGCCGTGCGGTTGCTATTGATATGGAGAGTGCCACCATCGCCGCGCAAGGTTATCGCTTCCGCGTCCCTTATGGCACATTGCTGTGCGTTTCAGATAAGCCGCTGCACGGGGAAATAAAACTGCCAGGTCAGGCAAATCGATTCTATGAAGGGGCGATTTCGGAGCATTTGCAAATCGGTATCTGCGCCATTGACCTCCTGCGAGCTGAAGGCGAACGCCTGCACTCGCGCAAACTACGTACCTTTAACGAGCCACCTTTCCGATAAGAGAATAAAAATGCAACACACATCACCTCTGGCTGCGTTACGCAGCCTGCTTAAAGAGCGCGAACTTGATGGCATGCTTATCCCTCGTGCCGATGCGCATCAAAGTGAATACTGTGCCCCCTTTGACGCAAAGCTTGAATTTATCAGTGGTTTTGATGGCTCAGCGGGGCTGGCTCTGATTTTGGCCGACCGCGCACTGCTGTTTGTTGATGGTCGCTACCAGGTTCAGGCGCACCAGCAAGTTAACCTCAGCGAGTTTGAAATTCATCACCTGCACGATGAACCCATCCACCTCTGGATGCGCGAAAACTTACCTTCTGGTCAACGTATCGCATTTGAACCGATGCTTATCGTTAACAACCAGTATGAACAACTGCGCACCAGCGGCTGTGACCTGGTAGCCGTCAACGATGATCCTATTAATAAAATCTGGACCGAGCGCCCGGCAGCACCGCGCGGCGCAATTCATCCTATGCCCGTTGAGATTAGCGGTGAATCAACCGCGTCCAAATGTGCACGTGTCGCGGAAGCCCTGACGCGTGAAGGTGTGGACTACCTTGCCCTCACCTTGCCTGACAACATTGCCTGGCTGTTGAATGTTCGCGGTTCAGATATCGCCATGAGCCCAGTGCCGCTCTCTTTCGCTCTGATTAAAAACGACGGTGCCGTAGAGTGGTTTGTCGACGAAGCCAAGCTGCAACAGCTTGATAGCGGATTGCTGGACTCGCTTAAGACACACAGTGCAGATGCGTTTCTGCCGCGTTGTAAGCAGCTTGCGGCGGGAAAACGTTTCTTACTTGATGGTGATAATACTCCGGTTGCGGTGCGCTTTGCCGTTGAACAAGGAGGGGGTGAAATCGAATGGTTGGCCGATCCTGTTACGCTGATGAAAGCGAATAAAAACAGCGTCGAGCTGGAAGGATATCGTTCAAGCCACGTGGAAGATGGCGCGGCATGGGTGAATTTCCTCGCCTGGTTGAGTCATGAAGTCCCCTTGCGTGAAGCCGCAGGTAACCCGATTACAGAACTCGAGGCCCAGGAAAAGCAGCTAACTTTCCGCCAGCAGTGTGAAAACTTCTGGGAACAAAGTTTTGGTACGATTTCCGCGGCTGCGAGTAATGCAGCAATGTGCCACTACCACAGCGCACCAGAAACCAATTTTGCGATCACCAGTAAAGAGTTTTACCTGAATGATTCAGGCGGCCAGTATTACAACGGCACCACCGATGCCACGCGGACATTGAACTTCGGGCAACTTGACGGTCAACGTCGCCTGCATTACACCGCCGTGTTAAAAGGATTCCTGTCACTGATTTCACTGCAATTCCCTCAAGGCACGCAAGGGCATCAACTCGATGCGTTTGCCCGTCGTCCATTATGGGAACTGGGTCTGGATTATGACCATGGCACGGGTCATGGTGTCGGCCACTGCTTGCTCATTCATGAAAACCCGCATCGCATGGCGAAGAAAGTGAATCCATGGCCGATGCTACCCGGCAATGTTCTGACCATCGAACCAGGATATTACCTCGCCGGAAGTCACGGCATTCGTATTGAAAACCAGGTTGAAGTTGTCGCCTCACGACCAGGGTTCTGTAAATTTGCCTCGCTGACGCTGATCCCGATTGATTTAAGCGCGGTCGATTTATCCCTGCTTAGCGAACAAGACATTGCCTGGCTTGATGATTATCACCAGCAAGTACGCGAAACATTATCGCCGCTTGTCTCAAGTGATGCTCGCCCGTGGTTGATTGAAGCGACTGCACCGGTCAGGGCGCAACGGGCATAAAACCCTTTTGAGCCGCGCATTTGCGGCTCTTTTCTTCTTTTTGTTGATTAAATCAGCAATCAAACACGTTTCATCTAAACAGCCTTTGACAACCCAGTGGGCGCTCGTTACTATGCGCCCCGTTAACCGATTCCTCTGTAGTTCAGTCGGTAGAACGGCGGACTGTTAATCCGTATGTCACTGGTTCGAGTCCAGTCAGAGGAGCCAAATTTTAGTTTCATGATGTCCCCATTCATCCTGAAATGTTTTAAAATCAGATAGTAAAAAAAACCGAAGTACTGAAAAGTACTTCGGTTTTTTTACATCCGTAGCTTTTGGGGGCTTTATTGGGGGCCTGCTGGTTCACTGATCTACGGAGCTCCCGCCATGCCTCTTACTGTTACCGCTATCCGCAACGCAAAACCCGTCGACAAACTCCGTAAACTCACCGATGTACAGGGCCTGTACCTGCTGCTGAAACCTGACAGTGCAAAACACGGGTATCTCAGGTACCGCTTTGAAAGCAAAGAAAGCAAACTGACCTTTGGTCCCTATCCTGCCGTCACTCTCTCGCAGGCCGGCACTGTTGCAAAGTTTCACTTCAACATATTTCTCTGGCACATTTTGTCAGCCAATCCGAAGGAAGACACAATAAGTTGTGGTTGCAGCCCTCCGTTTTTCGGAGAAATCATACTTTGCAACAGTGCCAGATGCGTCTGGTGAGGAGAGTGTTTGAAATTTAGAGCCTTTCAGCAACACCAGAGGCTTCATTATCTCGATGTTTGCAACAGTGCCTATTGGGATGAGTTTGGATATCGGAAAATATTGTACGACAAGCTTGTTTTTGAACAGGTGTATTATCGCAAAATGATATAATCTTGCCCGCATCTTATTTAATCGGAGTAAATCCAGGGGGCATTTGTTAATAATACAATGAGAGTTATTTGAAATGAAAAAAAGTAATTTGAAGAGGATAGGACCTAAGCCAGACACCCTGCTTTATCTTTTCGTTAAAAGTTTTGATTTTTTCTTGTCGTTAATAACTGGTGGGTTCTTCTATGGTTCTATTTTTTATTTTTAAGTTGTTAACGCTCCCGGCAACCATCGGGGACTTGCCATCATATTGTGTGTGTCATTTATTTCGCATCCTTTTGTAATAAAATCTGCTTACGACAGACCCCCTAAGTTAATAATGGATATTTTTGATACTTCACAACACCCACTTATATCTATATTACTACTATTTTTTACATTTCCTATTACCGTTATTTTCATTCTCCGTTTTATTTTTAGGTGACACCTCTAATTGGGGTCAGTTTGGATATAGAGAATATTGTACGACAAGTCTGTTTTTTTAAACAGACCTACCTATAGCAGTAGGGTACACCCTACTGCTATAACGCAACCGTACAATATTGTACGTTTCCCAAACGCAGCCCTTCAGTGTCGAGGCGGAGATGGTTTTCAGGGGAACGTTCATCGTTGACACCGCTGTGTTACAGGTGTCCTTATGCGAGCGGCTCGTCCCACTGAGCGTCGAACCCCAAGTTGTGCCACTTGGTGATTCAGAACTTCAGCCTTGCCAGGGGACGACCATTCCATTAGCAAAGCCCGATTGAAAATCACCGTGGCCTTCGTTCGATAATTAACTAGGCCATAATCTGGCTGATATGGCATTTTTATCACTTCCGCATTTCTGCCAGTCATACACAAACTTATTCTGTTGCGACTGATAAACACCTTTTTTGTAATAATTTCGGGTACAAGAAGAACTAGCTCCTGGAAGATTCGATCTGTGCCACATAGTCCAGCCTGTTTTTCTAAATGTACTGCCACTGTTATCGACTGGCACATTCATTGCCAAAGCGGCCCCAGCCGTACAAAAAAACAATACCACGGCCATTAATGAAATTGATGCTTTTATCATATGCAATGCTCCTTATTTTATAAAAAATAACTGCCATGTTTTTTTCTATATATCTCCACAGAGTTGCCGCGATTTTATCACAATCAACTTATGGCCAGGAATCGAATAAGAGGCCTGAGGTGGCAAGTAAAAACAGCATATTACGTTGCTCCGTTTTATTACGATCATTCCTTTAGATATGTTACCGCAGTCGATATAAATAGCACTGAAAAAGCTTTTTTTAAAAACGGCATATCAGAGACTCGCGCCATCACCACACCCCAGACATCCGAACAGTAGCACTTCATTGTCATGAACATGGCGGCATGTTTCACGGCAGCAAACCTCCGGGCTTCGCATCCTTCCATATGCCTGTCCCCCCCTTCCTGTCAGACCGTTTTCAATAAAGGCGTGAGCTGTGCGAATGCCGTTTTGCAGACATTCAGCAATAACGTTGTTTGATGGCCGGAGACAAAAGAAATGTTCCGCGATACCTCTGGCAAACAACACTGTTTTATCGGTTTGCTCAGTTCCTTTTCTCGCTTTAGCAGGTGCTACCTTTTAGTTTCTGAACGTCGCGGCAAGGCCGCTGCAAGTACGCTGGTACTGTAAATACGGTATCAGTTATCGTGAGTTACAGGAGATGCTGGCCGAGCGTGGTGTCAGCGTCGACCACACCACACTTTACCGCTGGGTCCAGCGCTATGCCCCTGAAATGGAGAAACGTCTCCGCTGGTACTGGCGTCAGCCTACCGGATTTTGCTCATGGCATCTGGATGAAACGTATATCAAAGTTAACGGCAGATGGGCTTATCTGTACCCCGCAGTCGACAGCAGAGGCTGTACCCTCGATTTTTATCTCTCTCCTCGTCGTAACAGTAAAGCTGCATATCGCTTTATGGGAAAGCTCCTGAACAACACGAAGCGGTGGCAAATTCCGCGGCTGATTAATACCGATAAAGCCCCGACATACGGGCGGGCACTGGCGTTACTGAAGCGCGAAGGAAAATGTCCGTCGGATATGGAGCACCGGCAGATAAAGTACCGGAACAATGTGATTGAGTGCGATCACGGCAAGCTGAAACGGATAATCAATGCCACGCTGAGATTTAAATCGATGAAAATGGCGTACGCCACGATAAAAGGAATCGAAATCATGCGTGCCCTGCGTAAAGGACAGACTGAATCATTTTACTATGGTCACCTCCTGGGCGAGATGCATCTGGTGAGCAGAGTGTTTGAAATTTAGAGCCTTTCAGCAACACCAGAGGCTTCATTATTACAATCTTTGCAACAGAGCCCAAAAAATGCAGTATTAACATACGGGGGCCTTTATGGTCGCCCTGCCGAGGTAATGGCAAAATCAACAGATGTAAAAACAGTCAGTTAGCTGAACAATCGAGTCCAGTCAGAGGAGCCAAATTCGAGAGCCCGCTTAAGGATACTTAAGCGGGCTTTTTTGTTTGCGTGCAGCATTCACCAGGACTCAGGTGCCTGACTTTACATTCTTGCAGCAGATGCTGGCGAATGGCGTCAGGAACAGCACCAGCGCCCCCAGTAGTAATAATTCATCCTTGATAAGGAACTGCCCGGTACGGCCAATAAACGGGAAGCCGTAACCCGACTGCCAGCCGGGTAAGCTGAACAGGAAGGTGTTGGTCAGCAGATAGGTACAGATTGCCGCGAGGAAACCCAGACGCGCAATATTCGGACGCCATGGCCAGAACAGCATCAGTGCCGCTGTGCCCAGTTCAGTCAGCCCGATAACAATGGAGGCTTGTTGAATGGTGCAGAAGTTATACAGCCAGGAGAAGAACGGGCTCGTTTTCATCAGATGGCTGACACCTGTCGCTTCTACAGCAGTAAATTTCATGCCCCCGATCCACAGCAACACCAGCAGTTGCCCCAGCCACAGACCCAGTACCGCCGCGCGATATAAACGCGCATGACGCTGAAAAGCAAAAATCCCCAGCCCTAACGCCGCGATACCCAGATGTTTGAGCAGCGTTTGTCCGCCGCCAATCACCGGGAAACCGTTGTAAACGTCGGAATGCTGGTACATCGGCTTGCCAATCAACAAGAACAGTGCGGAGAACCAGAACAGTGCCGCCGCCAGCCCGGCATAACGCCGAACCGTCTCGTGAGGAACCAGCAACATCAGGCCAATCACTACCTCAAGCGCCCCGACGCCGATACTCACGGAATGGGCCATGGAGGCCGCTGGCAACCAGTCATACTGCGCCAGCAAGGCGGCCATGGTGTCGGTCATAAAAGGCCAGAAGCGCATCGCACCAAACCACATCATTACCACACCCAGCAAAACAGAGATGAGTCGCCAGACGGATTGGCCCGCGACCGGTAATTCACGTTCGTTCATAAAATTTCCTTTTAACTCAAAATGGAAGTACGGACTATTTGCTGACTAATGACATTCGTCGGCGGCAATATTCACTGCGGGCATCAGCCCAGACCCGGTTGGTTTCGTCTACCGCCAGTGAGGACGCGGTCGTCCACAGTCCATATGCCTGCCGGTAATTGCGCAGCCGCTCTTCAGCACGCGCTTCCTCAGCGACCAGGTGATACGCGCTTCGCTTATTTTTGGGTTTCATAATGCATTTTCCTTTGCACCCGGGATGTCAATATCCCGGTAATAATGATGACAATGTCCATAGAGCCGTTACAGCGTGAAGTGGAGTTTATCCGGATGCGCTGTGGTGCCTGAGGCAGGAGGGTTATGGTGTTTCGACTTGCTGTTTAATCAGGGTATAACGGTTAAGTAACTGTTCCAGATGCTGTTCCGTCTGCGAAACCAGCGCCGGGGGCAACGGGGTACCCTGTGGCGTCTGGCTCAGTAAGTATAATTGCTCCTCCGCAGGAACTGACCTCCCAAAGTTCTGAGTTATCGCAAACACCATTGATTTCAGCTCCGAGCCAGTCAGGTATTTTCCCTTGCGTTCATCCAGCTCATTGAGACGGCGGGTCATCTCATTTAAGCCTTCCATCCCCTGATGCCAGCCGGAGAGCGCCTCGGGAGGCAAAGCATTTCCGGCGATACGCTGCTGCCACTGCGCTTTTAGTCTGTCGCGCTCTTCAGGGGGAGCCTTTGCGGCCAGCGCAAAGCCGTAGTCCAGCAGCCAGACGGGTGACTGTTGCCCCAGCGCGGTCAGCGCAGCGTCGTTGGCCGTCACAGGCAGAGTATTATCAGCCGGATGCAGCGTGTGCCAGCCCCACAGCGCCAGCGCGCCGACCACCAGCGCCGAGACGACCCCAGCGGCAAAAACCGGCCAGCGCTTCGGCGACGGCAGCGTTTCGCGCACCACTTCCACCTTCACTTCCGGTTCCGGGCGTAACACATACACCTGACGGCTGATGTGCGGCGCAGTATCCAGCGCGGACGGCGAAACCCGCGCCTGCGGCGGCAACGCGATGGCCGCCGTTGCCTCTTCCGGTGACGCGCTGTTTTCCAGCCGGACCCGCGCATTGTGCACCTGTTGCATCAGCGGCGCAGTCTGACAGGCATGCTTCAGCGCCTGACGGGTCAGCACATCGTCGAGTGTCGCCAGCAGATTTTCCGCCTGCATCAGCGAAGGGACATCGCGGTGGCTCAGTGAAAAGGTACGGAACGTTGTCTGCAAGCGCTGAAACAGGCCATTGAGGATTTCAGCCCGCGCGTGCACCGGCTGCGGCCAGAGCTGCGCCCACTGATAGTTCAGCAGCGCGTTGAGTATCGCCAGCCCCTCGTTCATCCCACTGACGCGGGCCAGATGGCAACGCGCCAGGGTGTACCAGGCGCCGGTCTGCAACTCCACGCCATTACGTTCGAACAGCGAGAGCGACAGTGCTTCCGCCTGTTTCCAGTCCACATCCGGGCGAGCCGGATGCGAGAGTTTCGCCATCTCTTCGCGCAGGGCAATAAAGTCCGCGAGCGTGCGCGGGTCACTGCCGGTTTTTACCGGGCGGGGTTGTACGTCGTGCATAATGGGACTCATCGTCAGAATAGAAAAACTGGTCGCGTGTTACCTAAAAAGGGGCAAACGAGGATGAACAGGGTGAGTTACCAGCGGCCCGATGCACCACCGCCTCCGCTACTCCCTCCTCCCCCGCTGAATCCGCCACCGCTGCCGCCTCTTCTGCTAAATCCACCTCCTGAACGACCCGAACCACTGCTGCCACCGCCCCTGCCTCCGCCTGAACGACCGCCCCGCGTCATACCGATATAGAGCACCAGGCAAACCAGAAAGGTGATACCCGTTATGACAACATCGCGGCTAATCACCAGCACGGCAGCGGCCACCATCAGGCTACTGAAGAGCGATCGCTTAAAAGGACTAAACTTGCGGAAAAACAGCGCTGGCACTATTGGCATCAGCATAAACCCGCCGAATAACCATGCGCCTATAGACTCAACGCCACTCTCCGTTGAGTCCGAGGTCTCCACGACATCAGCATAGGATGCGGCAAATGCCGGATCCGTCGACATCTGAATGAGCGCGTCCACGCCCGACGCAATCCCTCCGGCATAATCGTCCCGTTTAAAATACGGCACGATGTCACGGTTGATCACCTGACTTGCCTGTAAATCCGTCACGGTGCCCTCCAACCCGTACCCCACCTCGATACGCAGCGTATGGTCAGCCTTTGCCACAATCAGCAGCAAACCGTCATCACGCTTTTTATCGCCCAGCTTCCAGCTTTCGAACACACGGGTCGCATACTGCTCAATTGTCTCATCCCCGGTTGTATTCACCATTAAAATGGCCAACTGATGGCCCGAGTCCTGCTCATACTGGCTCAGACGCTGCTCGAGAGATGCGCTCACTTCCGCTGACAGGGTACCCGTGGTATCCGTGACGCGCTGATGCAGATCCGGAACCGTGATCTGATCAGCCCCAGCAGAAAACGAAAACAAAAGAGCCAGTGCAACCCACATCAGGCGCTTCATTGCTGCACCGGACGCGGAGTTGAAAAATCAACCGTCGGGGCAGTCGTCACTTTTGCCATATCATTTGGCTGGAAATTTTGTTTCCTTTCGTAGCCCATGATCCGGGCGAGGATCACCCCAGGGAACTGGCGAATTTGCAGGTTATATTCCTGCACCGCCAGCACATAGCGATGACGCGCCACCGCGATACGGTTTTCCGTCCCTTCCAGCTGAACCATCAGGTTGGTGAACATCGTATCGGCTTTCAGCTCCGGGTAGCGTTCACTGATGACCAACAGGCGGGAGAGAGCTGAACTTAGCTCCTGCTGCGAGCGTTGGTAAGCCTGCATATCCTGTGCGTTTTCTGGCGCATGTTGCCCCTGACTGACGCTGCCAATTCTTGCCCGGGCATCCGCAATATCTTTAAAAACAGACTCTTCATGGCTGGCGTAGCCTTTCACCGTGGCCACCAGGCTCGGGATAAGATCAGCACGACGCTGGTACTGGTTGAGAACTTCCGACCACTGCGCATCGACCGCTTCATCGCTGGCCTGGATATCGTTATAGCCACAGCCGGACAAGAACAGCACACTGGCACACACCGTCAGCCACTGGAAAAATCGAATCATCAAAACAACATCCTTTTGTTAAAAATCAAGGGATATAAAGGGTAAGAATGTGGATCTTTAGCCTTGCGCACTGAAAAACATCAGCGACGGGGATTTAGCATGAAGACCACTGCGCCTCTGAACCAGGGTGATGTCCATAACCGACTTTCTTGCTGATTATCCCACTCCCCATTCTGCACAACTCCGATCTTCCAGGGGATCGCCAGCCGGGATAATGAGGGTAAATAGGCGCTGTAATTTGGGACCGTTTTGCGCCCCTGATAGCTCTGCACGATCAGTTCATCAATGGGTAACGTATTGAGCGTTGCGATACTACCGGTCTTTGCCCAGTCGAGCAGCCCCGTGACCCCCAGCGCATATTCAGCAGGCAACAAAGTCCGGAGATGGCCCAGAAATTGACCGTACTCATCCAGTCGATAGGTCGAGGCGTCAAAATCGATTTGCAGACCAATGACGATGTTGCCTTTTTTCGCCCAGAGCTGCAGCAATTGCATGATGCGGGGCCAAAGGGTTTCCGGTACATCCAGTGTAGTTATCCGCACCGTTAGCCAGATCTGGGGAAAGGTAAGCCGACTGACAGGAAGCCCCATTCGCTCAAAAACAGCCTGACCGTGACGGGAGACAATTTCCCCCTGATGCAGATACACAACCTGCGCATTGCGCATCGCCGGAGTGGGTTTGACTCCGGACCACAGCCAGAATTCCTGGTACTCTTCCGCCTGAACGACAGCGCCAGCAGGTATGCTTATCAGCAGGGTCGCTACCAGTAATAGCGCAGTTCTTGTGCCCATGGCGATCCCGGATATTGTGTTTTAAGTTGAGTAAACCACCCTTTGCGTTTGAGTTTATCAACCTCCTTCCCCCCGCAATCGTTGTAACCCGACGGGGAGTAACACATCACGGCCCGATAGAGCGCGTAACTTTTATCTTCCGGCTCGCTTTTTTCGTTAGTGATGATTTCTTCATAATAATCCTGTCTGCTGGGCTGGGTTTTCACCTCATTGCCAAGGGTGACATCCCCCAGGGATGCATTACCCTCTCCATCTTTCCACAGGTCAATTTTGGCATCTGTGGTGCGGAAAAATTCACCCAGGCAGTTAAGTGCATGGCTATCATGGCTATTTTTACTGAGTGCGCTGACCGTTTGCTCCAGTGATTTGCAGAAGTACCCCTTTTCAGGAGCCGCGCCCAACCAGTCAAACACGCTCAAATCCACATCGGAGAATGCCTCACCAATCGCCGGATGGGTGATGTTCGATACGCGTTTCTTATCCAATAGCCAGTCTGAGTAATTCCCCTCAATCAGATCACGCATCAACAGCGAATGAAGTGCAATCGTACGCTCCTCGTCATTCGGCGCATCGCTGATTTGCTGGCGCAAAAGCGCAGGTGTTGCACGAGTCTTCAACACGATTGAGCGGTATCTCAGGCTGGTAACCAGGCTATCAGGCGCAAATATTACTTCGGTTTGTCCTGCCCCGATAAGCGTTGCCGCGAGCTGACTTTGCAAAAATTGTTGTTGCTCCACATCCTTCGATGAGGTTAAAAGCGCAGACCAGTGCATTCGTGCTTCTGACCACTGATTTAGTGCCATCAGCGCATTACCGTAAAGGACCTGATTACTGAAGGTCAGAATATCGTTCGGAGGCAACGCCGTAACAGGCTTAATCTGGTGGATGACACGGGTGTAATCCTGCGTCAGATAACTGCGCATCAGGTCAAGATATTGCCAGTATGCAAGCGTACTGGAGTGCTCAAAAATCGGTTTGATTTGGGATAAATACTCCGGGTTAACGCACGGCTGCCGCCCGTCACATTTCATATTACGCATCAACCGCAGTGTCTGGGTAAAGGTCAACAGCGGGGCCTCAGGCGCACTCAGAAAATAGGACGTATTCCAGGTGAAATCTTTGCTCTGCAACTTGCTGTCATTTTCCGTAATCAACGCGACCAACGAATGTGCATCTTTGGATGTTGTCAGCACCTGCTCGTACTGTTTGCCCAGCGAGTCCCAGTCCTGCAAATACCAGTTGATGCGGCGAAGGAGGCCTGTCGCTGATGCCGCATATAATCCCTCTGGCCAGTGCTGGAGATAGTTTTGAGTCCACTGACCCGCCTGCATTGCCGATTCACGATCAATTTTATCGACATCAAAATCGCCGTATTCACCGGTTGCGTTCTGGCTGCTTTTGTTCAGCGCATTTCGAATCAACATGTAGCTGCTCGTTTCCGCAAGCCAGGGCTGTGATGAATCCTTCAGACTCATCCAGGCTTGCTGTGCCGCATCGTATTGCCCTGCATAAAAGTCACTGGCGGCAGAGAGGTACTGGCGAAATTGTTGGGCAACCGAATCAGCTGGAAAAGCGAGGCTCTCGATTGCCGTCTTCGTTTCTGCGTTTCCTGCCAGAGACATTCGTACTTTTGCCAGGGCTTGCCGCTGTTCCTGCGTCAGGCTTTTGTCCGCAAGCAGTGCGTTCAGGAACCCGGCTTCAGATTCAGCCGTCATCGACACAAAGCGATTTTCAAGTGTGTCAGAATCGTTATCTGAAGGTTCAGCAATTTGCGCATCCAGGCCCAGCGCTGTTAACGGTTCAGCAACAGGCGAAGGCAGTGCTTCAGGCACTTCCTCACGACGTTTAGCGATGCCGCTGTACCAGTCATCAAGATGCTCACCGAAGTAAAAATTACGATTACGGGTCAGGTCCTGTGGTACCGCCTGTAGAGGCAGTGGCAATGACTGGCGTTCGCTCAGTAATCTCAGCAGGTTATCCGGGTGTCATTAGACACCCCGAAAACAGGAGGGCTTGCCAGCAGACAGCCAGATACGCCCCACGGACAGCCACTTTCATCTGATGAGGCCAGAGCCTGCCCGCAGGCCGTGAGAGAAAAAAGCAGCGCAACAGCACTGCGGGGTATTCCATGATTCATCACTTGTCATCCTGAAAATAAGAAATCTATGAAGCTGACATAGCCCTACTGGATTGAGTCAGGCCGCCGTTCCTACGCCAGCAACCCTTCAATGAGGCCGAAAAAGATATCTTCGCCAAACGCACTGCCCGGGTCGGTGGACATCCCCGCTGGACGCCAGGTCCAGTGGGTGTTTTCGCCCGCGCGCATAAACAGGCGACACAGCGGCGTCACGGTGGCGTCAGCGCAAAGGCTGGTTTCCACGCAACCCGTTACACCCTGGCCATATAAAAAGACCGGGGTGAATTTCACCATTTTGTTCTCATGGCGAAGATGAATGCCCGGCACGCTGAATGCCCTGCCACCAATCAGAAACTCGACCAGCGAAACGGAGGTGCTTTCAGTACGAATACCGGTGCCGTCCAGCCAGCCTTCCATTGTTTCGTGAAGCTGGCTCATTTTCTGCTGAAATTCGGCAATATCGGCCTGCGCTTTGTTGTCATACGGGCCGCGCGGTTGACTGTCCTGAAGTTTTTTTAAAAATCGTTCTTTTGCTGACATGCTTCCTCTGTCGTTGCATTTATCTGCCTGCTGTCCAGGCAGATAAGAAACCTGATTAACTGGCTGTCAAAAATAACCAGTGCGTAGGTTATTGTGCAGACGGGCCGAATTATTCTTGCTCAGTCGTCGCTTGTTCTTTCATCTGTTGTGGAACGATATCGCTTGTTTCTGACTGGTTATCACGAACATTTTTCTGCACAGAAATTGCACCAAACAGACAAAGGAAAAAGGCTATGGCGTAGAAGCCCTTCTCACTCGCCAGAAGCGAAGCATTCCACAGACCGACTGCCAATAAAATAACTGAAATGACAAACGCCACGACGCAAGAAATATAATACATCTGACTGGTAGGGATATTTTCCATACGGTCACGAACTGTTTTCTGCAACGACACCGCCGAGAATAGCCCAAGGATCATTACCGCAAAATAATAACCTCTTTCATTCAGTTCCATTTCTGAACGCCAGAGGCCAATCAGATAAACAATGACCCCGCCTACCATTGCTAGCCAGGACATGGCAGAAAATGCCGGAGAGGTGGATGTAGAATTGGCTTTCATAGAAATTTAATTCCTTATGAGTTAAAATAAAATATAAAACGCAATAATTTAGTTCTGAATTGATATTTCTTTTATTGAAAGACAAACAGAAGCAAGTTCACAATAAACACAATTAAAACCCTGAGTGTTAGTGCATTAAAATAATGCCATACAGCGACAGAACGGCAATACCGCCGAGCAGATATAAAGGCGACAATACCACATCAGTGGCTATAGCCACCGGGTACAGCAGTGATAACATCATTCCGGTATAAAGTTTTTCCTCCCTCATGATTATCGATATCCTCCGCGAGGTGGTCTGTTGCACAACCCGACAGCCCGATTATCATTATAAATATCGATAGCTTTCCTTTTTATAAAATAACCGTCCAACGATAAATAATTATTTCGTTAAAATTATTATTTGCTCATGTCAATGGGTGAATATTTTGTCTGCCTTGCTAACGTGTCATTAATTCATTGACCCGCGCTTAAGATAGCTCTGCTGTTTAAGGTGTCGCATCAGCACCCTTCCCTCTGGCATAAACGCTGTGCCGTAGCGCACCAGACCAACACCTTTTAATTCCGCATCAATCGCGTATTCGAGATGTCCCGGTTCGCTTTGTGGCAACAAAATGACGTTCAGACTTTTCAGGCGTGGTTCGTATTTCAGCAGCGTGCCTGAAAGCATGGTCAGCAGCGAATGCGCGGTGCCGGGCATTCCCTGCAGGATTTTGCTCATATCCGGCAGACCGTAATCCGGAAGATGGCTGAGGCTTCCCGCCGGCAGTTGAGAATACGCTGCATGTTATCGAGCACCGACATAATGACCTGATTCTCTTCGCTGATGTCGTGCAGCTCGAGGCCTCCGGCGAAATTACCGGTCAGCATTTCGTAGACAGAAGGTTGTGCCATCTCATTTATCCTTCAGGGGCAGCAAGGTCATCCCCTGATTATTGAGCTCAATCTGGCGAGCCTTATCCGGGTCGAGATCGTCCCGGCTCAGCACCAGTCGCCAGGTGTTATTGGTGACATCAGGTGCCAGAAACAGCCCTGCCACTGCCACATACTGGGCTGTCTCATCCAGAGGTACATCGATGCTGACGGCACCGCCAGGACGAATACGAATATCTTTCTCCGCCACCAGGTCAGCTTTAATCGCCTGGCTGTCATCAGCAAACAGCGACGGATAATCCGTACCGTCAAACACCTTGCGGTCTTTGAGTTGGTAGATGCGCACCACCGTCGCCAGCGGCGCACCGTTCGCATTGTTGTTCACCGCATCGCGCGCCTGAATATCCAGATGCAGCGTTTTTACCTGCTTGTAGAAAATAGATTTCGTCACCGCGACGGTGCTGTCGGTCACTTTCTGGGTCAGCCCGCAACCGCTCAGGGTTGCCGTGATGGCCAGCGCCAACAGGGTGTAACAAGTTTTACCAGCGATAGTCGCCATGTTCATCGGTCTCCCTCCGGTGAAGATTTTCCTGAACACGCTGCCAGCGGCCCAGGTTAATCGTAATAAGTTCATCGTTATTTTTGGTAGTGGCAACCGCGCGCTGCGTGCGCATTACCGCGGTACGCCCCAGCAGCACGCCGCTGTGCTGCGGCTGACAGGAAAGCTGTGCATCCGGTAGCAGGCTGCGTAAAACAGAGAGTTGCAGGCGCACATGCAGGCGCGAGCCGAGGTAAACATGCAGTAAGGCCAGCAAATCGGTATGCAGTTGCCCACCGGGCAGCCATTCACGGGCTTCATCTGCATTGTTCGTTTTCAGGCTCAGTAATATCTGGCTGTTCACATCCACCGCGTGGGTCCCCATCACCGGGCTGCTGCGCATGCTGACGGGCTGGCGCGCGCTCATGGCCAGTTGGTTACGCAACGGGATACGCAACCGGTCGTGCGCAATGACGGTAGCCTGAGTATCCGGCGCAAGTAGCTGAACCAGTGCCACCACACCTTCGCTGGTGCGGGTCGGCAGGCGCATCATGCTGGTCAGCGCCAGGAAACGGGAAACCGGCGTGGCAATATGCGTAGCACTCCCCTCAATCCCCAACCCGCACAGACTCAGCAGATATTTCGAGGTTCTGTCCGTACCGCCTGGTGCAAAGGTGGCGGGATACGAATACTTGCGCCAGATGCGGTAGTACTGGGTGATCATCCGGTGATTAAAAATATCCAGAAAATCACTAACCGCTTCGTACCCCTCCCGGCGCTGGGTGATGTCGTCGATATAGGCCGTCGGCAGCGGTGATTCCACGCCGTACAGGCCCATAAAGGTGGTGCGAATGGTCGGCGGCAGGTGCGGCTGGTCCGGGAATTCCACCCGTTTAAACTCGCTGGCCGGAAACCCCATCCCCGGATGCGGACGAAAACGCACCGGATCATGTTTGACCTGCCAGTGGCTGCCCAGTGCAGGCGCGTCCGGCTGGCTCTGCTCGAGCAACTGACAGAAGCGATAAAACTGCGTGTACGGCAGCTTATCGCGCATCTGCTCAATTAGCCGGGCAGACGCTGATTGTGGTTCTCTTTCCATCGGATACATTTGCCTTCGGGCTGAACGATTAGGGTGAGTTGGTTAAACAGGTGAATATCGGCATAGAGCGCCAGGAAGCGGTTGAGCATTTCGCCGAACAGGTGAATATCTCCTTCGCCGGTAAAGCCATTGCCGTCAATCGTCACTTCCATATCAATACCGCGCAGCAAAAAGCCCTTCTCGAAACGCTGCACCTGGTGATGGCGCACCTCAAGGATGGCGTCCAGACGGCGGTTATTCAGCTCATCACCCTGCCAGTTGTACAGCTCCAGCGTGCCGCGCAGGACTTCCGCGCTACTCATCAGATTGAGATAGCTGGAACCGAGGTGGCTCAGCACCCGCCACTGAAAACGATCTTCCGCAGGGGGATAGGCGGGCAGCGTCGGTTTGCACAGATTGCGCACTTTGAGTGGCGTCTGCAGCACCGCTTCGCAGTGGTCAAGTAGCGTGCTTTGCAGCGCCTTGCGCGGTAACTGGCCGTTGGTCCCGGTGATTTTCAGCGACACCGCCTCGCGCACAAACTCACGATCGGCTTCCCACTGCACGCCTCCGAGGATAAGCCAGGTATCATGCAGTCCGGTCACTCCGCGCTTGACGCGGGTATGGAAGTAACGCTCCGGCGCATGACGGCGCTGCATCCCGCCCCGATGGCGGAAACTGGTAAAGGGTACGTAGGAGGCTTCCGACGTGCGGCTCGAACCGGTCACCGAATCCACCGAATAAATCTCGGTATGCCCGTCCTGCAAACGACGCGGACGCAACAGGTATTCGCTTTCCAGCCCGTTAATAATCAGCGGGTCGGCTTCCATGGAGAACAGGTTGATGACGGGGACACAGTGCAGATGCAGCACATCGTCGGTCACCGGTAAATCACCAGGCCACTGGCTGTTCAGCACCACTTCAATATCGAACCACTCAATGCCCGCAGGCAGGGTGATGTTCTCCAGCCCGTTGAGGTTCACAAACATAAACTTCTCGCGGAAGGTGAAATACTCCAGCAGTAACTGGTAACCGCTGAACGCACTCTCCCCTTTCGGCCACAGCAGATCTTCATCGGTAAAACCGCCCGGTGAGAACCAGCCATCGAGCCGAATGCGGTCAATCTGCCCCGGCAGACGCAGATACAGTGCCGCCTGGCGACGGGTCAGTGCTAAATGCAACGCGCTGCTGACCGGTGCATCGCCCGCCAGATAAAAGCTCAGGCGCTTCAAATCCACCTGCGCCCAGTCCGCCTGCGAACTGCACGCCAGCCGCAGACGCAGCACCGAGCGCCCGTCCGGCTCGGTCGCCATCACCACTTTGGCGACTTCAAGCGGGTTGAGCACCATATCGCGCGTGGTGCGGTACTGGCAGACGGTATTTTTCGGCCCGACAGGACGGGAAAACACTTCCATCTCCGCAGGGACCACTTCGGCGATTTTCATCGCCGGAACATCCGGGGAGAGCGCCACAATCGACAACGACGGAATGGTGCGCAGATAGTGCGGCCACAGCATGCTCACCAGCCCTTCGGTGAACTCCGGCAGGTCGTCATCAATCTTTTCGCGCAGCCGCCCCATTGAGAAGGCAAAACCTTCAAAGATGCGCTCTACATAAGGGTCCGGTGTGCCGGGTTTATCGAGGTCTAACATCGCCGCCCGATCGGGATGCGTCTGGGCAAACTCTTTTCCCGCCTCGCGCAGATAGCGCAATTCGGTGTCGTAATAACGCAGGGTTAAGTCTTTCATAAAAAATAAAGAACCTCGTTGTAAATATTAATTCATCACATCAGACGATGAGGTCGGGTCTTTTATTTTTGTTGGCTTGCAACATAACCAGACAGGAAAACCGATTGAAAGAATATTCCAGATAGTGCTCACTCCCTTTACAAAACCCGATCCGGAAATATCGATAGTTGACTCAGGGAAAAGGAAATAAAGCGCAATAATAATTGCAGGCAAGACCGCCAGGTTAATGAGTAACGCCCCGCCAAACCACCATCCTGATTTCCCGATATCGTGCATACGGCGGATACCGAGGGACAATACGGGCAGCAGTAACACCAGAGGCACCAGCGCACGAAGAGGCAGGTAAACGTAATAAATCCATACCAGCGCCATCCCGCCGTCGCCAGTACCGGCAAAGGAGGTCAGCCAGAGGTAGCTGAGTCCCCCGGCTAATAACGTCAGCAGAATATTGATGAAAATGAACGACCAGAATTCTTTGCGGGTTGCATTTCCTTTATAAACAAAACATTTTTTCCAGCCATCCAGATAACACCGACTGATACTTTTATTTTCCATAGTCACCCACACAACACCACCGCCCTGACCGGGTCGAGGCTAATTAACCCCGCCAGTAAATTATCCATTTCGCCCTGAATACGCGGTTTGTCCGACTCGGCACGGGTCGCTTTCATGCGCAGCAATTTCAGTCGACGGGCTTTTACCTCGAACAGCAGTTCCGGCTCCCACTGCGTGAGGGTGAGCGTGCTGGCGTTGCCGTCCAGCTCACACAGCAGATGCAGCGCCATGTCGTTTTTGCCGTACTGCTCGGCGACGCGGGCCATCAACAGGCGCAGCAGCCACTGGTGACGCGGGGTACGGGTGCCGGGGCGGTTCTGCAGCCAGTTGAGTGCGGCCTCAATCCCTTCGCTGTCGGCCTGGGCCAGCGCTTCCGGCTCCAGTTGCAGGATATCGTCGTCGCCTGCAGTGCTGGCAGGCGCGGCAGAGTTGTCGCTCCAGCCTGCGGACATCGTGACCTGCTGGTGTATCCAGTTCATCGTCACTTCATCGGCAAACGGCGTACCATCGCTGAATGCCAGCCCTTCAAGGCCCGGCAGACGCGCCAACAGACCATTCAGATCCTGCTTAATAATGTCTGCCCAGCCTTCGTATGGCGCACCGGCTTTGGTCAAGGCTTGATGAACATACCACTGCAAATCCAGCCACAGATGGTTGACGCCCTGAGCAAACAGACTGTCGGTCTGTTCCAGCAATTCCAGCCAGCTTTGTTGCAGATACAGGCGTTTAAGCACGGCGCGGTTTTCCGGTTTTGGCGGCGCCAGGCGCGTACGCCCGACGGCATCCAACGCAGGCAGCTCATGCAGAGTGTCAAGACGAATACTTTTCATCAGATGATGCCCGGAAAGCCAGCCGTTTGGCTGATCGTGCAGGTACTTCGCCAGCAACCTGGCCTGGTCAAGTAAATCTCGTCCCGAAGTGACTGCTTTCAACGATGGCGCATCGGCTGTCGACGTGTTGCTGACAGTGGGGGTGCCGCTGTTCTGTGGGATAACCGCATCCGGGCCGCCGGACTGCGCGAGGCGGTTTTCCAGCGCGGCGTACAGGCCACTGAACTGCGGGCGAGCCGCGTCATCCCAGCCAGTCACGCACTCTTCAATCAGTGCCAGTGCACCGGTGATACGCTCAAAGTCCGCTTTCACCACTTCCGGGTAGAGCGACAGGCTGTCCAGCACACGGCTGCCCGCCAGCCATTCCAGCGCCAGTTTGCGGCTGTTGGCACGCTGCGGATGCAAAGCATCCCCGAAGCGCTGCAACAGCCCGGCAAGCAAAGTCAACCCTTCTGCCAGGCCGCTTTCGCCGTCGGTATGCAGCCGCGCCCAGATGTAATAGGTGGCAACACGTACATCCTTGCAGGTGGTGGTGAGCAGCTTTTCGGCCAGCTCGCAGACCCGTGCCGTATCAGCACCGGAGAGCTTGTTGACCTCCTCGCGCATCTGCTGGAAGTGGTCGTCATAGCCAGGATCTTCCCCGACCGGGAGAGTTTCGGAAACGGGCGTCAGCCATTTCTCCCACAACGGAATGTGCAACTGCGCCTGTTGTGCCAGTGTCGCCTGCTCGGCATGGCAGGCATTGAGTAACGTGTTCAGCGTGGCCATCAGTTGTCACCCCCGAATTCAGTGTCTGCGGTCTGTACGGCAGTTGCGGAGGCTCGAGCATCAACACTGAATATCTGTGCCGGCAACGTGAAGTTACGCAATTTCAGCAGCGCCAGCGGGCCTTCCCCGGCTTCGGTACGCAGGGTGTAGTTGAGGGGCCGTCCGTCCTGCGCTTTCCAGGTGAGACTGAAGCTGCTGTTCACTCCCGGATTTGGGGTCACAGACGCTTTATCCAGCAGACGAATTAAGCCCCACGCTCCCGGCAGATCCGCATACTGGCGGGTACCCGTCTGGGTGCTTATCCAGCTCAGGCTCGCCCCTGGCGCTTCGGTATCGTGCGGCCAGGTGAAACGTTTCCAGGCAGGAAGCTGGTTGTAGTAGCTAAGTTTCTGGCTGTCGATCACCAGGTCCGTCTGCATCACGTCTTTGGCTGTGCCCGGGCGAAGCTCAAAGCTCATCCCCGCTTCACCGTCGGTGAATACCACATCGGACAGGTAACTCAGGGTATCGACCGCTTTGAGGAATGCCGGGCTGAAGGTCAGCCCCTGGGCATTGATGCTGTCCGGCACCCAGTGGCTACCCTCTTTATGCAACACACCGTTGAGACGCGTCTGCAGGAAACGAGTGATTCGCCCGCTGTCGCTGTTGAGGTAACGCGCCAGTAACGGCAGGGAGACTTCACTGCTGGTATCTTTTAGCGGATAGCGCCCGCCGAAGGTGCTGTTCCAGTCATCCACAATGGCCGCCTGCCACTGGGCATTCAGGCTTTCGGCGGCAGGGGTTAACACCTGCTGCCAGGCCTGCTCCATCGGCTGGACAAAGACCGTCTGCCCGAAGCCGCTCCACTCCTGGCCGAGGCTTGCAGCGACCAGGCTACCGTAATCACGGGTTTCGGTTAAATCCACCGCTTTGCCCTGGAAAACCGTCTGCGCCAGCGTCTGGGTCATCGCCTGCGGGTCGGCAGCATTCACCACCTGTTGCAGTTTGAGACGCACCTGGGTGACGCGTGTCAGGAACGTCTGCAGGCTGAGGCTGGTCTGCCCGCCGCCTTTGTTGTCCATCAGCGCCAGCACCGGGCCGAAGGTCGCATCCAGTGGGCCTTGCGCCCCGGCCTGCTGGTCAATCGCCGGTTGCTCGTCGCGGTTTAACATGTTTTTGGCGGACTTCACCAGCGAGTCGGACAGCGCCTCGCCGGTTTGCCCGGTTTTCCCCTGAATACTCAGGGTGTTCATCAGGGCAACCAGCGGCGACTGGCGCACGTCGGCCATCAGCGTGAGCTGGTCGATAGCGTCAGATAACGTCTGTGCCTGTTGCCAGTGCAGACTATTGAGGAACTCCAACCAGCTGCCGGAGAAATCAGCAAAGTAGCGCTCTTTGAGACGCGCCTGCAGTGCTTCCGGCGAATCCTGTTGCACAACGGTGCTTTTGATATCGCTGAGTACCCAGTCCATCTCTTCACGCCGGCCACTGACCACCTTTTCAATGGCCGGTTTGACCGCTTCTTCCCAGGCTTTGCGGGTGAACATCCCCGGCACCACCGCATCGGTGGTGAAGATACGGTCGGCATCGGTATCACCGGTCATATCGGACAGGCGCATATCGGCATACTGGTTTGCCACCTGGCGCAGCATCTTCTGGTAGAGCGACGATTCACTGTTACGCGCCCCCATCTGGCGCACCAGCAGGGTACGGGCCTGATTCACCAGATTTTCATCCGGCAGCAGACGCCACTCCGGGTGACGGGCCAGGTTGCGGGCATAAAAATCGAGCAGCGCCGGGCCACTCCCCTGCCAGACACCATCCGGCACACCCTCTCGTTGCGGCCAGTCGCTGAGCAGCGTTTTGCTGAACCACGCAAAATCCATTTTCTCCGGACGCGCCAGCATCAGGTACAGCTTGAGCTGGTCGTAAGCCGGCTTAATCAGTTTGTCGCGATTCGGGTCGTCCGGCGGCAACTGCACCAGGGTTTCCAGTTGTTCTTCAAGGTGCTGTGAGGCGGCATCACGCAGCAGCGGCAACGCGCTGGCCCCGTAGTGCGGCCAGAGTGCGGTTAACAGCGCATCGTTCTGACTCAGGCCAAAACGGCTGTACCACGGTGCGCCATCCTGCTGGCGATATTGCAGGCGATCGAGCGTGTGTTGTAAATCGAGTTGTGCTTTCAGACGTGCCGGGAGCGGTTGCTTCACGTTCGCGGCAAGCTGCACCTGTGTTTCGGACGTATTTATTGCGTCGCGGTTAACCAGGAAGGCCATCACCATGCCAGCGCCCCACAGCACCATCGCCCCTGCGACGCACATCGCTAACAGCCTGCGCCAGGCAAAACCAAGCTTTTTCGGGGCTAAACCTGCGGGCAGTGACGGCAGCGAATCCAGCAGCACATCCCAGCGGTTGTCTTTGCCCCAGTGATTTTTGACGGTGCGTTTTGCATCCACGGAAGCCGGGCTGAACATCACCCCCGCCAGCGGCGAAGGACGGTATGGGTTCAACAGCGTACCCAGCGGTCCGGCCACCGAATCAGGCGTGCGCGAGAGTTGGTCGGCAAGTTGGAGTAAAAACTGGTGTGCAGTGCTGGTGCTTACCTGCTGTGTGCCCTGCTCTATCAGGCCAGGCACCAGACCAGAAAGCTGCGTGCTCAGCTCGTCCGCTTTGCAATTCGCGGGCAACAGGCAACCGACAGACTGCGTGACACGCTCCGCCTGCGCGCCTTCCGCATTATGCAGCGACCAGACATACAGCGGCAGCCGCCAGCCGAGTAATGCGTAACGGGCGGCAAACGCCTGACCGACGCTGTCCATCATGTCGATGGAGAGTGTCGGTTTGAGATCGTTCTGGCCGAGGGAGGAATGCTTAGCAAATGCGGATGTCACCCACACCACGCCATCCAGCGGGCGACGGCGCAGTTTACGCAGCGCGCCAAGCCAGGCGGCATCTGCCTGTGCGCCTAAATCGCCGCCCCACAGTAAAACGGTACCGGCGTCTTCCTGCCAGAACTGTGCAGTAAGGCCGGGGGCGAGTTGTTCCACATCGGCCGCGCTGCCGGTTAACAGCAGGATGCGGACTTTGCGGGACCAGAGGCGGCCGTAGGTGCTGCGCAGGGCCTGCTGGAGGTTCTTGGTCCGGAGAACATGATTGCTTTCAACTTCTGCAGACTTTGGTTTCGTATTGCCCTTTCCGCCAAAACGAATTTTGAGTGACTGACTGAATTCTGACTGGACGATTGCCTTCCATAGCCGGATAAACAGATCATCAAAAAGCATTCCTCCCATGCAAACGCCGAGCAATGCCATCGAGGCAATCAGTTTTCTTTCCCGTGTAGGGAGGTGGACTACAGGGTTGTCAAACCAGATCAAACATCCACCGATGACGAGCAGCACAATGACAATTATCCATGTACTGAGACTTTTCTTCTTGGTCACTTCTGTTGTTCCTTAACGCGGAATTACGCCGGGCGCACAATAGCCCATTGAGGGGTTTTATCCTGCAACATAATCCACTGCGGTTGCTGGGTGCAGATGGCATGATCACAGGCACAAATCAGGGCAATATGTCCGACTGCTGCAGCCGGCTTGCCGAAAGAGCTGTCGAGCTGGTGCTCACGATCTTTATCAAAGGAGAAGTTTGTGGCATCCATTGCCTGGAGCATTTCAGTTTGTGGAGCGACGGGTAATTGAGTTCGCCAGATAAAATACTTTTCCTCAGCCGAAAGACTGCCCCAGCGGACCACATCTTCCAGAGCTTCTTTTGCCATCGAAACGGCAACTGGACGGTGTATCCAATTGGCTGGAGCCACTTTTTTACGGCTTAACCATGCAGGTGATGCCAGCAATAATGCAGAAACAGACTCCGCCTGATGATCACGCCCTTCGCCAAACAGATTCACCTCAAGTGAAAGTAACAGTGAAGAATTTTGTTCATCTAGCCAGGTATCAAGCCACATCAGGCCATCATCCTGTTGTCCGGACATCATCTGTGATGTCGTATAGCGTTCGGGGAAAACGCGTTGCCAGAGATCCAGAAACTGAGCATCATCCAGCATTCTGTCGTGACGAATTCGTACACTCACGGGTTCGCCCGTTGCATATTGCTCCAGCTCCGGTCCAAGCATACCCAACACTGACCGCAGGTGTGTTTCCAGCCGCATAGTGTATTCGGTAATATTCCAGAGGGTGGCTGGGGGCTGAATCTGCGCCATTGTCAGAATGGATGTACGCCCTGGGAGATAGGATGTCTGCAGCGAAGACGCACCCTGCATTAATGCCGAAGCCAGTTTATTACTGGCTACAGGTGTGACATATGCCATGCCCAGCAGACCCAGGGCCTGCTGTCCAAGCGCCACCATCTCTGCTTCTTTTTCCTGGTGTAGCTGGTTCCAGTATGAAACGCGTTCCCATTGTTGCTCATAATGCCGCAAGCGGAGCGCATAACTGACAACCCCTGTCCCTGCCGGGATAAGCAAAGCACACATCCAGAACCAGAGAGTATGAGTGGACATCTCCTTTGGCCATAAATAAAGCGTCAGAACGAAGCCTGCAAAAATGCACACGATAATGAAAATAACCCAACGCATTTTCACTGGCGGCTCAGGTAAAACCTCTGTTTCTGGTATTTTTCTCAACTCAACCGGCATAAATTAACCCTTCCCGGCATTTGGCAGAGAAGTAATGAGCGTGCAGCCACAGCCACAACGGTGCCCGTGTAATGCAACAGGACGGCCATTAAATTTGGATCCTTCATCACCTTCGGCTATATACGTCTTTCCATGAGCAGGACATGACACTTTGTCCATCAGGCAGGCAACTTCTATCCCCATAAATTTCAGACCACTACTGGCTTCAATAACAGTACCACCATGGGTGGTTTTATCGCCGATTCGAATTACACCCAGCATATAAATGCTCCATAAAAAAATTAAAATAGCTTTATAGAAGAAAACTTCCACTTGCCGTTCTCTTTAATCATCAGGACAGCAATATCCCTCTCTGAGCCATCCCTATAAGTCGCGGAACCTTCAAGCCTGGCCTGTTCATTTTTAATCGAAATGTTATTAAAACTGTAATCTTCGATATCAGAGTATTTCTCCGATTGAATAACCCGTTCAAAATCTGAATTACTGATTCTGGATTGCAATTCAGATGAACTATCCCGATATGCTTCGGTAATACTTCCGCTACGAAGCAGATCAACCTCCGCGCGGGCAGCATCTTTTACTCCGCTCACAGAAGAAAATAGCAGCGCGCCAAGAGAAATAAAGGCAATCACTACAAGAGGTATGACTATACAAAGAATGGCTTTACGGGAGGTTTTTTTATCCAGAACCGATAAATTAATATTCCAGCCACATTCATTTATGACACCAAAGACTGGATCAGTTATTTCGGTTGAGTTGAACTTATAGCTGTATATTTTTCCAAAAGTCCCGTTTTCTTTCATGCCCCAGGATGCACCCGAATCGAACTCCAGGCGCTTGCCATATTGAACTGATTTCTTAAATTTAAATATTTTAGTATTGGCGTCCCATTCAAGGTCGCTGGATTTCTCTTTGTATTTAACGGTTTTAGTCTCATCATCAAAAATCAGCCTTAGCTCGAATTGCTTTTTTAATCCGCCAGCGCCAAAAACCTCGAGCCACTTAGCATCAACAATATTCCAGGATGCGATTATATCGTTGCCATCTTTCTGCAATATAAAAGGGTGCTCATTTGCATCGTTCATACTCAATAGCCGTTGTTTTAGTGTTTCAATACTTACGGCATTAGCAGGGCTGAAGGTTGAGTTTTGTTGCATCGATTCATATCCTTTGATTGGGGAAGGAGGGGCAGTGTTGTTTTATTGGTTTTTTATAGGCTCAGCAGAATTGATAACGCAACGGGCAGTGGTGCCTAAAGGACCGTCTGGATCTTTTATCTTATAATAGCGAGTAATTGTTAACCCTGATGGAAATCCCGGAACGGGGTTAGAAGCGCCTCGTAGCACTTTCCAGTATTGACCTTTAGTTTTATCTTTCACTACCGGTTTGTCCGGCCCTTGAGGATCCTTCATAGGTGATTTTACATAATAATCTGGATCATACCAGTCTACGACCCACTCCTTCCCATTATCGGCCATATTATACAAACCCAGAGGTGATGCCGGATATTTCTCCACAGGAAAACGAACGAGTGGCGGGTTTAACCCATTCGGTTCTGCTACCTCATCCCGATCTTCGTCCGTTGCAAAATTTTCACCTTTATATGTTTTACTATTAACCCGTAATGTGCCGTCATCTGTTGCAATTGTAACATATTGACCTCGATTACGTGCCGCATATTCCCACTGAGCTTCTGTCGGTAAGCTAAAAGGTAACCCTGTTTCTTTTTTCAACCATGTACAATAATTACTGGCTTCAGTCCATGAGATGATTGCAGGGCTATTTTGTAGAAAAGTCATATCTGATAATGTTTTATTTCTAAGCTTATTATCAAAATTCTGCTTAGGTTTCCCAGTAATATCAAGATAAAAACTGTAATTCTCATGCGTTATTTTAAACTTCGAAATAGAGTAACTACTTAATTCAACCTTATGATCCGGTTTATTGTTCTTATCCGAAGTGCAAAATGATCCTCCACTACGCATCTTTGAGCAAAAATCCCCCATCCAGAACGTGCCGCCCTGAACAAAAATCTGCTCCGACTTTGCTTTTTGAATAAAAAGCTGCAACTCTTTTTTTTGCTGAGAAGTCAAGTCCACGGTATCTGCACTGGTATTATCACAACCACTTAAAATTAATATAAATGCAGGGATGATTATTTTATTCATTTCTCGGTAGATTCCAGTCTATTTTTTATTAAACATGTTCAGGTGAAAAATAGTTCGATGAAACGTATAATGAAGTATTCAATACAATAATGGCAGTGCTCTCACACTGCCTGTAACATCACGGGATTTGAGTTGGAGAATTCACTACGCAACGGGCCGTTGTCCCCACAGGACCATCAGGATCTTTTACTTGATAATAACGCGTTATAGTTAAACCTGATGGGAACCCCGGTACAGGGTTAGACGCACCGCGCAAAACTTTCCAGTACTGATCTTCCGTTTTGTCTTTTACTACCGGTTTGTCCGGCCCCTGAGGATCCTTCCCTGGTGATTTTGTATAGTAATCGGGATCATACCAGTCGATAACCCACTCCTTCCCATTATCAGCCATATTGTACAGGCCCAGTGGTGATGGCGGGTATTTATCAACCTGGAATCTCAGGAGAGGGGACAAAATACCATTTGGTTCAGCTATTTCATCGCGATCTTCATCGGTCGCAAAGTTTTCGCCTTTTCCCGTTTTTTTGTCAATTCGTAATGTGCCATCATCAGTTGCGATTGTGACATACTGACCGCGGTTGCGTGCTGCATATTCCCATTGTGCTTCTGTAGGTAAAGCGAATGACAGGCCGGTCTCTTTTTTCAGCCATGCACAATAATTACTGGCTTCAGTCCATGAGATTACAGCAGGACTATTATCCAAAAATGTCATATCTGAAAGTGACTTATTCGTATATTTATTATCATATTTTTGTGCTGGCAACCCATTTAATGAAAGATAAAATTCATAATTTTCATGTGTTATTTTAAATTTTGAGATTGAGTAACTACTTAATTCGACCTTATGGACCGGTTTATTGTTTTTATCCGATGTGCAATATGGGCCATCATTGCGCATCTTTGAACAAAAATCCCCCATCCAGAACGTGCCACCCTGAACAAAAATCTGCTCCGATTTTTCTTTTTGAATAAAAAGCTGTAACTCTTTTTTTTTCTGCGGAGTCAAGTCCACGGTATCTGCACTGGTATTGTCACAACCACTTAAAATTAATACAAATGCAGGGATGATTATTTTATTCATTTCTCGGTAGATTCCAGTTTATTTTTTATTAAACATGTTCAGGTGAAAAATAGTTCGATGAAACGTATAATGAAGTATTCAATACAATAATGGCAGTGCTCTCACACTGCCTGTAACATCACGGGATTTGAGTTGGAGAATTCACTACGCAACGGGCCGTTGTCCCCAGAGGAGCATCAGGATCTTTTACTTGATAATAACGCGTTATAGTTAAACCTGATGGGAACCCCGGTGCAGGGCGATTCCCTCCCCGTAAAACTTTCCAGTACTGATCTTTCGTTTTATCTTTCACTATCGGCTTGTCCGGTCCCTGTGGGTCCTTATCAGTCGATTTTGCATAATAATCAGGATCATACCAGTCGATGACCCATTCCCTTCCGTTATCTGCCATATTGTACAAACCAAGAGGAGATGGCGGATATTTTTCCACAGAAAAATGAACTAATGGTGGGTTTAGCCCATTCGGTTCTGCTATTTCATCACGATCTTCATCGGTTGCAAAATTTTCACCTTTGCCCGTTTTTTTGTTAATTCGTAACGTGCCATCATCTGTTGCTATTGTGGCATACTGACCACGGTTGCGTGCTGCATATTCCCACTGTGCTTCTGTCGGTAAAGCGAATGGCAGATCGGTCTCTTTTTTCAGCCATTCACAATAATTAGTGGCTTCAGTCCATGAGATAATTGCAGGGCTATTTTTTAAAAATGTCATATCAGCAAGTGTTTTATTTCTCCATTCTTTATCAAAATGTTGCTTAGGTTGCCCTGTGATATCAAGATAAAATCCGTAATTCTCATGCGTTATTTTAAATTTCGAAATAGAGTAATTACTTAATTCAACCTCATGGGCAGGCTTATTGTCCTTATCCGAAGTACAAAATGGTCCTCCGTTATTCATCTTTGAACAAAAATCCCCCATCCAGAATGTGCCACCCTGAACAAAAATCTGCTCCGACTTTGCTTTTTGAATAAAAAGCTGCAACTCTTTTTTTTTCTGTGGTGTCAAGTTCACGGTATCCGCACTGGTGTTGTCACAACCACTTAAAATTAGTACAAATGCAGGGATGATTATTTTATTCATTTCTCGGTAGATTCCAGTCTATTTTTAATCGTAGGGTCTTCTGGGACAAAATAACACAATGATGAATAGAATGGGCTATCGTCACAATGTAAAAAGTACTGCTTGCTGCAATTAGGAGAGAACGGATATCCAAATGCTGGATTTTTTTTAAGCCGGTCATATACCTCATTGAAGTTGCGTAATGCCAGTTTATCTATGAGTATATTCAGTTCTTTATCCTGCGAAAATCCAATTTGCAATGTTTTTCTGAGAACATTTTCACTCTCTTTCACTACTTTTAATTCTGCATATTCAGAGGCCTTTGCTGATAAAACGGCAGTGCCATCCGGCGTCATCCGGGTTAAAACCTTCCGCCATTCCCTCTGTGTCTGAATGCTAGATAATATCGTCAGAATTGCTTTTTTTCTGTAATGGTTGGTGTCTGGCAAGAAGCCATCCCCCTGGTTCTCATAATCAATACGATCATAAGCACCATCACCTGTTAATATATAAAGAGCCGCACCTTTTCCCTCCGGGGAAAAATAATATACAGCGCCAGGGTCTCGATCTAGAATCAAGGCAAAATTATCTCTATTTTCTGAATCTGATTTTGCTTTTAATAATGTTTGCATTTGTGTAGACATAAATTCTTTAAAATCATCAAACACAGTGTCATATTCAGCCGCTACGTTACCAAAATAACTGGTATACACCTCTTCTCCTCCCATAACTAGAATATAGGACAAAGCCATAAAAGCATCTTTCGCGATGATTTTGAAGTGTTTAAAATCTATGCCATAGAGCTGATAAACAGCCCAGATAGCGAACTCTTTAAACATTTTAGGGGTAATCTCGCCTTGTACATCCCCTTTTGCGCCAGGTCCGAGGCATAACCCGCCAGCAGCATGGAACTTGAATCGCCCCTTTTCAAAAACAAACTGATAATCCCCCGAAAAACCAACTCCTAGCTGAACCTCACCACCTAAGGATAATGATGCAAAATCCGTAAACTCCCCAAGATGAGATTTATCTTCTTTGCTTTTCTGGATTGCAATGGCCTGCTCCAGCACTTGCGTATCTCCTCCTAAAGCCTTAAGCAATCCAGGTAATATTTCAACCAGGGAGTTGAACGGTTTCAACCACTGCAATGCACCACCCACCTTACCACCGGCTTTAACACCTGCAAATAACTCTGCTTTGACGCGGGCAACTTCTGGTGGAGCACCTTCTGTTTGAACAACAACCCCCTTTTGACGCTCTTCAAACCGGGAAGCTGGTTCCCGAAGGCCCATAATTTTTTGTTGCCCATCACTGGCAACAAATTGCAGATTGCCTTCGATCTGAGCTGATGCGCCAGCATAGCCTGTTAAGCCTGTATCTATTTTTGTCCGTAGCATTCCAAGGTTGGCTTCTTTATTCTCATCATTAATAATAAATTTAAGTCGCCAACCAATTCTGTCTGGCACATAAATAGATGCGTCAACTTTTCCGGTAAAAATAGCAAGTTCGGCTTTTGCTACTCCTTTTATTGACGCTGATTTTTTATCCGGGTCCCATGAAGCCTGGTATGCCGCATTTGATGAAAAACGTAAAAACTGAGCAGCGGCTGAAACATCAATATAATTACCTTCCTGACTATATCCTGTATATTCTTTATTCCATGCAGAAGCCCAGTCTGTAAGTGTGGTTTCATAATCAATACTGGCGCCAGCTTTAGTTTTTTTATCCATCATCTCTTTAATGGACTTTTGCGCTTTTTTAATCTTGTCCGATAATACTTTGATGTCTATGCCTGTGACATTGTCTTCTGAATCTTTTTTATAAATATCTTCGCCACCAAAATTCTTTAAGCTTATAATATTTAACTTCCCGCTTTTTTGGAAATCATCATAATCAGCGAGTTTTATATAAGAATAGAACCGCCCATAGACACCTTTCTTCAAAGGTTCAAGCGGAATCAATTCAACAACAGGGTTATAGCCCTTTTGTACGTCGAACTCCCCAATCTCTTGTTGAAGAGACTTTGTTGCTTTATCAAGAGTTTCTTCTGATTTTGCGATGGCTTCTTTATACTTAATTAACTCATTTTTATTTTCAATATCAGACTGTTTTTTACCATAAGCTTCAATGGCAGCAGAATAATCCTTTTTAGCCTGATGCAACTTCTCCACCAACATACTGAGTTTGTTCATTTTGTCATCGAAACTTCGCGCATCACTTTCAGACAAAAGCACAACGTCAAGAGTCTCTATTCTGAAATAACACTGACATGAAGCATGATATACATCAACGGTGTTTTGGTCTTTTTTGTTTAACGTATTTTGTGCTACCGGAGTCTGATTGTTTTGCTCGCTCATATACTCAATCCTTTTTATTCAAAAAACAGCTTGATAGATGCCGGATCGAGTCCATAATGCGACTCCGTAATTCCGTTCTCATCGGTTACGCCACGAATAACGTTCCCGTCGGGGGTTTCTATTCTATAAGGAATATTGGATTTAGGCTGTCCGTCACTTTTATCCACCACCCTGAATCCACCATTCATTGTATTATGATACACGGGGTCACTCACCGACGCAGGCTCCAGCGCTTTCTCAAGTGAGGCGCTTCCCCCCCAAAGAATATTTGCACTTTTTAAGTCAATTTTACCAGGAGCTCCAATTTCAATTGAGCCATCTTTAATTTTTATATATGCTCCTCCAGTGCTAGTCAGCGTGATTCCCTTTGCTGCATTCAGAACTATTTCGTCGCTAACACTGTTGATATTCATTGTTTTATCAGACTGAATCCGCATCGCATCGGTCTGAGCCTGAATGTCTATAGCTCCTCGGGCAGCAAATATTTTCATCCCCATCTTCTGGGCAAATAAACTAATGGCTTCACCTGCTGCAACAGTCAGCCTCTTGAGGATGCTCATATCCAGATTTTCGCCTGCAGTTGCTGTCATTGTATGTCCTGCCGAGAACTGAATATTTTTAGGTGTTACCATAGCTATCCCAGCTGGAGCACTGGCAATCAATCCTGCATCTTTTAGCTGATCAATAGCAGTGTTCAAATCTTGCTGTGAGCTGATATCTGCTTTCAGTGTTCCTGAAACCTGCGCACTCTGCGCAAGCGATGTAACCAACTGAAGAGCTTCCTGCAGTTGTGCCAACGCAGCCCCCATACTCAGCATTTGTCCACCCGCCTGGGCCTGCTTATCGGCGGTAATAAATACCCCAGCGCCACCACGAATGGACACCCATTTATCCGTTCTGAGCTCAGCTCCTTCACCCCTCATCCCCCTGGAAGCGTCCACATTGTGCCCAAGATTGAGCTGGGTTTTGCCGCCGTACTCGGTGCTGAGCTTGATGTGCTCTTCACCGCGCTTATCTTCCAGGCGAATCTTGTTCAGCGCAGGTGTGCGTATCACGTTGCGCGTGTTGTTCTTTTCCGTCACATGGTCAACGTGACGCGAGTCGTGCAACGCATGGGCGATATACGGGCGGTCCGGGTCGCCGTCGTGGAAGGCGATCGCCACTTCCGTGCCCTGGATCAGCGGGAAGTGGATACCGTAAACGTCGCCGCCGTAAGGTTTGGCGAGGCGCACCGGCATACTTTCCTGGCCCTGCGCTTTGTCGTCCTGGTCGGCATCAAATTTCACCCGATACAGGCCGGAGGCATCCTGCCAGGCGTAGATATCATTGGCTTTCGCGCTGGTGACGCGCGCCATCATAGTGCCACTGACTTTTGGACGTGGCTTGAGTGCCGGACGCCAGCACAGGGTTTCACTGAAGGGGATAGCCATCCAGTCCACCACTAATGCATTCTTGCGGCTGGCACTGAAAAACGTTCCAGTGATGATCACACCATTATTCAGAGCGGCAGGTAATGTCGGCACGATGGCCGTTTCCGTGATCGTTAATACCTGGCCCGGACTGAGGGTTGCATCATTCGCAGAACCGACAATAAGTGTCTGATTCGATAAAAAGCGCTCATGATCCAGACGGGCCACAAAGTTACCGGTCTCGGCCGCCGGGTCGATTTTAGCGCCAGTGTCCAGGTGGCGGGGTTTGTAGTGATAAACTTCACCATAGTTCACGCTATCGCCGTCACCACTAGTCACATCGGCTTTGGCGGACTGCAGGACTTTCTGGGCTTCACGATAGTTGTAGTCTTTGGCGGTCACGGCTGCCTCAACGACATTGTGCTGCACATTCAGCCCCCAGACTGATTCAGCGCCGCTGTCGCTCATGCCCGATGGGCTGTTCAGTGGAAGCGTTTTGCCGAATTGATACGCACTTTGTTTATCGCCAAAATGAACCACTTCAGTCTGGGTGTCGGGTTGCAGGGTGAAGAAATAGAAGATCCCCACCTCGGAAAGCAGGCGCTGAATAAACGCCAGATCACTTTCCTGATACTGGTTTATCTGTTCGCGTCTCGGATAGGTCTGCTTAAGGGTAAACTCATATTCCCAGCCCTTAAGGCCATGCTCATCAAGAATCTGCTTCACGACATCTGGCACAGATTTATTCACGAAAAAACGGTGAGTTCGGAACTGGTTATTCAGTAATGCCAGGAAAGGTGACAGCGTTATCTGATACAGAGACTGATCTTTTGAGCTACTAATCCGCTCAAAATTTGTCACCACCCCGTGAACCACTTTTTGTTCTGTCAGACTCTGCAACAAACCCGTACCCATTGTCAGGCTGGCCGATTTACGCAACAACTGGCTGGCATCAATGTCCTTATCCGGGCTGGTAAAATGAATGGTGTAGCAATACAGCTCACTCATGGTTTCCGTGCCCGCAAAATCCTCAACATCAAGAAGGGACGAGCAAGAAGGAATATCCAGACGGTAGCGATTAAGGGTGTTTCCCGTAATGGCTGACAATGTATTTTGCAACGTATCAGGAAGGCTCATGAATGTTACTCCGTGGTAATAACCGGCTCTCCATGGTTGTGCACACACCATAGCCAGCTAATGACAGTCAGGTTTATTGAGAAGGGAATGAATGTTCTCGATTTAGCTATATAACCAGTGCCCGGCCTTTGCCGACGCAATAAACATTTCAATGGTTAATGGTATTTTATGTTGATTGACAGCTTTGCGTGAAAAGACGGATTTAACCTTCCAGGGATAATAACTGCTGAGAGAGAATCCAGCCGGATTAACCTTAAAAAAGGTAAAAAACTTTTCTGCCATTTCTGCAACATCATCGGCCTCATGCAGATCCTGTAAAGGCGCGTTATCGTCGATATCAATTTTTTTCATCATCAGGCTGGTCACCAGCGGTAGCTCATTTTTTATAAAAATCCTGACGTTATCTTCGATCGCTGCATGCATCAGAATTTATCCTCCGGCCGTGCAATAGTGTTATATCTGCTGACGGTATTGAAACTTATCATGGTGACGTCATAGGCCAGTATAACCCAGCCTAAAACAGGAACCGCCCGGCCGGCAAACGCCCCCAAATTATTAACCCAGAAAACTTTAACGCCGCGTAATGAAAAAGACTTTTTTGTCAGCGTTGGCAGAATACGTTTCTTAAATTTATAACTGAGATGTTTGCGGAAAAAAAGTGATGCATGCGATGTGCCAGGTGTTGCCGTCAGGGGCTTGCCCGGAATATGAATACTATTATTACCAAGGATCAATGAAGCGACACCAATAATATCCTTGATGCCCAATTGCTTTTCTGTTTCATCCACCAGAATCCAAAACAGCAACTCATATGCGGTCAGATTATTTAAGCCATTAAAAAAATAGGTGCCGTTAAGCTCTTCAACTGTATCCATCGATGTCACTTTCCAGGTTCTGATTCAATGAACGGATATAGCAGGCTGCATTTGAAGTCATACGCAGCCGCTGGCGTTAAACCACTACATCTCGGCGTCAAACTCCAGCACAATCCCGTCCTCTTCATCCCAGCCCAGCGCCAGTGAGGTCGTCTTTTGCTGCCCGGCTTTACGCTGCAACAACTGCTGGCTCAGTACCGGCAAAATCTGCTGGTTAAGCAGGCTGTCGATGTTGCGCGCGCCGGTGTCCGGTAGCAGGCAGGCGGCAACCAGCGTGTCATAGAGGCTTTCTTCGATAGTGGTCTGCAGGCCGTAATGGCGGTTCAGGCGTTTTGCCACCTGGGCGAGTTTCATCTCGACGATGGTACGCAGGGCGATGGCGTTCAGCGGACGATAAATCAGCGTCTGGAAGCGGGCCAGCAGCGCGGGCTGGAAGTGATCACGCAGGATCGGGCGCAGCAGTTCCTGTAAATCGCCGTCGGTCGCTTCCGGTTGTTCGTCCAGCATCTGCATGATGTGGTCGGAGCCGAGGTTAGCGGTCATCAGAATGACAGTGTTACGGAAGTCGATTTCACGCCCTTCGCCATCACGCATAAAGCCACGGTCGAACACCTGGTAGAACAGGTTAATCACGTCGCGGTGGGCTTTTTCCACTTCATCGAGCAGCACCACGCTGTACGGACGTTTGCGTACCGCTTCGGTCAGAATGCCGCCCTGGCCGTAACCGACGTAGCCTGGCGGGGAACCCTTGAGCTGGGAAACGGTGTGCGCTTCCTGGTATTCGGACAGGTTAATGGTGATGAGGGATTTTTCGCCGCCGAACAGGCTGTCGGCCAGTGCCAGCGCGGTTTCTGTTTTACCCACGCCGCTCGGGCCAACCAGCAGGAACACACCCAGCGGGCCGTTCTCTGACGTGAGACCCGTTTTGGCGGCACGCAGACGCTGGGCCATGTCGACAAGCGCGTGGTCCTGGCCCACGACGCGGGTGGCGAGATGGTTTTCCAGCATCAATAAATCGGTTTGTTCATCTTTCAGCAGGCTGGTCAGCGGCACGCCGGTCCAGTCTGCAATCACGTTGGCGACGGTGCGCACGTCCACATCGAGTGAGAGCAGCGGATTGTTGTGTTGCAGGTCGCTGAGTTGTTGTTGCAGGCTGTTGATTTCTTCCTGACGGCTGATGTCCTGACGCACGTCCAGCAGTTGTTGCGTCAGCGCTTTCTCGGCGTGGTACTGAGTTTCCAGGGCGGCGAGTTGTTCTTCCAGCGTGGCGCACTGCTGTTCAATCTGCTCAATACGTTCGCCGTGGGTTTTGCTTCCCAGTGCAATATCTTCCAGCAGCGCCTGTTCTTCCATTTCCTGCGCACTGATTTGTGCTTTCAGCTGTGTGAGCGCTTCCGGCAGGGTGTCGAGGCTCATGCGCACGCGAGCAGAGGCAGTGTCGAGCAGATCGACCGCTTTGTCCGGCAACTGGCGGCCGGTGATGTAGCGGCGTGACAGGCTGACCGCCGCTTTCACCGCTTCGTCAGTGATGTGCACGCCGTGGTGCTGGGCGTAGCGGGACTTCAGGCCGCGCAGCATCAGGCAGGCCATTTCGTCGTCCGGTTCGTCGACTTTCACAATCTGGAAGCGGCGTTCTAACGCAGCATCGCGCTCAAAGTACTGTTTGTATTCGCTCCACGTGGTGGCCGCGATGGTGCGCAGTTCGCCACGGGCCAGCGCGGGTTTGAGCAGGTTAGCGGCATCCGCCCCACCCGCCTGGTTTCCTGCACCGATGATGGTATGCGCTTCGTCGATAAACAGTAATACGGGCGTCGGGGAGTTCTGTACCGCGTCGATGACGTTTTTCAGGCGCTGTTCAAACTCGCCCTTCACGCCCGCACCCGCCTGCAACAGGCCCAGGTCGAGAGTGCGCAGGCTGACGGTTTTGAGGCTGTCCGGCACGTTGCCTTCGGCAATGCGCAGCGCCAGGCCTTCGACCAGTGCAGTTTTGCCGACACCCGGCTCGCCCACCAGAATCGGGTTGTTCTTGCGACGTCTTGAGAGAATATCCACCATCTGACGGATTTCATTGTCGCGACCGAATACCGGGTCAATGCTACCCGCTTTCGCTTTGGCGGTGACATCGAGGGTGAATTTGTCGAGTGCCGCCTGTAAGACTTCGCTCAGGGTGTTGCCGGAAACACTGGCCTCGCGTGGTGATTCACCCAACGTGGAAGGCGTCTGACTCAGGCTTTCCTGCTGTTGCAGCTCCGGGCGTTCATCCGACTGCGCATCCAGCAGCGGTTTCAGGCGGTTAATCTGCGTTTCGTTTAAGGAGAACAGTGGCCATAACCCTTCGCAGCGCAGCAGTTTCGGTTTGGCAATCAGCGCTTCGAGCAGGTGCACGCTACGGATGGTCTGGTTGTCATCCTGCAAAGACGCCGCCAGCCACGCGCCTTTCATCAGCGCTTCAAGGTCTGTCGCCAGTTGCGGACGAGTCGACACGGAACGCGGCAGCGCATCGAGGTGTTCCAGCAGGCTTTGCCACAAACTGTCCATGTCCCATTCGTAGCGACGCGCCAGTACGGTGATGTCGCCCTCACCCAGTTCGAGGAGTTTCAGCAGCCAGTGTTCGATGGTGATTTCGGCATGCGCACGGGTCTGACACAGCGTGGCAGCAGCTTCCAGCGCGCGGGCGCAATATGGATTTAAGCGGCGAAGTAGTACAGCGGACTGGTGTTCCATAGACGTTGTTCCTTTTTAACGCTCGTCATACTTCGGCCTGCAGGTGCGTTGGCTGCATTTGCTCACCCCAGTCACTTACTAAAGTAAGCTCCTGGGGATTTACAAACTTGCCGCCTTCCTGCAGACCGAATTATTTAGAGCCCTCGTATTCAGAGTTTCAGACACGCTACCGCCCATCGCTGTATACCAAAGCGCATAAGGTCGGAAGGCTGTAAGGGATTTTGTTTGCTCAGCCGTCTGATTTTTTAAACGACTCAGAAAACAAAAACTGCGGACAGACAGTCCTGTCCGCATCAAACCTTTACCCTAAATAGTCCGTGCTGCAGCCAACGCCGCTACAGCGCGGAATATGACGAGTAACTTAGGCAGTAGTACGTTCGTTCCAGGAATCGGAATGAATGATGTTGCCGTCTTTGTAAGTCCAGGTGATTTTTTCGTAGCGCAGTTCAATGCGCTCAAGGTGATTGTGTTTCTCTTTCGCCGGATCTTTGATGTCGTACATTTCTGGTGCCACTTTCACCAGCTTCACGTTTTCCAGTTTGGTATTGAAATATTCAACTTCCTGGCCCGCGTCGTTGATTTTGTACCACTTGAATTCAGCGGATTTCAGGGTCTGACCGGTGGTCACCGCTTTGTACAGATACGGGCTGGAGGAGTCGATTTCCTTGGTGAACAGGAACGGCGTATGAATACGGGTGCCTGTCAGCTTGCCGGTGTTGTTGTCAGTCGGGATATAAAGGTTGTGCTCCTGCGCCACCACTTCGATGCTGCCTTCGCGGTCTTTAACGTCTACAGAACCTTTAATGTCCGCACCGCCGTCGTCTTTCAGCCACAGATAAACAGGAATTGCCATGGTTAGTTCTCCATTTCTTCAGTTGGGGCATCACCATCTTCCGTTGGATCCGGTGAGGCCATTTTTGCGCCTGGTAGCAGGCAAGCATTTGCCTGCGGTACCAGACTGATTTCGACACGACGGTTGGCCGCGCGGCCCACTTCCGTGTCATTGGATTTCAATGGGCGGCTTTCACCATAGCCCTGTACGGCAAAGCAGCTTTCCGGTACATCACCCGTATCGCGCATCCAGTCCCGCACCGATTCCGCACGTTTGAGCGACAGAATCTGATTGGATTTATCGTCACCCGTATCGTCGGTATGCCCTGCCACCACAATCAACCAGCCGGGTTTGGCCTTAATGCCGACCAGCGCATTAATCAACACCTTGGTGGAGCCGTTTTTCAGCAGATATTTGCCCGTATCAAACAGCGACAGGCTGTCCAGACGGATGGTTTTCGGTCCCTGGATAATTTTTTTGATGACCGGTGGCGGCGGAGGGGGTGGCGACCAGCTGTTGATGGCACTTTGCAGCGGTGCAATCAGACGCATCCCCTGATACAAGCCGAGCGACAGGCGCATCGGCGCGCCGCTACGTAGCCAGCCGTCCAGTAAATCTGCATCACTGCGCAGTTGTTGTTGCGCCTGGACTTTAGGCGCCGGAGGTGTGCCCGTCAGACGGTTATAGAGTGCGAGGTGGTCACCCACGCTTTGAATCAGGCGTTGGTTATTGATGAACGACGCCAGCATGGCAAACAGCAAGAACAGACCACATATCAGTCCTGCCAGTTGCCAGGTTTGCATCAGACGCGATACACCACGACGACGGGGCAGATACGGCAGCAACACATCCGGTAATGGCAGACATTCCTGGGTACGAATAAGGGTTGGTTGCAGCGTAGTGATACCCGCGACATGGGCCTGCCAGAGGTTATCGCGACTGCCCGTGACGGGAGTAAAACAACTCCCCCAGACGCACGGCGTCAGAGCCGGTAAATCGCCCTGCCGCTTGCTGATGACGTCGCGAATGTGGGTATCACACCAGGTCAGCAGGCTCTCCATCCAGAACACACAGCTCAGCCGCTCAAGATCGTTGCCGGCATTCAGTTCGCGACCCCATTCCGTCAGCGGCATCACGCCCGCGCCGGTTTCACGCACCTGGATGCCCGTAAGGCCTGGCGTGACCGTATACCAGCGCTCAACCTGCGCATCGGATTGCCGCGGCGGTGAAAGCCAGGTGCTTATCCAGACCGGAGGAATACCCGACAGCCCGCTTTTGCACTGCACGATGGCGCGATGCCAGGCGCGCAGTTTCTGGGTGAAATCGTCCTTGTCCTGATGCTGTTCCGGGATGACCGCCAGCAGCACGGAAATCTGTGCCACCAGTGCCGGGCGTTCAGCGGCCAGATGCTGTGCCAGCAGTGGAAGCTGCTCCGGCAATGCAACGGGCAGATACCAGCCCTGACGGGTTTCACGGAACGGCGTGCCACCGGAAAACAACGGTGCACTGTCGCCACAGACCAGCACCACAGCACCCTGAAAGTCCTCCGGCGGCAGGTTCGCATCCGCAATGTGCGCATGGGCGATTTTGTTGCGACTGTCACGACGCCAGTGAAAATACCCCACCGCTCCGCAAACCAGCAGCACCATGATGCTGAGCGTCACACGGCTGGCGGTGCCCAACGGCCAGAAGCCGATAATCAGCCACAGCGCCAGGAAAGCCCCAAGGAGCAGCAGTATTAACTGTGTAATTCCGCGCATCCGTCAGTGCGTCCCTGTCAGGTGTGACACCATATTTGCAAGCATGGTCGATAGCAAAAACCACAGCGCAACCAGGATGGCAGCACCCAGCACCCAGGAAAACCAGTACGTTTTACGCCCGGCGCGCAGCCGTGAAGAACGCGAAACCACCGGTGTCTCCAGGGTCTGGGTGAACAGAGGAACCAGCTGACTGAGCTTGCGAACCACATCTTCGCGACGCTCATCCCCCTGTTCGCGATACCGACCGACAAAGCCCAGCGTCAGCGCCCGGTAAAAACAGGTCAGCACCGCAGTATCCGGTGCAGGCTCCTGCAACACGGTACGAATACGCTCCCACAACTCCTCGCCAGCGTTTAGCGTGTTGAAGTAACGCGCCTGCAGTGGGTCTTTGAGCCATTTACTGTAGCCGCTGTCTTGTTTCTGACGGTTCATCACGCTTTCATCCAGCAGCGCACACTGGGTGTAAAGCATGTGGTCGCAGCTCGCCTCGCTGAATCCGGCCCGCGTTAATGCTTCACGCGCGCGGTCCATCCAGCCACAGGCCTGGCGATACAGCGCCTCCCCGTCGGTAATTTCCTGACCATTACGCAACTGGCTGACCATCAGCCAGCAGGGGTAAAAGATTTCATCAATCAGTGAAGGATTTATTTTGCTCATGAGCGCAGCACCGCAAACAGTTCGAGTTTCACCTCACCCAACGTGCCCGGCGTATAGAAGGCACAGTTACCCGCCTCCAGCATTGCCTTCGCATCCGGGCTGTTCAGATCGAGGGCGAAGTACTGGTTCTCAAGGCGTAGTGGTATAGCCGCTGGCACGTGAGACAGTGGTTTCATCGCAACACCACTGAGCGCGACGTTCACCACATCGGAAACCGCCTCGAAGCTGCCCGCCTTGCACAGCAGCGGGAACTGGGTCTGCAGTAAGTGATTCGGCAATGACGAACGGACCGAGAGATAGAAGTCCGCCCCTTCACGCAGGCGAGCATCGTGCAGCGAGCCGGTCCAGAACTGACCATCCTGTTTGAGATCAATCGCCACCATGCGTGACGGCAGGCTCGCTTCGAGCAGTTTATCCAGCAAGGTAAACAGCGGCGGGAAGACCCGTTCCGGCGCGTCATGCTGATACAGCGGGATATCCTCCGCTTTATGCTCAAGTGAGAAGGTCAGCAGGCTGCCCGCCAGACGGACCAGCTCGCGGTAGAACAGCTCCGGATGGCGCGATGGGGCCTGAATCAGCTCTGTCAGTACCGGCTCAATGCTGTTTAACGCATTGAGTAGCCAGAACAGCGACACATCGGCGACGGCAAAATCCGCCATGCGCTCGTTGCTTTCCCGGCGCATAGCCATCAGGCGACGACGGCGGGCCTGCAGACGGTGCAGCAGATCGCCGAGTTCACTCAGCACCAACGGGCTGGCCGCAAGTGAAAGCATTGGCGGAATGAAGTTCGCATCCTGCATCCACTGGCCCTGGGCGCTGCGTATCAGACGCACCACCGGACAGGTCAGATATGCCGCGTTTTCCTGATGGGCAAACCGCAGGGTGATGGCGTGGTGCATCACTGCCAGTTCTGTACGCTCATGCCCGGCCAGCTCCTGCACCGTGTGCCATTGCTGCTGCCAGCGGCGCGGGCGCTCACTGTCCTGACCATCGTCGAGATTGCCGCCGTTGGCGGATAACAGTGGCAGTGCCAGCACGATATCCACGCTTTCACGGTCAGTGACTGTGGACAGGTCACAGGCGGGCGGCAGGTTATCAGCCAGTTCAGTATCAATCTGCGTACCGTCCTGAAAGCGGACAATCAGACGCAGGGCATTGAGACGCGAAAGCGCCAACGACCCGTTGTCAAAGGCGGCATCAATGACGCCCCACGGATTTGCCAGCGCCATATGAGCCACGCCGTCTGCCATATAGGCATCCCAGCGGGCCTGTTGCTGAAATTGTTGCGGGGCCAGAAAGGCCCCGTCAGTCCATAACGGACGATAGATTTTCATTCCGTCTCCCGGTTACGCCTTCGCCTTCGGCATCTGCGAAACCAGCGACAGGTTGACGTCCATGCCTTCCACCTGGAAGTGCGGAACGGCATACAGTTTCACGCGGAAGAAACCCGGGTTGTCTTCGATGTCTTCCACCAGAACCTTCGCATCGCGCAATGGGTGAGATGCCTGCAGATCGTCGCCCGGATCGGTCATTTCGGTGACCAGCGTGCGTACCCAGGTGTTTAGCTCCAGCTCAAGCAAACGGCGATCTTTGGTGGTGCCGATGTTTTCACGCTGAATGAGTTTCAGGTAATGGGCGATGCGCGACAGCAGGAAGATGTACGGCAGACGAGCGTTGATACGACTGTTAGCGGTCGCATCGGCGGTGTCGTACAGCGCGGGTTTCTGCGCAGAGTTGGCAGAGAAGAAGCAGGAGTAGTCGCGGTTTTTGTAGTACGACAATGGAATGAAACCGAGATTGGCGAATTCAAACTCGCGGGTTTCCGGGATCATCACCTCACTCGGGATTTTCACCTGGTTGCCGGTGCCGAGGTCATACAGATGGATAGGCAGGTCCTGCACTGCACCACCGGCCTGTGGGCCACGGATTTGCACACACCAGCCGTTATTGATGAAGCTGCGTACCATATTGGCGGCAAAGGCGAATGATGCGTTGGTCCACAGGTATTTTTCGTGGTCCGGGCCTTTGACTTCTTCCACATAGTTGAAGCTGCGCACCGGTACCGTGTCCGGGCCATACGGCAGGCGACCCAGTACGCGTGGCATGGTCAGGCCGATATAGCGGGAGTCATCGGTATCGCGGAAGGATTTCCACTTGATGTACTCGGCGCGGTCAAAGTAGTTACCGATATCTTTAATGGCGGCGACTTCTTCCATCGAGTCTTTCAGGAAGAATTTCGGGCCGACTGAACCGATAAACGGCATGTGTGCCGCCGCAGACACTTTGGAGATGTTACGCAGCAATGCCACGTCCTGAGCGGATGCATCGAACTCGTAGTTGGAAATAACCGAACCAATCGGCTCACCACCCGGCGTGTCATATTCGGCAATGTAGGTGTGCGCATACAGGCCGCTCTGGATGATTTCAGGGGAGTCTTCGAAGTCCTGGCGCAGATCGTCTTTGGAGACATCCAGCACTTCAATTTTCACGTTCTGGCGGAAATCAGTGCGGTCCACCAGGTGTTTCAGGCCACGCCACGCGGATTCCACTTTCTGGAAGGCTTCGTGATGCATAACAGCGTCAAGCTGGCGGGAAATCTGATGATCAAGCTGGGCGATGTGGTGATCCAGCAGAGTTTTGTCCAGGCGCTCAACGGTCTGCCCGGACTCTTTCAGGCGAGCCATAAAGACCTGGATTGCCGCGCTCACGCGCTGATCGGCAGTGACATCGGCCAGGGCCGCGGTATCCTGATAATCGTTCAGATCGTTAAGGGCAGACACTGGGGTCAGGTTGATTTTACTGAACAGAGAAGCATACACGCCGCCAGGTTGTGCATGCTCAAGCACGGTGGTCTGGCCGGTGGCAGAAGAGGCGTTTTCGTTATTGACTGACATAAGCATTATCTCGCATTAATCCGTTAAAAGAGGAGTTACGCCTTCGGCGCCAGGGCATTCAGTTCGTCACGCAACTCATCGCTGAGAGACGGGTCTTTCAGGATACTTTCGAGCTCTTTGCGGAAAGTGACGTTATCAAGCAGGTTGGATTTGAGGTCGCGCAACAGGTTGCGCATCGCGAGCATGGCGCGCAGTTGTGGAATTTGGCGGGCCACCTGTTCAGGTTCAAAATCTTTCATTTCACTGAAAGCAAGTTTGATGTTCTCTTCAGAACCGTCACCGGCGAGGGTATTTTCTACAGTGAGATTGACGGAAGGCGAGAATTCGGTCAGTACGCTGTTAAAGTTATTTTTGTTGATATTAATCTTTTCACGTTCAGACAGGGGGCGATTTTCTTTACCGTTACTGTAATCCCCCATCACCACCAGCTTCAGGGGTAATTCCACTTTCTTTTGTGCGCCACCGGTATGCACATCGAGTTTAATATTTACACGCGCTTTTGGAATTTCATTCTGAAAGGAATTTGACACGTCATTAGATCCTTATGAAGGGCGATAGAATACGGTGAGCGTCATTCGCTCACTTCAGGAATGTAAAGCACTAAAACGGACGGGAAGTTTCAGAGAAAGTATCATTGAAAAATGGAAAATGTAATAGCCTCATTTTAAAAATGAGTATTTTAAGAATTCTCGCCCACCCACAAAAACATAACTAAAAGTGATAACCAGAAAAACAAACCAAACATAACAAGTTGAAATTAAATGATTTTTTACTTTGTACGACATGAGAAATTAATTGTAATTATCCGCCATCATCAATATCACAAAAAATATTAAACGTAGTTATGCAAATAATTACATTCACTACAAAAATATCTTTGCATGGATTCATTTCTACCATCAATTTTTGCTGTGCAAGGTCTTCATCAAATGATGATGGTCATTTCTGTAGTTTGCTCAATGTTGTTTTTCGCTGCTCATTATTAATAGCGCCATGCACAGCGTGAGATGTATCGATTCGACTCGATATTTACCCCCCTCCCCTTCAGATATGAATTTTGATTATTGAAAACACCTATTTAAATGCCCCTCTCAGACTAACCTTTTACAATTTATAAGTTTTTTTAAATTATTTTTCATAGGATTTGAAATGAATAAAGTGTTTAAGGTTGTATATAATCACATAACTAAAATAAAATCAGCAGCTTCTGAACTCGCTAAAGGCGGAGTCCAGGTCGGAGTTGTTTGCGCGACACTACTGCCTGTAGCAGGAACGGCGTTTGCGGCTGAACTGGAAGTTGGGGAAATGAATGTTGAAAACTATTACGGTGGTGTTTGGGCAGGAAATCAATATACATCGAACTCATCTGAATGGCATCCAGTATATAATGACATCACAGCAAATATTGATTTAACTCAGCACCGTGTTATTGCAGCCGACCTTATTATCCCTGGTGAAAATCCTGTCAATATTGTAACAGAAGGCGCGAGCATTACTTTAAAAAATAATAACATAGAACATGGTGAGATCGCGGGTTTTATATACGATAAAAATGCGGCTATTCCGACCTTCGGCTTCAATGACAGCATCACTTCAGGAGGGTACAATATCACTCTTGATAATATAACCGGTTCCGCCACAGTATATGGTAATGTTATACGTGGTGCGGCAGGCGACATCACTACTGCAACAAATAATATTCATATTAGAAATTCAACGCTTGGAAGTTTGAGAGGAAGCTATGTTGCATATTCTGGTTCCGACGGCGGACAAATCAATATGGGTGGCAACAATATTGAAATACACGGCTCGCAGGATGAATACTCCAGGCCCAACGTTTATGGTGTCGACATACAATTAACCTCTACATCATCAAATGGTTATGTAAGTGCTATACATACCGGCAATAATAATATAAAAATTATGGATGGAGCCCAAATTAATAATGTAAGTTTCAGCAATATCTCCGCAGATGGAAGAGATGCTGACTATAATCCAACGATGAAGGTTGGTGTGATTGACCTGGGAACTACCTCATTATTAGTATCAAACTCAACAGTCTTCTGGATAATAGATGATTACATAACGAACCTCGGTGATGATACTATTATTATTGGTGGCAATGATAATATTGTAGTTAAAAATTCCGATATCGGTGCAGGTATTAGTGCGGGATATGGTGATGATGTTATTGATGTCAGTGACTCCAGAATTGATTATCATATTGATGGTGGACCTGGCGATGATAATATAACGTTTAAAAACTCATCCACTCAGGTTATTTTTGGTGAAGATGGCGATGATCAAATCACTATTGAAGGGTCGTCTTCAGTATCGGGAACGATCAGTGGAAATAGATATAAAGATGACGGTAACACTCCCGGAGAGATCAACTCCCTTGTGTTTAAAAATGCAATTTTTTCTTCTCAAAAAAACACCGATATATATTCCTTTGCCACGGTTGATTTAATTGAAGGTACGCAATTTACGTTAAATAAAGATTTGGATCTGGGAAAATATACTGGGTTTAATTTTGATACCGGGAGTAAACAAGAAGTCCAGCTTACTCCGGTGATGAGTATCGATGATACCAGTAATCTGATTGTTACGCAGGGAAGTCACACGCTGACGGCGGATTTAAATAACAACGGCCTGGTAACCATCGGAACGGACGCTGATAATCTCGGCACAACGTTCACTGTTGCAGGTAATCTGGAGGGAAATGGTAAGTTCGCGATGCGCACCGATATCGCGGCCCTGAAAGGCGATCTGCTGAATATCACAGGTAATGTCTCTGGCAACCACAGTTTGCTGATTGCTGATAGCGGTAATGAGCCTAAAACCTCAGAGGGTGAATTAACCCTGGTCACCACTGGCGGAGGAAAAGGAATATTTACCCTGGCCGGGGGATATGTTGATGCCGGTGCATTCCGTTACGGCCTGGTCAAATCCGCAAATAACTGGAATCTGGCATTGGATTCTCTTATTGAGCCCCTCCCTGTCTCCCCTGAAACACCGGATGTTGTCCCCGAAAATCCGGGTGTTGAACCTGCAACGCCAGTCAATCCTGAAGTCCCGTCGGGCCCAATTACACCACCTGTCATTAAGCCTGACAACCTGAGTAAAGGGGCTAACGCAGCGGTGGGTAACCAGGCGGCACTGGCTGTCCTGGCTGATGCAGAAATGGGCACCCTCGTTCAGCGTATGGGTGAACTCCGTCTGGAAGAGGGTGTGAATGCAGGTGTCTGGGCGCGCGGCGTGACCAGAAACTACAACATCGCCACCCGTACGAGCCGTGACTTTGACCAGAATATCAGCGGTCTGGAACTTGGTGCGGATAAAGCCATTACTCTGTCAAACGGTACACTCTATTTGGGCGGATTGGTGGGGCAAACCAGCTCCAGCCAGAACTTTAATGAAGGGGTATCCAGTGATATTGACAGCACCACGCTGGGTGCTTATGCCACGTATTTCCATGAAAGTGGCTTCTACGTCGATACTATTCTGAAATATAACCGCTTTGGTACCGATACACAGTTTAACAGTAATGTCGGTGAACGAATCAAAAGCAGTGGCAGCACCAACGGGTATGGGATAAGCGTTGAAGCGGGTAAGCGTTTTGCAATGAGTCGCCATACGTTCATTGAACCGCAGACCCAAATTTATGTGACACACGTTGAAGGTACCAGCTATACCCAGAATGACGGTCTGTCTGTTCAGGGTGACAATATGGATATTGTTCAGGGTCGTGTCGGTGCCCGCATTGGCAGCAACGTTGAGTTGATGAATATGCCGGTCGAGCCTTATGTAACAGCGTCTTATATTGCCGCCAGTAACAACAACAGTTCTGTCCGGGTTAACGGTTATCGCCTTGACAGTGAGTTACCGGGCAATCGGACAGAAGTGGGGGCAGGGATTTCCGCTCAACTGACCCCCAATGCCAAAGTCTATGCAGAAGCACAGTATGTGGACGGGAATAATATTAAATCTCCCATTGGCGGGAATGTAGGATTCAGAATTAACTTCTGAGTTTTCATTCTTAATGGGCCTGTCGCATTAACAACAGCGAACCGGAAGAAATTGCGCTGCCTGTTTTTCAGGCAGCCAATCGACAAAATCGTCCGCTGCCGATAAACGCGCTATAGCCGAATGCTGATATTGTCCTTTGCGAATCAGAGCAAGTAGTAACCCTGCCAGGCTCACTAAAAATGACATTTTGGTTGCCATTTTAAATCCAGAGCTAGCCTCCAAGTAAATTCTGGAAAATACTAAATCTTGTAAAAGCCCAGGAATTAATGACTTCCAGTGATCTATAATTAATAACTCTGAGTTTTTGCCGTTATTTATTATATTTTTATTCAACACAAAGGAATAATGAAATGGGTCTGTTTAGTTTTGTAACTGAAGCTGGCGTCAAATTATGGGATTCTGTAGCAGGAAAAAATAGCGATGAACTCGGCACGAATCTGCAAGACCATATCAAAGGATTAGGGATCCCTGGTGCAGAAAACGTGGCAGTCCAGGTTGCCGAAGATGGCACAGCCACAGTTGATGGTGAGGGTTTATCACAGGAAGCTAAAGAAAAAATTCTGGTCGCCATCGGTAACGTTGCTGGTATTAGTCAAGTTAACGATAATATTTCAGCAGCGTCGTCGGGGACTGAAAGCCGCTATTACACCGTAAAATCAGGTGATACGTTAAGTTCTATTTCAAAAACTGAATATGGAACACCCAATGAATATCAACGTATATTTGAAGCCAATAAGCCGATGCTGAAAGATCCAAACAAAATTTATGTGGGTCAGACTCTAATCATCCCATAAAAATACACTTCACCTCCTCATTGCTTTCATCAAGAATGAGGATTTTCTATAGTGAAATAAATTAATACAAACAAGGAGTAATGTCGTGAGTTTATTTGAACAAATGGCAGGTATGTCTGGCAACCTGGGTGAAAATATGGGCGCATATCAGGAGATATTTTCATGGTGTCAGCAAGAGGGTGGGATTTCTGGATTGCTGGAAAAATTCCGCCAGTCTGGGCTAAGTGGCATCGTTGATTCTTGGGTCAGCAGTGGCAACAACCTGCCTATTTCTTCCGAACAAATTGCTTCGATATTGGGCTCCCCAGTGATTGCTGGACTGGCAACAAAGTTAGGGATTGATGCGCAGAGTGCATCAGGATTAATCGCAGAGTATTTGCCAAAAATTGTTGATGGCCTCTCTCCGAATGGTCATCTGGATGAAAATAATGACTTAGTCTCAACCGGATTAAGTATGTTAAAGGGTAAATTGTTCGGCTAGTCGTGATTGACTTCCTCCGGACAAACATTTTAGAAAGTGATTTGTCTGGGGGTTAGAGGGTCTACAGAGATAACCTATAAAATACCGTGCAGTTACCTGAAACAGGTTGACTAGCAATCCTTTCCCTGGCCTTCCCATTACACCGTTATGATGGGAAACAATATCTTGATTTTCAAAACAATCATTAGCAAAAGCAATATGCCCGTTGCCACCACAGTGAAGGACACAATGTAATGCCGACGCTGAACCAAACCGCAAAACATCGCTAAAGAACCGCTTAATAACAACATCCCCCCCATCATGTAAAAGATGTCTCCAGAATGCGTCCAGCCACGCAGACATAGCAACCCTGGCAACAACATCGACCATCCCGTTCTGTGCCAGGACAATTGGGTCCGTTCAGGTTGTAATCCGGGGTCTCTGCTCATTATGCCTGTCCCTGCCAGAGTAATACCGCAAGCAATACCGCGATGATGAACATAAATCCGGCCAGCACCACCAGTGTTCGGGTGTAGGGCAGATCACGCTCCAGTCGCATAGCATATTCATTTTTACGCCAGCGCCGCCAGGCGATAAACCCCATACAGGAAGCGGCGCTCAGGAGTAATAAAGAGAGCGTCATTCGGAGTGCATCAGACGAAAGTTGAGGTGAAAATTGCTCAATCCCCACCGCTCCCGCCATCAGCGCCAGCGCAGTACGTATCCAGGCCAGAAACGTTCTTTCATTGGCCAGAGTGAATCGGTAATCCGGCATTTTTCCCGCAAGCCACCATTTACCCCGAGGCTGAGAGGATGGAAAACTATCCTGTCGATTCATGCTTAATCCTTTCTTTTATCAGTAATTCTTTAATCGATAGCCCTGTTGATACACTGTCGCGCAGGTTATGTCTGGTCACTTCAGTGCACAAAAACTCGATGATGAACAGTTGCGAAATACGTGTGGCAATAGAGTCCCCCTGGTAAGGTCCTGCGCTCCCACAGGTCAGCAACCAGCTATCCGCAAGCTCCGTCAGTGGCGACTGCGGACTGTGGGTAATAGCAAGACATTCCGCGCCTGCCTTTTTAGCCAGCCTGAATGCATTCACCACTTCTGGTGTCTCGCCGGAATGGGAAAAGGCCACGACGAGGTCAGTGGGTTTCAGGTTGGCCAGTTTCAACGTCATGGTAAAACGGTCGGTATATGCTTCAGAGTCGATGCCCTGGCGGTTCATTTTGTCGCGCGCTTCCATTGCAGACAGTCCCGATGCGCCAAATCCCACAAACAGCACCCGGTTTGCCCGCAAAAAACGCTCCACAACCGGTTTGACCACTTTCATGTCGAGCAGCCCGATGGTCTCCTTCATGGTGGTATCCACCGTCAGGGCAATTTTCTGTGCGACATCATTACGCGTGTCATCTAAAAAAATATCCGGCGATGAAGGTAAAAGCAGGTCGCTTTCCTCCAGCAACTCGCGTTTCAGTGCAGCTTTCAGCTCCAGCAAACCTGTGTAGCCAATCTTTTTGCAAAAACGGACGATGGTCGCTTCACTAAGTTGCACTGTTTCCGCCAATTTTCGCACTGGCATCTGGGCGACTTTAGCTGGCTGTTGCAGAATAAACTCTGCAATGTGCCGGTCTGTTTCACCCAGCCCCCCCAGAATATTGCTGATGTACACCCGTACGTTTTCCCGGTTAACACTCATAACTGTGCTCTGCTCCCCTGCGATAATGGCAGGTTGTATTCTGGCGCTCCTCCGCTCACGCGTCCATCGCAAACCGCAATCTGACGTCAAACGTCTGCTTGTTGCCTGGCATCAGTTGCCGGAACCCCCGCTTATGCTGGATTTGTCCATCAAAATCAGGGGCGTCGGTTGTTCCGGCCAACGGTTCGATACACAGAAGATCTTCCCCCGGCACTCCCCACAGCGCCAGCCAGTCATGAGCCCCGGTTTCCATCGTCAGTACGGTCACGCCATCAGGCCTGCGAATATGAATTTGCCGCTGCTGGCTGCCGCCAAAATAGACCGCGCCAGCCTGAAAAGCCTCGCTCGTCAGGGGAAACTGCGTGGTTAGCGGCGTAGCATCCTTGATTTCCAGCGTCCGCTCGCGGGTCGGAAAGGGTCCATTAACCCCCTCTTCCCCAAAATCGACCCACCATCCCGTTTCAGTTGCCAGCGGCAGCGCAAAACCAGGATGCCAGCCAACGGAATACCTAAAGGGACGGGTATCATCATTGAAAATGTGTTGGCTGAACGTTAGCCCCTCGTCATGCAGCGTAATGTGCACCTGCACCCGCCATTTCCACGGCCAGGCAGCCCACGTTTCTGGTGTGGATCTGGCTTCAAGTACAAGCTGGTCGCTGTTGTTGTTAATGCGGTGAAACGGCTGGCGACGGAGAAAGCCATGGGCTGGTAACGGCAAAAATTGCCCCTCGCTCCACACACCCTCGTGGATCAACCGTCCCACAACCGGGAACAGTTGCGTGGCCGAGTTATTCCAGACATCTGCGCGAGGTTGCCACATCCACTCCCGACTCTCTCGTTTGTCTCGAATATGAGAAATCTCGCCACCCGTTTCGCTTATTTCAACCTGAAACCGCTCATTTTCCAGACGCCAGACCGTCATAGTTACTCCGTTCTCAGCAACAGGCGAGACTGATAGACCAGCGCTTTATGTTTATCGCCGCTGAAGCAAGCATCTATCAGCGTGAAGATATCGATTTCCGTCAGCGTATGGCCTGGCGGTAAATGCCCGAGTACTGCGTCCTGAGAAAGCCCCTGTTCCCGTGCCGCACTCAGCACAAAACGCAGCGCCTCTTCTACGCCATGGTCTGCACAGCGATAGTTTCCTTCTGTCCAGGTGTTATGTCGGGCCCAGCGTTCGGCAAACGCCTGTTCGCCTTCTCGCGTCAACGAATCCAGTTCAAAACGGGTATAGAGTTCTGGCGGAGCGTCGTGGATCTGCATCAGTCCTTTCATCGCCAGGGCGTAGTGAAATGCGCGTTCACTGTCATGCAACGGTTGCATCTGACCGGGATCGGATTTCAGATCAAACAGTTTATCGCCGAAGCGCCACGGGTTCAGATAACCAAACGAGGCCGGGATCTGCATCACCTGTGCGCCCTGGGTAAAATCAAACCCCGGATGAATGCGGATGTCTTTCAAATCCCTGACGCTAAACATGCTGTCAATTCGCGTAGGCATCAGGGTGTATTCGAACAGATTCCCCTTGCCTTCTTCACGCGGGCAACGCATGTAAACATATTCACCGTCGGTGATATTAATATGCCCACCGTAATAGCCGAACAACGCGTGATCCCTGATGGGGGTGTCGTTTTCCACCGCCGGACGTAGCGGTTTACCGGTCATAGAAGACGGGAGTGGGACGTCAAAATAGTCCAACAACGTTGCCGGGATATCGACAGTTTGCGCCAGAGCACTGCGTCGAACCCCTTGTGTTTTACTGCGCGGATCGCGGATGAAAAACGGGGTATTAGCGATTTCGTTATACACCGGCATGATGTTTTTGCCCCACCACTGGTGTTCGCCTAGCAAAAAGCCGTGGTCGGTGCAGACGATAAACAACGTGTCTTCCCACAAATCCAGCGCTTTGAGCTTGTCCATCACCTGCCCAAGATAGTCATCACACATGGTGACCAGGGCCTGGTAAAAATTCCTGACTTTTTCGTCATCCTTACCGCCCGGCGCACCACAGTAATAGGGCACCCAACCGTCGAACTCTTCTGCCGTGCAGCCATACTGGGCCAGGTATTTTTCCGGCACAAAGAACGGTTCATGTGGATCAAAGCATTCGATTTGCAGGAACCAGTTGTCCTGATGCTGGTTGGTTTCCAGAAACTCCAGCCCGGCACTGACTGTGCGATGCGTAAAGTGCTCTTCCTGAGTCGGCATGGCGGCACGGTTGATCAGATCCTGAGTCATTCGCCCGCTACGTCGGCGCAGCGTCTCTTCGTCTTCCATCCCTTGCCAGTTGATGGCGGGCTTTTCAACCTGCCCTTTCCAGCAATCTCCTTCCTGGCCACGGATAAATTCAAACGTGGAGTAACGGGTATGGTAAGTTGCGCCACCATCCCGCCAGTAGTGCTTGTGATCCGTCACCATATGCGTGTGGACACCAGCCTGATGCAGCGCCTGGAAGGTCGAAAAATCAAACGGCTCAATCGGGCCCCAGCTACGGTGCAAAAAGTTATAGCGACCGGTGTGTAATTCCCGGCGAGCTGGCATACAAGGCATGCTGCCAACATAGAAATTATCAAACTGAGCCGATTCCCGTGCCAAACGGGTAAAGTTCGGCGTAATCGCATCCCCGCCGTAAGGGGCAAGGTGATTACGGGTCAGCGTATCAAACATCAGCATTACAGCTTTCATTAGACTTCTCTTCTTCTATGAACCGATAAATTCTTCAACTTCGTTCTTAATCAGTGTGACATGGGGGCCATAGACCACTTGCACCCCTTCACCCCGCACGAAAGCTCCGCGACTGCCCAGTTGTTTAAAGGCATCTACCGTGACGTGTTGTGGGTTTTTGACGGTAATACGCAGTCGGGTTGCACAGCAGTCCACATCGACAATATTGTCCCGCCCACCCAATGCCTGCACGATCCCTGCCGCACGCGCATTTCCGCTGACGGGCGCTTCCGCCTCCTCTTCTTCGCTCTCATTATCACGACCCGGTGTTTTTAGCTGACGCCAGTTGATCAGGAAGCGGAAGGAGAAGTAATAGAGGCAGAACATCACCGCACCCAGCGGTAACATCAGCAACCAGTTGGTTTTGGCATTGCCTTGTAACACCCCGAAAAGCAGGAAGTCGATCAAGCCACCGGAGAAGGTTTGCCCAACGGTGATTTGCAGAATATGGGTCAGCATGAAAGCAACGCCGGTCAGCACGATGTGTACGCCGTACAGCAATGGCGCACAGAACATAAAGGCAAATTCCAGTGGTTCAGTGATCCCGGTGACAAAAGCGGTCAGTGCCGCAGAGAGCATCAGGCTGGCGACCTTTTTCTTGTTTTCCGGGCGAGCCGAATGGTAAATCGCCAGTGCCGCCCCTGGCAGGCCAAACATGAAATCAGCAAAGCGACCCGCCATAAAGCGCGACACCCCGATGTAGTAGTGCGTCACAGAGGGGTCGGCTAACTGTGCAAAGAAGATTTTCTGCGTTCCCTGCACCAGATGACCGTTCACCACAGCCTCTCCTCCGACACTGGTCAACCAGAACGGGAGATAGAACAAGTGATGAAGCCCGAGAGGAATCAGACATTTAAGGATCATGCCGTAGATCATCGTCCCGATATAACCGGTTTTTTCAACCAGCCACCCGAGATGAGTGATCCCTGACTGGATATGCGGCCATACCCAGAACAGCGCGACACCGAGGAAAATGGCGAAAAACGAACTCATAATCGGCACGAGACGGGAGCCACTGAAAAAGGCCAGCAGGTTGGGAAGTTCTGTTTTACCAAAACGCTTCTGCACCCAGAAAGCCAGCAGACCACTCATGATGCCGCCCATGACACCGGTTTGCAGCGTGGTAATACCCATTACGCTCGCCTGCCCGGCTGCAGCCAAATTTTCAGTTGCCAGCGTCCCTGAGAGCAGTAAAGAGGCATTAATGGCTTTATTCATCACGATAAAACACAGCACTGCAGCCAGGCCCGCGGTTCCTTTGTCGCTACGCGCCATCCCCACAGCAATACCCACCGCAAACAGCAACGACAGGTTATCGAAGACCACGCTGCCGCACAGTTTCATCACGGTGAATATTGCCTGAATGAATTCACTGTTCAGGACCGGATAGGTTGATATCGTCACTGGATTGGTGAAAACACCGCCAAATCCCAGAAGCAGGCCCGCAGCAGGCAGAACGGCAATCGGTAACATAAACGATTTGCCCAGGTTCTGTGCTCCGGCAAACAGTTTGCTCATAAAGACCCCTGATGTTGATGTTATGAAATTTAAATTTCATGTATTATGATTAATTGTGAAATCTATATTTCGATCCTTTTCACTTAAAGTCAAAAGGTATTGATAAATAAGTGAGCAGAATCACTAAATTCTCTGTGTGTATTTTTTCAGGAGCGCTCATGAGCCGACCCTTTCATCTGATGGCCAAACCGGTCAGTTACCAGTGCAATATCGCCTGTGATTACTGCTTTTACCTTGAGAAGGAACAAGGCACGCTGAAGCCCAAAAAAGCGGCGCGGCACATGGATGACGCGACGCTTGAAGCCTATGTTCGTCAGTATATTGACGCCAATCCTGGTCAGGACATTGAATTTACCTGGCAAGGTGGCGAACCTACCCTTGCGGGTATTACGTTCTATGAAAAGGCACTTAAGCTGCAGAAAAAATATGCGGGTGGTAAACGCATCAGCAACAGCATGCAGACCAATGGCGTACTGATTGATGAACAGTGGGCTGAGTTTTTGGCCAGACATCGCTTCCTGGTCGGATTATCCATTGACGGCCCGGCATGGTTACATGACCGCTACCGGAAAACACGCAGTCAACAATCCGTCTTTGACAAAGTGACCCGCGCCATGGCCCTGCTCAGACAATACAATGTGGATGTTAACGTGTTGACGGTGGTGAACAATGTCACCGCAGAACATCCACAGGAGATTTACCGGTACCTCAGTCAGGAACTGAAAGCGGAGTTCATCCAGTTTATCCCGGCGGTAGAACAACGCCCCGTCAATGAAAAATTCGGCGAACTCCTCTACCCGCAAACCCTGGAAGGACGCTCAGTAACCGAATGGTCTGTCTCAGGGGAACAATGGGGAAAATTCATCAATGGCGTTTTTGACCTCTGGGTCAGGCAGGACGTTGGTCGCGTGTATATACAGATGTTTGACAGTGCGTTAGCCGCATGGCTGGGTGAAAAACCGTCGTTATGCGTGATGCAGTCGTCGTGCGGCTTTGGCCTGGTGGTCGAGCAAAACGGGGATGTTTACAGTTGCGATCATTACGTTTACCCGGAACATCGATTAGGGAATGTTCGACGCGACAGTCTGGCGAAGATGGCGGGGAGCAAACAGCAGCGAAAATTTGGGATGGCAAAAACGGAAGTCAGCGCGCAATGTATGCAGTGCGAGTGGCGTTTTGCCTGTCACGGAGGATGCCCAAAACACCGTATCCATAAAAGCGGCGAGCGCTGGCATAACCATCTGTGCGCAGGGTACAAGGCTATATTCAGTCATATCAATCCCTACATGCGCTACATGGCGGAACAAATTCAGCAGCAGCGCCCCCCTGCCAGCATTATGCATGTTGGGTTCTTTGCGGACACGACGCAGAGCTCGAGTATCTGACCAGGATAGCCGCAGTTGACGACCAGAAAAAAATTCTAAGTAACGGCTCGGTAACGATGACAGCCGCTGGAAAACCGTAATACAAAACCGCCAGGTCAGGCTTGCCGCTAAACAGACCTGGCACTTTGTCACCTGATGATTGCACTTTAGAAAGCAAAGGACCTTCACTGTAAAAAGGTGGTCAATTTGGTGGTCGCGACAAATTAAAATTTTTTCTTTAAATTACTATTCAGTCAGTTACTGGCAAAGGCGAGTCCAGTCAGAGCCAAATTTAAGAAGCCCGCTTAGGAAACTAAGCGGGCTTTTTGCTTTTTGGGAAGCGCTAAGGAGAAGGTCGAGAGTTACCGTCAGGATAGATAACTCTCGTGTAGCAAAGAAATGAGGCAGATTTCTGGGAAAGATTAAACGCCGGAGTTGTCGAGCAGGTCTTTGCTGGCCGCTTTCAGGTACTGGAACATTGACCAGAACGTTAACACCGCCGCGATAAAGAACAGACCAATCCCCGCATATTCAACCCACATATTGGGACGCCACAGCATACCGATCAATGCCAGCATCTGGGCCATGGTTTTGGATTTACCAATCCAGGAGACGGCAACACTGCTGCGTTTGCCGATCTCAGCCATCCACTCGCGCAATGCAGAAATAATAATTTCACGAGCAATCATGGTGGCCGCAGGTAACGTCACCCACCATGCGTGATAGTGTTCAACCACCAGCACCAGTGCGACGACGACCATAACTTTATCCGCTACAGGATCAAGGAAGGCGCCAAAACGCGTGCTTTGGTTCCAGCGACGCGCCAGATAACCATCAAACCAGTCAGTGATAGCGGCAAACCAGAAGATAAACGCGCATAGGAATGGCGCCCAACTAAACGGCAGATAAAAAGCCAGCACAAAGAATGGGATAAGGATGATACGAAACAGAGTAAGCAATGTTGGGATATTAAATTGCATAGTGCTGGTTAACTGTCTGTCGTAAGTGGAAATTGTCTCTATGTTGCTACAGAGCCCTTAATGTTTCAACGAGTAGAAGATCTTTTCTGCCAACGCTTGCGAGATACCCGGCACTTTTGCGATTTCTTCTACGGATGCATTCTTTAATGGTTGCAATCCCCCCATATATTTCAACAACATCTGACGACGTTTTGGCCCAACGCCTTCGATTGTCTCCAGCGCACTGGTATTTTTTACTTTTGCACGTTTTTTGCGATGGCCAGAAATCGCATGGTCGTGGGATTCATCACGGATATGCTGAATAACGTGTAGCGCTGGGGAATCTGGTGGCAATGAGAACCCCTCACCTTCCGGTTCGAAGAACAATGTCTCCAGTCCGGCTTTACGGTCAGCCCCTTTTGCCACGCCCAGCAACAGAGGATGATGTTTGTCCCAGGGAACATCCAGCTCCGCAAATACCGCTTTCGCCTGGCCGAGTTGCCCTTTCCCGCCGTCAATGAGAATCACATCGGGCACTTTGCTCTCATCTATCGCCTTACCGTAGCGACGACGCAGCACCTGATTCATCGCGGCATAATCATCGCCCGGCGTAATGCCTTCAATGTTGTAGCGTCGATATTCGGCACGCAGCGGGCCATTGGCATCAAAAACGACACAGGAGGCCACGGTTTGCTCGCCCATGGTGTGGCTGATGTCAAAGCACTCCATCCGTTTGATTTCGGGCAATTCAAGCACGCTGGCCAGGGCCGTTAATCGCTGATGGATGGTTGATTGCTGCGCAAGACGCGTCACCAGCGCCGTTGCCGCATTGGTTCGGGCCAGTTTGAGGTAACGCGCGCGGTCACCGCGAGGCTTGGTCTGCACGTTGATTCGCCGCCCAGCCAGCTCAGTTAAAGAGTCTGACAGCAAGGTTTTATCCGGCAGATTGAAATCGAGCAGAATTTCAGAAGGCAAGGTGCGCATCTGACTGCCTTGCAAATAGAACTGACCGACAAATGTTTCGACCACTTCTGAGAGTTCTGTGCCGTTTGGCACTTTGGGGAAATAACTTCGGCTGCCTAATACTTTGCCCTGACGAATAAAAAGCACGTGCACGCATGCCATACCCGCATCAAACGACACACCAATCACGTCCAAATCATCGCCCGTATTGGAAACAAACTGTTTCTCAGTTACGCGACGCACCGCCTGAATTTGATCGCGAATTCTCGCGGCTTCTTCAAACGCCAGATTTTTGCTCGCCTCTTCCATCCTGGCGATCAGTTGATTCAGAACCTGATCGTCTTTACCGGACAGGAACAAACGGACATATTCCACTTGCTGAGCATAGTCATCTTCACTGACTAAACCTGCCACGCATGGCCCGAGGCACCGCCCAATTTGATATTGCAAACAAGGGCGCGAACGATTGCGATAGACATTATTTTCGCACTGGCGAATCGGGAAAATTTTCTGCAATAACGCCAGAGTTTCGCGCACTGCGTAGCCATTCGGGAATGGCCCAAAATATTCCCCTTTCGCGTGTTTCGCCCCACGATGCATTGCAAGTCGCGGGTGAGTATCGCTACTGAGGAAAATAAAGGGATAGGATTTGTCATCACGCAGCAGCACGTTGTAACGCGGCTGATACAGTTTGATGTAGTTGTGTTCCAGCAACAACGCTTCGGTTTCGGTGTGAGTGACCGTCACGTCAATATGCTGGATTAAGGCAACCAGAGCTTCTGTTTTACGGCTTGCAAGATTGCTCCTGAAGTAGCTCGACAAACGCTTCTTCAAGTCTTTTGCTTTACCAACGTAAATGACCGTTTCACTGGCGTCATACATACGATAGACGCCAGGTTTACTGGTTACGGTTTTAAGAAAAGCTCGTGGGTCAAAGATTTCACTCACTACTGATTAACGTCTCCGCACTAAATAAACCATGACGAATGGCCAGGTGTGTCAGCTCAACATCGCCACTGATATTCAGTTTACTAAACATGCGGTAACGGTAACTGTTGACCGTTTTCGGGCTGAGATTAAGCTGCTCTGAGATCTCATTGACCTTCTGGCCTTTGGTGATCATCAGCATAATCTGTAATTCACGCTCAGACAAACTCGCAAACGGCGTGTCTGTTTTTTCAGGTTCAATCTGGCTTAATGCCATCTGTTGGGCAATATCTGACGCTATGTAGCGCTGCCCCGCATTGACCGAACGAATCGCATTTACCACATCTTGTGGCGCGGCACCTTTACTTAAATAACCAGAGGCACCCGCTTGCATAACTTTCGCAGGTAACGGATTCTCGGTGTGAATCGTCAGCATAATCACTTTGATATCGGTTGAATACCGCACGATTTTGCGTGTTGCTTCCAGGCCACCAATACCCGGCATGTTCATGTCCATCAGGACAACATCAACCGGATGACTACGGCACCACTTTACGGCATCCTCACCGCAATTTGCTTCACCTGATATCTTGATCCCTTTGATATCTTCAAGAATGCGTCGTATCCCTGCGCGCACCAGTTCGTGGTCATCAACAAGAAGTACGTTGATCAAGGGGACCTCTCCAGAATAGGGATAACGCTGCTGAAAATTACTAAACCATATTAACGGGTTTTCAGGCAACTTTAAAATATAAAAACAGATTTTCAGAACTTACACCTGTTTGGAAATTTAATTGTACACGGGAGGTAGAGACAGAAAACAGATTGATTCATCGATATAAATAGTAAAAATGCTTTTCATATTAAAAAAAACCAAAATCCACTTGTAATAGAAATATTAAATAACGATCGCATCGTTACGTTTTTTTAACTATAAATAAACAAATTCAATACAATCACTCGCATTGTACAGTGACCACGCTGGCACCTTCACGTAACCACTAATAAAATGGTTTACGACTGTGCTATACTCCGCCGCCTTACGAAACCGTTACACGAAACAACGGTGTACCAACCGAGACCGAGGAACACGAATGAGCACTCCTGATTTTTCCACCGCAGACAACAGTAGTGAATTGGCTATTGAAGTCACCTGTCTGAAGGCAATGCTAACTCAGATGCTGAAAGCCATGGGCCAAGCCGATGCAGGCAAGGTTATTATCAAAATGGAAAAGCAAATCGCTCAAATGGAAGACTCGGCCCACGCAGACGTTTTTGGTAATACTGTTAAGCAAATTAAACAGGCATACCGTCAGTAATCGAATCGCGACGGCTGGATGAGCTCAGGTTCTCCAGCCGTTTCGTTGCACAAACCCCGCAAGACCTTCTTTATATGCCCAAGAATTTCAAGATGCAGGTAGGCGGGAATATTAAATAATCCCTATCGCTGCTGCATAACAGGCAATTTGTGTTTTATTAGGTGCATTAAATTTCTTTTGCATATTTTTCTGGTGAAAATTCACTGTATTTTCTGATATCGACAAAATAATTGCGATCTCAGCTGATGTTTTCCCCTCGCCAGTCCATTGCAATATTTCTCGCTCACGTTTGCTCAGCTTTAATGCCATCGCTGCCATTGATGGGTCATTAAGACGCATTAACGTCATTAAGCTCAGTTCCGCCAAATATTGCAGGCGCATTTGCAGTTCATCCTCAGGCAAAACTTTGCCTTTCCCCACCGTGCGCGAGACCGAATAAAAGCCCAGCGCACGATTAGGTGCCATCACGCACTGGGTTATGCCGCGTCGCAGGCCGTGATCTCTTGCCGCATCCCAGAAATCCTGCGTGTCACTAAAAAGCTCGTCATTCCACTGCAGATTCCCGCGCATGAAATTTTCAGGGCGTAAAACCGGATCAATAGCGAAATAATTTTCTGCATGATAATGGTCGAGCCAACGCTGGGGATATGTCGACTTTAACGACGTCTTCGGGCGCGTAAAGGGGACCGGGTGACGAATGCACAAGGAGTAATAGTCAAATTCCAGCAATGCCGTTTGCTGATGAAGTATTTTCGTTATTTCGTCAGCCTGAGTCACAGACTGGAAGATATTCAGCGCATCCTGCCGCCAGATAAAAAAGTTGCGATCGTCCATTATGTCTGGCGATTCTCCTGACACGGAAATCATTTACAAATGTAATGCCTAACGCTATCACATTTATCAATATTATTTATATGATAAAACGGCCATTGGCGCAGAATATTGAAAAATCGCGCTAAATGGCCATTACCTCATTAATTTAGCTTATGATTTATCCATCACACGCAACGGTTAATGGCCCCGAATGGGGCCATACCGATCATTGGGTGAGGAATTTTTCCAGGAACTGTTGCGTGCGTGGTTGTTTAGGATTGGCAAACAATTCACGTGCTGGCCCCTGCTCAACAATGCGGCCTTGATCCATAAAAATGGCACGGTCAGCAACATCACGTGCAAAGCTCATTTCATGCGTCACGATGACCATCGTGCGTTTTTCTTCCGCGAGTTGGCGGATAGTGCTCAACACTTCGCCCACCAGCTCAGGATCGAGCGCTGACGTTGGCTCATCAAACAAAATCACTTCTGGTCGCATCGCCAACGCGCGTGCAATCGCCACACGTTGTTGCTGTCCACCGGAAAGACGACGCGGATAGCTGGTTTCTTTACCGCTCAGGCCGACTTTTGCCAGCAATTCACGTGCCCGCGCAATAGCTTCGTCCTTCGGTTCACCTTTCACGATAACCGGCCCTTCGATGATGTTCTCAATCACCGTTCGATGGGGGAAAAGGTTGAAGCTTTGAAACACGAATCCCACGTGCTGGCGCAATTCCCGCACGCGATTTTTCTGTTTACTGAGCGACTGCGCCGCATCAATGGAAATTTCACCGACCTTGATGGTCCCAGATTCGGGCTCTTCCAGTAAATTAATGCAACGCAGCAAGGTGGTTTTACCGGAACCACTTGGCCCGATGATCGCCACCACTTCGCCCGCTTTCACTTCCAGATCGATACCATGCAGCACGGTCTGCCCGTGGAATTTTTTGACCAGTTGTTTTACGTCGATTGCGCTCATTTTGGATCCCTGTCCTGGCGGTTTAGCTGATTTTCAAAGTAGTTTTGCAACGACGAGAGCACCGTTGCCATTACCCAGTAAATCAAAGATGCCGCGAGATACATGGTAAATACCTCAAGAGTACGGGAGGTAATAAGCTGCGCCTGGCGAAACAGTTCCGGAACCTGAATGGTTGCCGCAAGGGACGTGTCTTTCACCAGACTGATAAAACTGTTGCTCAGCGGCGGTAACGCGACACGCGCGGCCTGCGGCAAAATCGCCCGACGCAACGTTTGCCACGGCGTCATCCCGATACTGGCTGCGGCTTCCCACTGCCCTTTCTCGATAGACGAAATCGCCGCACGTAACGTTTCGGATGCGTAGGCGGCGGTATTGAGCGACAAACCAATCATCGCCGCCGGAATAGGATCCAGTTCAATGCCAAACTGCGGTAAGCCGTAATAGATCATGAAGAGCTGAGCGATTAACGGTGTCCCGCGAAAAATCGACACGTAAAAACGCGATAGCCAGCGAAACGGCAAAAACGATGACAAACGCATCAGCGCCAACAAAAAGCCGAGTATCAACCCAAAGAACATACCGCCGATGCTGAGTTGCAGCGTAAAGACGGCACCTTTGAGCAGAAACGGTGCCGAGTCCAGCACCAGTTGAATACTTTCTTGCATACTTAGATGTACCCTGTTTTTTATTATTAGCTATACCCTAAATAATTGGAGTTGCATCCAGGCGGCAAACTCGGGAGTCCCCAGGAGCTTACTTGAGTAAGTGACTGGGGTGAGTGAGTGCAGCCAACGCAGAGGCAACTTCAAGTATGACGGGTAATTATACGTGCGGATGATACGCAAACAGCGCTGGCGCTCCGCCCGTATGAATAAAGATAATTGGGCCGTCGTCTTTAAAACGCTTCTGCGCCACACCATCAATTAATCCCGCCATCGCTTTGCCGGTATAAACTGGATCGAGCAAGATCCCTTCCAGACGCGCTAACAATTTAATGGCTTCAAGCCCTTCTTCGTTAGGCTGACCATACCCCGGTGCGAAATAATCATCCCATAAATGGATGGGGTTTGACGCGCTGACACTCAGCGATTGTGCGACCGCCTGCTGCAACGCTTCTACTTTTGGCAACTGCTGCGCGATAGTGCGCGAAACCGTCACGCCGATTAAATCGACATCCGGCATGACTTGCTCAAGGCCAACCGCCAGCCCAGCATGCGTTCCTGCGCTTCCCGAAGCCACGACTACCGATGAAACACTGACCGCACCTTCACACTGTTGCGCGATTTCCAGCGCACTCTCAACATAACCCAACGCGCCCAGTGCATTCGAGCCACCAACAGGGATCACGTACGGGCGAAAACCTTGCGCTTCGAGGCGAACGGCAATCTCTTCGAGTTGTTGGTCCGGCGAATGCAGCGCGTCACACATTTCGATTTCAGCATCGAACAGGTCGAGCATCAAACGGTTGCCGTTGGTGAGATAGTTTTCAGCCTGCGTACCAATGGGATTTTCCAGTAAAGCTACGCACTTTAGGCCAAGTTTTGCGGCAACCGCCGCAGTCTGGCGCACGTGGTTTGACTGAATAGCCCCCGCCGTCACCAGCGTATCAGCCCCTTCACGCAACGCATCGGCGGCCAGAAACTCAAGTTTACGAAGCTTATTTCCCCCCATCGCCATTGGCGTGGTGTCATCACGTTTGATGTAGATTTCGCGGCCGAGATAATCGGAAAAACGCGGCAGATATTCGAGAGGCGTCGGGGCGCCGATGAATTCCAGACGCGGGAAACGCGTCAGATTATGCAGTGACATGAGCGACTCCGTTACACTTATAAAAATTCCAGATTTATTTATTATGCACCAGCCTGGCGGTTTGCCCGCAGATACAAATAAAAAAGGTGCTGGAATCAGCACCCTTTTCAGATTATCGGATATTACTTGGTTACGTCAGCACCAAACCACTTCTCAGAAAGCTTAGCCAGAGAGCCATCTTTCTGCATGTCAGCGATGCCTTTGTTAATCGCTTCGACCAGGTCTTCGTTGCCTTTACGTACGGCGACACCGGCTTCCTGACGTGAGAACGCATCACCTGCTACCGCCAGGGTATCTTTGGTTTTCTTCACCAGATCCAATGCCGCCAGACGGTCGACCAGAATCGCATCAATACGGCCTACGCGCAGATCCTGATACTTCGTTGGGTCATCGTCATAAGTACGGATATCAACGCCCTGCACATTGGCACGTAACCACTCTTCGTAGTTAGTCCCAAGACCGACGCCGACTTTTTTACCTTTCAGGGAGTCCGGCCCGGTAATGCTGCCTTCGTTGCCTTTCTTCACCAACGCCTGGATACCAGAAACGGTATAAGGAGTGGAGAAATCGTATTTCTTCTTACGCTCATCAGAAATGGTCACCTGGTTAATCACCACATCGATGCGTTTAGAGTCCAGCGACGCCAGCATACCGTCCCATTTGGTGGGTTTGAGGTCTGCTTTTACGCCCAGATGCTGCGCCAGCTGTTCTGCAAATTCCACTTCAAAACCGGTCAGTTTGCCGTCATCACCCTGGAAGCTAAACGGAGGATAAGTCCCTTCCAGCCCAACCAGCAATGTGCCGCGCTCTTTCACTTTCGCCAGTAAGTTTTCGGCGGCGAACGTTTTAACACTCGCACCCGCTACCAATGCCACAGCCAGTACGCCCATCAGCGCCTGACGCCCCACCATTGCTAATTTCATAGTTACCCCGAATGTTTATATTTTGGTTGTATTGTAACGACTTAATATAATCAATCAAAACCACTGTGCTACAACTTATGCCTTTTTAATATATATCAGAAGTTGATTTATTTTCCTGGAAATGGACATCCCTATTTTGATTCAGGGTTTGAAATTGCCCGTACTTGCGCAGAGCAATACGGTAATTATTGGTACTGGTTGGCGGCAACCACGCGTCAAATGAATCGTCGAGGTAGGCGACAGGGGAAGAAGGAAGAGGAATATTCTGTGAAGACAGATGGTTACCGAGTCGACGCAAGCGCACCACATACTCACGAATGGTGCCATGGCTCATCTCAGTTTGTTCGAACAGGTACTCTTTAAAGCCGATGATATCGAAATAGTGCTGCTGCTCTTTGGAATACAAATCACCGCAGAAACGGCACAACGCCGCCCAGGACTGGCGCTCAGTCTGCCAACTATTTTCATCAATGAGCGAATCAAGCTGTGCAATAGCGGTTTTGCTGACAATTTCACCACAACGCGTCAGCGTGATCCTGTCGAGTATTTTTGCGCAATGGGCACAATGAGTCTGTGTGTGTTTAAAGTCTTTTAAATAGCGGCTCAATGGACGCTTTTTGGATTGCTGTACCGTCATGATGTTATCCCGGTCGTCTTATAATGTGCGGCACTCCCTACAACTTACCGAGCTTTGTGCGTAAGCGTTTAATCGCCTGGCTGTGCAACTGACTGACGCGCGACTCCCCCACTTCCAGTACCGCGCCAATCTCTTTGAGATTCAGCTCTTCCTGGTAGTAAAGAGTCAGCACCATCTTTTCACGATCCGGTAGTGCATCTATCGCATCCATCACGCGTTGGCGAAGATTCCCCTCCAACAATTGTTGTAATGGGTTCGCCTGCTGATGCTCTTCAGTAATCAGTTCGATACTGTCGCCATGCTCTTCACGCCACTCGTCATAAGAGAAGAGTTGGCTATTGTTCGTGTCGAGCAACATCTGGCGGTATTCGTTGAGCGGGATATCCAACCGGTCTGCCACTTCTGTTTCGGTAGCATTACGGCCCAGCTCTTGCTCCAGTTGACCAATTGCCTGCGCAACACCACGGGCGTTACGCCTGACGCTGCGTGGCACCCAGTCACGGCTGCGCAACTCATCAAGCATCGCCCCACGGATGCGCTGCACCGCGTAGGTAGTAAATGCCGTTCCTTGCAGGGCATCATAACGGTCCACTGCGTTCAACAACCCGATGCCGCCCGCCTGTAGCAGGTCGTCAAGCTCCACACTCGCGGGCAGGCGTACCTGCAGGCGCAATGCTTCGTGACGCACCAATGGTACATAACGCTGCCACAGCGAGTGTTTATCCATTACACCTTCAGCGGTATACAGTGAATTCACGATAAACAGCCCTGCGTTAGTTGAGTTATCGGCATGATTATCCGTTTCTGGAGGGTTTTTAATCGCAAGAATAGGCGCTAAAAAAGCAGTCTATTTTAAGGGCGTAACCAAAATAGCCCCATTAAGAAGCTATCCCAAAAGGAAATGTCAGTGTTTCATGAAAGACAATTTCTGAAGATTGGGTATGACAGACAGCATGGAAGGATCAGAGTTGGGGGTAAGCACCATTAAGCCACCGAAGTGGCTTAATGGTGCATTATCAGGAAGGTAACCAGGCTTTCGACCAACGATTGAGAACGTCACCTTGCAGCATATGATGCTGATAAATCGCCTGCTGGAGTTGCTGTCCCATTTTCTCACTGGCATTAGGATCGTTCAGATGCATGCGGATTGCATCATGCCACTCTTTGAAGCGATTCTTCACCCGGGTTACAGGCAAATTCCCACGGTAACAGGCCACATCGCTACAAATAACCGGAACCGCACAGGCACCATACTCGAGCAAACGTAAATTACTCTTACAGGCATTGAACAAATTATCTTCTACCGGTGCCAACGCCAGATCGAGATTCAACGATGCCAGTTTTTGCGGATAAAGAGCAATATCAATCCCTTCGTGGAATTCGTCCACATAAGGTCGTAATTTAGGCGGGCACATGCCAAAGAACACCCATTCAACCTCACCAGCAAACGCTTTCACTACATCAAGGATCATCTCAAGATCGCCGGTATGACTTGAACCACCAGCCCAACCAATACGCGGTTTCTTCCCTTGATTGCGCAAGCTGTGCAGATTTCCCCACCAGTCGAGTGAAAGACAGTTTGGCATGACAACGATATCACGATGGAGATCGCCCAATGCATCGGCCAGTGGCTCAGTAGAGACGACAAATCTGTCCATATAGCTCAGACTTTTTCGCAACATTTTCATAACGTCTGATCCAAATTGCGAACGGTGATGGCTTTTCAGCGGGATATTCGGCAAATAGTCATCAAGTTCAAACACCTTGAAGACGTTAGTTAATTTGCTTGTACGACGCACCCACTCGTGAAAACCCAGGGAGATATTACGCTGGATGACAATGCTATCCGGTTGATAGCGTGCAAGGTAAGGCACACTCAGCAGCTCTTCAGACAACTTTCCGTCAACGATGGCATCCCGCTGCATTGCTTCAAAAGGCTTAATGATTCGATAGTAACCACAGCCCATGTAATCGGCCATATGCGGTACCACAACAGGTAATGGTTTCCATGACAGTGGACGCCAGCTCAGTAAGCTATCAGAGCAAATAGTAAACGGTTGCTCGCTGAGTGATAAATTCACATTGTAGGCATTGTCATTAGCGATTTGCGGCATCCAGTGAGCGAATACGCGGTCTTCATCCTCTTTCTTCCGCGCTAAACGCTTATCCCGCTGGGTGTCCGTTTCATGCTTTTTGCTCGGAGTACGAAGAATACGGGCATGCGGAGTCCAAACGGTTAAGTATCCCAGCTCTCTGGCACGTAAACAAAAATCGACATCACTCAGGGATGTCAGGTTTTCATCCATACCGTTGCATTCGGCAAACAAGCTTCTACACACCAGCATAAACTCGCCAGAGACAGCCGAATAATTCTGATCGGCATGCAAGCGCCCCATATATCCCTTATGAGCATCATTTACCCCGTAGAAGGCATCGTCCGCCACACCGTTAACGCCCAGCACGTAGCCTGCATGATGTATTGTGCCATCGGCATAGAATTGTTTTCCGCCCACAATCCCCACTTCCGGGCGCAATCCGTGGTTCATTAACTGTTCCAGCCAGTTGCCTTCTGTCACCGCAAGCGAAGTGTGCATCGTGACCAAGTAGTCACCCTTGGCTTTCTCAGCGCCAAGGTTAGTCATAGCGCCAATGTGGTAAGAACCGGTATATCCAATAAACTGGAGCCGTTCAGGATCCACCTGACAAATACTTTCAAGCCAGTCCAGCGCCTGCGTGCTTTGCGTATTATCTGCCACCACAATCAGTTCATAATTCAGCCAGGTCGTTTTTTCAATAAGTGAAGTCACACAGGTAATCAGGGCCGGGAGATCGCTGTCGGCCAGGACCAGCAGGGAAACTAACGGCCGCTGATCATGGCGATATTCCACTCGATAGTTACCATGTGCTGTTTTCACTACTTCAGCATTGGTAAAGCCACGTCTGGCGAGATGTTGGGTGATGGCAGCCAACTCATCCGAGTTATGATCTTTGAATATTTCAGTATTCAGTAACAGTTCGCCAAGATGTCCTATTGGACCAAATCCCTGCGTCTCTACCACTTTTAATGCAAGGTCTAATTCATACGCCCCAGGGAAAACGGCATCGAAGCCCTCTGCCGCAAGCAGGAGTTCACGTCTCCAAAGCCAATGGTGAGCCATGATCCCTGGCGAACTCAGCAGTAGATCCAGGTTAAAGTCCGGCCGGAATCGCACAGCCATTTGTAATTCATCCGGACTAAAGGTTTCATCACAGTAAACCGCCAACAAACTGCCTGCCTGCATAAGCGTTGTACCGAGAGATAATAAAGCTGACGGGTAAAATGTTGCCCCTGCGGGGATAACCAGCAACCACTCAGCACACACTTCCTTAATCGCATGATTAAACCCTGGAATGCCCTCGTCCGTCACAACTACGGACAGAGTCAGTCCTGGATAATCACCTTTCAGTGAATTAAGCGTTGCATCAACCAGATCAGTTTCAGCACCAGCGCTATCGATGATAACCGCCAGTTCGACATTTTTATCACGCGTCTCAACCCAGGCATCGGTAAGACGGCGTTCACTATCGAGCAATTTACGCGCACCTAACCAATCACGGAACTGGCTTTGGATTAATTCATGCTGCATATGCGTCAGAATGTCTTTTTCAGCAAACTGTTGCGGCTGGCTTAGCGGTGCGACGCGAACCAAACCGCTTGCACAGCCTGGCACTTCTTGCACCAGCTGATTTGCATATTCAATATATGCAAGAGAGCTTTTTTCGCTGCGCGGATCTCCGCGACGGGCAATATCACTTTTCTGGACACGGGAAATACGGAATTGACTCAGCACTTCAGTTAAATAAGCCAGATGCCCGTTGCAGAAAACCCGGGTAAACATCATCAAATCTTCAAAGAAGTGTATGACCTCTCCATTGAGGCTAAATAAGCCATCTTCGGTCGCCATCAATTCCAGAATGTCATCGCGATGCACTAAAACCGTGCAAAATTCACCAATGAAATTAATCATCTGCTGGGTTTGAAAAGCGATAATATCGCGGCCCCACAGGATACTGTCCTGTGCTACTGGACTCGACGTTGCCAGAATGTCAGAGGCGTTATTCCCTGAGGCATCAATTCGTTGGCGGCGGGAAGTTGCGATACGAACATCATCATGTATTTCAATAGCTGCCACCAGCTTGCTGACGCAAGTGGAGTGAAGAACGTCATCATCAGAAAAAAGCTTTATGTATTTTCCCTGGCTTTCATGGAAACATCTTTCGTAGTTTCCCACATCACCCAATGCCGGATGGTTGCGGAAATAGCGGATAGTATGCTGGCAGCGGTCTTGATAGCGCTTCACTATCTCGCTAATACTCTCATTCGGACAGTCGTCGCAGACAATAATTTCGCAGTGGGGGTAATCCTGGGCAATCGCACTGGTTAGCGATTGCTCAAACCATATGGATTTATAAGCTGGGATAATAATACTAACAAGCGCAGGGTGAGCCATAAACACTTTTCCTATGGATAGCAGACAGCAGACTGGCGTGGAAATAAATAAACAGACTTCACCATAACTCAGGCCATTTTATTTAATTCCTGCAATACCCATTAAAAAACACCCTAATCCCTGTTTTTGATCGGCAAATCAAATTGATTGAATATGAAGTTGAATTCGTGATTTTGAGGTTTTATCTATAGACAATGTTAATATCCATTCTGTCTCAAACGGGGAAGTCAACGTCCGACACAAATCTGGCTGGCTCTGAGGACATGATATTGACGAATATAAACGGAATATCTTCATGAAGATTCCCCGGAACGGGAGTTCGATATAGGTAACGGTAGAACCATGCAGGGAAAACTGGCAACTTTGATAAAACAGGATAAAGGTATCCGGAGAAATTTATGGCATATCTGATAAGCAGGCATAGAGGTAATCTTCTTGAATTGGTCGAAAAATCAATAGATCACATCTCTCTATGCCTCTGTCTTTTTTACCCGCTTGCTGCTGAGGATTCCTTAGCGAGGAAGCGGGGGTTTAGAGCGTAACCAGGCGATTATTAGCCCTGCAGCAGAGACAGAACTTGCTGTGGAACCTGGTTAGATTTTGCCAACACAGAGTTACCCGCTTGCTGAATGATCTGCGCTTTAGACATGTTAGACACTTCGGTCGCATAGTCTGCATCCTGAATACGGGATTGCGCTTCAGACAGGTTAGTAGTGGTGTTGTTCAGGTTAGTAACCGCAGAATCCAGACGGTTCTGCACTGCACCCAGAGAAGAACGGAATTTGTCTACGGTAGCAATGGCGGCATCCAATTTTGCCAATGGACTTGAAGCAGCCCCCGTGGTCAAACTGCTCAAGCTCAAGTTAGTTGTATCGATCTTGAATGCAGCAGTACCTGCAGCGGTCTTAGTATCTGCAGATTGAGGATCCAGTGCGATGAAGTAATCAGCTGGTTTACCACTCGCGCTATCAATACCATTAGCTTTCAGGTTATTAACTTCAGTTGCATTGGATGGTGTGATTGTAACTTTCGCAAACAGATTGCCATTATCATCTGCGTATACACCTCCTGTAGCCAAAGTAACACTACCGCTAGCAACACCAAGACGAGTTGCCAAGTCATTAGGTGTAGTTTCAGCGACAGTAGCCCCTGAAACATTGGTGGTAGAACCGTAATAAGAAGTAAAGTCAGCAGCTTTTGCCACTGTCGATGTTGTTCCAAAGGCTCCACCAGAACTTACCGGGCCATTTACGTTAAAGCTGTCCAGGCCCAGAGTCTTAGAGTCGATTTTTTTCAAATCGATATCAATAGTTTGACCATCGTTTGCACCAACCTGGATAGACATTTTTCCGTCTTTTGCCAGCACGTTCACGCCGTTAAACTGAGTCTGGCCGGATACACGGTCAATTTCAGACAGGCGGGATTTGATTTCGTCCTGGATAGAAGACAGGTCAGAAGCGGAGTTAGTACCGGTTGATGCCTGAACAGTCAGTTCACGCACACGCTGTAAGTTGTTGTTGATTTCTGACAGTGCGCCTTCAGTGGTCTGTGCAACAGAGATACCGTCGTTGGCGTTACGCGCAGCCTGAGTCAGGCCTTTAATGTTAGAGGTGAAACGGTTAGCAATCGCCTGACCCGCTGCATCGTCCTTGGCGCTGTTAATACGTAAGCCAGAAGACAGACGCTCAATAGAAGTCGACAGAGCAGACTGGTTCTTGTTGATGTTGTTCTGAGTGATGAGCGAAAGGCTGTTGGTATTAATGACTTGTGCCATGATTTATTTTCCTGTGTTTCAAGTCTACGGTTTATGGGTTGGGCTTCCACCCGTCGGCTTCGTTGCCGTTAAACCTGTTATCGTCTGGTCATTCACAACCTTTAGAATTTTTTCACATTCACAGAAATATTTTTTAGCGCCGGAAATACTCTTTTCCCCTGTCGCTATTCTCGCCATTAAAAAAAAGAAATTAATCGTAAACTTTGTGGTTTCCAGGCCGATACTCCCGGTATTCATTTTATGCGTCGATACATTAAGGAAATAATATGGCTAGTATTTCTACGCTGGGAATTGGGTCCGGTCTGGATCTGAGCAGCATTTTGGACAGCCTGCAGGCTGCGCAAAAAGCCACGTTAACGCCAATCTCAAAACAACAAAGCTCCTACACTGCAAAACTTAGCGGATACGGCACGTTGAAAAGTGCGCTGGTGACCTTCCAGACCGCCAATACTGCGCTGAATAAAGCGGATCTCTTTACCGCCACATCGACCAGCAGCAGTAGCACGGCGTTCAGCGCAACCACAACCGGTAATGCGGTAGCCGGGAAATATACGATTAACGTCACTCAGCTTGCGCAATCACAAACGCTGACCACCAAAAATACCCAGCCCGACAGCAAAACAGCCATTGCCACTGGCGACAGCGTGTTGACCATTCAACAAGGTGGCGATAAGAAACCAATAACCATTGATATCAGCGCGGCCAACTCCTCATTGAGCGGGATTCGCGACTCCATCAATAACGCCAAGGCCGGCGTCAGCGCCAGTATTATCAACGTCGGCAATGGCGAATATCGCCTGTCTATTACTTCTGACAGTACCGGCAGCGACAACGCAATGAGCCTGAGTGTCAGCGGTGATAGCGCCCTGCAAAGTTTTATGGGCTACAACGGCACCAATACTGATGCAGCCAACGGCATGGTAGAGAGCGTGACCGCGCAAAATGCTGAGCTAACGGTTAACAATATTAAAATCACCAACAGCAGCAACACTATCAGCGACGCGCTGGAAGACATCACCCTTAACCTGAATGATGTCACCACCGGCAACCAAACGCTGACCATTACCAAAGATACGTCGAAAGCTGAAAGCGCAGTCAAAGCCTGGGTCGATGCCTATAACGCATTGCAAGACACCTTCAGTAGCCTGACTAAATATACCAAAGTGGATGCAGGGGCTGACACTCAAGATACCAGCAACGGTGCACTGCTGGGTGACAGCACCCTGCGTACCATCCAGACGCAACTGAAAGGGTTACTCAACAATCCGCAGAGCAGCTCATCATTTAAGACACTGGCACAAATTGGCGTGACCTCTGATCCGAACACCGGAAAGCTGGAACTCGATAACGACAAACTGAAAACGGCGCTGAAAAAAGATGCGGCTGGAGTGAAAGAGATGATTGTTGGCGATGGTAAAGCCAGCGGCATCACCACCATCATCGGCAACAACGTGACCAGTTGGCTCTCCAACACCGGGATCATCAAGGCGGCAACGGATGGCGTGAGCAAAACGCTGAACAATCTGACCGTGCAGTACAACAAGGCCAGTGAGCGTATTGATTCGGAGATGGCGCGCTACAAGGCGCAATTTACCCAACTGGACGTCATGATGAGTTCACTGAACTCCACCAGCAGCTATCTGACCCAGCAATTTGATACCAGCAGTTCCAAAAAATAATTAATTCAGGAGCAGATATGTACGGGGCAAAAGGTACTCAGGCCTATGCAAGAATTGAAGTGGAAAGCGCAGTAATGAGCGCCAGCCAGCAACAGTTGGTGACCATGCTGTTTGATGGTGCGCTCAATGCGTTAGTCCGTGCGCGTCTATTTTTGCAAGATGGCAATCTGGAAGGGAAAGGCCTTTCGCTGTCCAAAGCCATTAATATCATCGATAACGGACTGAAAATCGGAATTGATGAAACCAGCAGCGATGAGCTGACGCAGAATCTGCTCGCTCTTTATACTTATATGGTGCGACGTATCTTCCAGGCCAACTTGCACAATGATGTCAGCGCGATCGAAGAGGTCGAGAACTTGCTGCGAAATATTGCCGACGCCTGGAAAGAAGTTGCTCTGACCCCTAACCGGATTCAGGACGCAGTCTAATGAACCATGCACCGCAACTATACACTCGCTATCAGCAATTATTAGAGCAAAGTAAAGTGATGCTGAACAACGCCCGCAAAGGAATGTGGGAAGACTTAATCGCCAGTGAAATGGATTACGTTAATGCGGTGCACGAGCTGACTCAATTCATGAACGACATCAAGCTTTCAATGCAGATGCAAGAGCAACTCCGTCCCATTTTGCGCAACATTCTGGACAACGAAAGCGAAATCAAGCGTTTGCTGCAGATACGTATGGATGAACTGGCAATACTGGTGGGTCAATCATCCATACAACAATCGGTTTTAACCGCCTACGGAAAACAAGGAGGCCAGATCCTTGCGCCACAAGACAACCAGGAAACCACGCCCTAATTCACTCCCCCAGGTGCGGTAAAGACGGCGCTTTATTCGCACCAGGCATTTCCAGACATATCATCCATAATTGAGATCCCTGATTATGGAGCCAACAAATGCGCAATCCTACTCTATTGCAATTTTTCCATTGGTATTACCCCGGTGGGGGCAAGTTATGGGCAGAAGTTGCTGAACGTGCAGCAACGCTCAATGATATTGGCGTCAATATGGTGTGGTTGCCGCCTGCGTATAAAGGCAGCTCCGGTGGCTACTCGGTAGGCTATGACAGCTACGATCTTTTTGACCTTGGCGAATTTGACCAAAAAGGATCGGTGGCGACCAAATACGGCGATAAAACCCAATTACTGGCGGCGATAAAAGCCCTACAAGAAAATGACATCGCCGTGCTGCTCGATGTGGTGGTTAACCACAAAATGGGGGCTGACGAAAAAGAGCGCATTCGCGTGAATCGCGTTAACGAAGAAAATCGTAATGAGATAGACGACGAAGTGCTCGAATGTGAAGCCTGGACACGCTACACCTTCCCGGCCCGCGCCGGTAAATATTCGCAGTTTATCTGGGATTACAAATGCTTTAGCGGTGTCGACCACATCGAAAATCCGACCGAAGATGGCATTTTTAAAATCATCAACGACTACACTGGCGACGGTTGGAACGATCAGGTTAATGATGAGCTCGGTAATTTCGACTATTTAATGGGCGAAAATATCGATTTTCGCAATCATGCGGTGACCGAAGAGCTGAAATACTGGGCGCGCTGGGTGATGGCCGAAACCGGCTGTAGTGGTTTCCGGCTAGATGCGGTCAAACACATTCCGGCGTGGTTCTACAAAGAGTGGATTGAGCACGTTCAGGAAGTGGCTGAACAACCGCTGTTTATCGTCGCAGAATACTGGTCGCACGAAGTGGATACACTTCAGGAATATATTGCCCAGGTTGATGGCAAAACAATGCTGTTCGACGCACCACTGCAAATGAAATTCCACCAGGCCTCCAAGCAAGGTCGTGAATACGACATGAGCCAGATTTTCACCGGCACGCTGGTCGAAGCTGACCCGTTCCATGCCGTGACGCTCGTTGCCAATCACGATACGCAACCGTTGCAATCCCTCGAAGCCCCCGTTGAACCGTGGTTCAAACCTCTGGCGTATGCACTGATTTTGCTGCGCGAGAACGGTGTGCCGAGCGTGTTTTACCCGGATTTATTCGGTGCCAGTTACGACGATGAAGGTGGCGATGGCGAGATTTATCACATCGACATGCCCGTCATTGAACAGTTGGATGACTTGATTCATGCTCGCGAGCGCTTCGCTCACGGCGTGCAAACCCTGTATTTCGATCATCCTAATTGCATCGCGTTTAGCCGCAGCGGTACGGATGAAAATCCCGGTTGTGTGGTGGTGCTATCCAACGGTGATGACGGCGAAAAAACCATTACCCTTGGCGATAATTACGGCGGTAAGAACTGGCGGGATTTTCTTGGAAATCGCGATGAAATTGTCACGACGGATGCCAATGGTAACGCAACCTTTGCCTGTAATGGTGGGAGTGTGAGTGTGTGGGTGATTGAGGAAGTGTTATAGGTAAAAACAAGGGGCGTATTTTTCCAGGTGACCAATCGCAGACTGTTGCGCATCAAATTGATTAGCAAAAGTCTGCAATTGTTTATTGCCCAGAAATTGAATTCTATTTGACACAAAAAAGAATATGGCAAAAACAGCCAATTACATAATTTTGTGTCCTGGCAAACATCGTTATGAACGTTTTATATCACCAGATAAAGGATCTGCAAATGCAGCTAAAAACTCGTTCAAGTCCCCCATCATCATTGATATCCTCTCATCGATGATTTCATCTTCCCAGTTCCACCATTCCATATTTAGTAGTGATTCAATTTGCTCTCGGCTATGTTTGAAGCGTAATACCTTTGCTGGTACTCCACCAACTATGGCATAAGGTGGAACATCTTTATTGACTACGCTATGAGCTGCAATTACTGCGCCGTTGCCAATGGTTACACCAGACATAATGGTTGCACCATGCCCTATCCAGACATCATTCTTAATCACAACATCACCATTGGAATAGTGATCCGCAATATTCAGCCCCCTTGCGCCAGGCCAGAACTCTTGTAATGATACAAACGGGTATGTCGTCGCTGTATGGATGTTATGATTTCCGAGAATAATAGTGACCGCTCCAGCGATCGAACAAAACTTCCCAATTTTCAGTCTTGCGCCCCCTGGTTCAAGTACCAATGGTACGCCATAAGTGTGATCTCCAATTTCCCATTGAAATTGCTGAATTGGTAGAGCAAGATGTTTTTTTGTTAACAAACTAAATCGCGGCCTTTCAGACCAATTAAATTCAATTTGTTCAAGTTTATGACGGATTTTTGTATTGGGTATTAGGCAAAAATCGCCCTTCATAATAATTTTATTACCAATAATTTTGCATTCATCAAAAATAGTACTGGCTACGCCCTCGTTATTAAGAAAAGCAATATGCCCGTTAATAACAGCCCATGAGGATTCATTGGGATGTGAGTATCCATATATAGTGCCATCAGAGTTGAGCCTGATCGGTTCAGATGCATACGTTCCATCCTCTCTTGAGAATCTGAAAAAACATTCAGTGATTTTACTGTTTTCAATCATTATTTAGCAATTCCTGTCTATTATTTAAAATAACTCCATTTTTATCACAATGTTAAACATGTCAATTGCTTAATAAGAGCCACATATCCAGAAGAAATTAATGTATTGATACAACCCAACCAAGCTATCGGTTCGCTTGATCCGGTAAATGCGAAGGCAGTTATCACCTCAGGCTAATTAATGCTGCCAGCTTTAGCTTTTCGAGATTTTTATCATAGCACCCTGGCGTTATTAGTTTCGGGTGACTCGTAGATGAATGAAAATTCCCATACTGTAGACGTACCCAGATAAGGCGTTTTATTTTTCAGGAGATACTGGAGTGCCACCCATTTGCTGTCTCAGGGTTTGAGGCACTCCATACGATCAAGGCAAATGTTACTCTTTTTGCTTTCGATGCAGGCAATCATTCCTTCCACATTCATTGTCAGGACCGTCATTCTTTGTCCTGACAACTATGTCACAGCATCAATGCTACATATCGCTCTTTGTCTCAAGGCGGATACCAGTGAACAGGAATGCCGACTGCATGGTGATTTCTATAGTTTCTAGCAGGTAGCGCGTAGATGACGATAGGCGTGTGCTCCAGGTATAGAGCGATTACCCGAGTGAGCTGTAAGGTGGATTATCAACATCCACCATTTCAAAGCCCCCCTGTTACGGTAACTTAGTTTCCAGAGGATTCTTCTTCAAGAAATCGGCGCATTCTTGCGTTGGCTGCTCAACACGTTTCAGCGTCATCCCCGCATATTCCAGCGTATCCCCGATGCGCTCAACGCTATAAACATCGCGCTTGTTGGTGACGTTGTACCAGTCGTCTGAGCGCAAAGTCAGTTTACCTGGCAGAGCAATCACGCGCTGCCATTGGCGACAATCCAGCGTATCCCCTGCAGGTGTGACCACCAGCGTCGCTATGGCTTCAGGGCTTACCATTTCACTTTGCGGCCCTTGCGATTGCCAGTACCCAGCGAGTCCCGCAGGTGCCGGGGTTTTCACCACTTCACGATAATCTTCAACCTGCACACAGCCGCTCAATGCCAGCAACACTGTCAATAATGCAATCTTCTTCATCATTTATCCTGACTGCGGAGAAAAAATAATTTTCGCATTAAAGCACTTAGCTCGCCAGTGTTTCTCTGCGCAGAGGAAGATAGCGGCGCATTTGCGCAGCACATGAGAGATTCACAAGATGAATTGTTTGATGGTAATCATCAAAACCAGGGGATGTGTGCGAAACGCTAAAGCAAAGATGTTTAAATACAGCCCTCTAAAAATGCTGTAAACCTTCTGAGTTCAGAGGCGAAAAAATGTACTGGCAACAATTCAAATTAAATTACCTTGTTAAATTCTGGGCCCCCATGCCTGCGGTTATCGCAGCCGGCATCCTTTCAACTTACTATTTCGGCCTGACAGGAACGTTCTGGGCAGTCACCGGCGAATTTACTCGCTGGGGTGGGCAACTCCTGCAATTAATGGGCGTCCACACAGAAGAATGGGGATATTTCAAACTCATTCATCTGGATGGCAACCCCCTGACCCGCATTGACGGCATGATGATCATCGGTATGTTCGGTGGGTGTTTTGCGGCCGCCCTGTGGGCGAATAACGTAAAACTGCGTTTGCCCCAACATCGCATACGTATTATTCAGGCGGTTCTGGGCGGAATCATTGCAGGCTTTGGCGCGCGTCTGGCTATGGGTTGTAATCTGGCCGCGTTCTTTACGGGGATCCCTCAGTTTTCTTTGCATGCCTGGTTCTTCGCATTAGCGACCGCCATGGGATCGTGGTTCGGTGCAAAATTCACCCTTCTCCCGATGTTCCGCATTCCCATCAAGCTGCAAAAAGTTTCTGCCGCCTCACCACTCACCCAGAAACCCGAGCAGGCAAAACGCCGCTTCCGCATCGGTATGCTGATATTCGTGGGCATGGTGGGCTGGGGAGCGTTGACCGCGATGAATCAACCGAAACTCGGCATCGCCATGCTGTTTGGCATTGGGTTTGGCTTATTGATTGAGCGAGCACAAATCTGTTTCACCTCGGCGTTCCGGGATATGTGGATAACCGGGCGCACCCATATGGCGAAAGCGATCATTCTGGGTATGGCGGTCAGTGCTATTGGTATATTCAGCTATGTTCAGTTGGGCGTTGCCCCAAAAATTATGTGGGCTGGCCCTAACGCCGTCATCGGCGGTCTGCTGTTTGGTTTTGGGATTGTGCTGGCTGGCGGCTGTGAAACCGGCTGGATGTATCGCGCCGTCGAAGGGCAGGTTCATTACTGGTGGGTTGGGCTAGGCAACGTTATCGGGTCCACTCTTCTGGCGTACTACTGGGACGATATTTCCCCTGCTCTTGCCACCCACTGGGACAAAGTCAATTTGCTCAACACCTTTGGTCCATTGGGCGGATTGCTGGTCACCTATTTGCTGTTGTTGGCCGCATTTTTGCTCATTGTCGGATGGGAAAAGCACTTCTTCCGCCGTAAAAATTTGCACATCAGCCAGCCTGTTAAGGAAAACATATGAGCCACAATTATGTACCGGACTTCCGATTAGATATGGTCGGTGAACCCTGCCCTTACCCGGCAGTTGCTACGCTTGAAGCCATGCCACAATTAGCGAAGGGGCAAATTCTCGAAGTGGTGAGTGACTGCCCGCAGTCAATAAACAACATTCCATTAGATGCCCAAAACCACGGGTACACCGTGCTGGATATTCAGCAAGACGGCCCCACAATTCGCTATTTAATTCAACGCTAAACCCTCAGCGCGAGAGATAAAACACTCGCGCTCAGCTATTTTATTTGTATATCGCCCGGTTTACCGGGCTTTCTGCTAATTACACGCTATTTCCACACCCGACAGTCCAGCTGAATGTGGTCTGCTTATCAACCTGAGAAAAGTTTCCTCAACTCAATGGCGAGTTACAAATTATGAATTAAGATTATTCTCATAAATCCAAAAGGGAACATCGCCATGCGTGATTTCTTGTCCACATTAAAATATGACTTAAAAATCAATACCGCCAAATCCAAGCTCATTATTTTAATTTTCAGGATGGCAACGATTCACGCCAAAACAAAGGCGCTTTATCCGCTCTCTCTGACTTTTGTGATACTCAACCGGCTTATTAATGAAGGGCTATTTGGCGTTGAGCTTAACTATCATTTAAAAATTGGAAAAGGCTTTAAGATCTGGCATGGCAACTCGATGATTATCAACAGAAATTGTGTAATCGGTGAGAATTTCACTGTCAGGCAGTTTTGTACCCTGGGCAGTAATAAGAATGGCGTCGATATCAAATTTAAAGTGGGAAATAACGTCAATATGGGCGCCCATTCATGCATCATTGGCGACGATATAGAGATAGGTGACAACGTGACAATTGGTGTTGGAACGCTGGTTTTAAAAAGCGTCCCATCAAATAGCACCGTTATTTCAAGCAATAAAATGGTTATTCTTGAAAAACAAGAAACCGTAACTATTTGAATTAAATATAATGATGTTCTTGTATTAATAATACCCAAAATAATTCGAGTTGCAGGAAGGCGGCAAGTTTGTGAATCCCCAGGAGCTTACATTAGTAAGTGACTGGGGTGAGCAAATGCAGCCAACGCACCTGCAGCTTGAAGTATGAAGGGTATTTAGACTTGCATGTTCATCACGTCCTGATACGCCGCCACCATCTTATTCCGCACCTGGATACCCATCTGTAACGAAACCGACGATTTTTGCAGATCGACCATCACATCATTGAGCGCAACCCCAGGTGTACCGAGGGCAAATTTTTCAGCCTGCGTACGGGCAGAGGATTGTGTTTCGCTGATACGGCCAAGCGCTGCCTGTAATTCACCCGCAAAACTCACTTTTGGTTCGTAATTCTGAACCGGATTCCCCGCTGACAGCGCGGTTGCGTGCAACTGCTGAAGTACGCCTTCAATACCCTGAATTGCCATTTCCTCTGCCCTGGTGATTTTTAACGCGGCAAGATTAGCACCTTGTCAATAGGATAAAGGCGCTAAATAGCATCAATAAATAGAGCTAATTCAGCCATCGAAAATTTTGAGAAAGAAAATAATGACGGTGCCATCTTTGTGGAACTTTTGTTGTGGGAGCTCGTTTTGTTCACTCTGTCTATTAAATATGTTGTCTACGTTCAGCTGCGAGGTGCTCAATGACCGCAGCGAGCCAGGCACAAACGCCTCAAAACAAAACCCAGGAGTGGCTGTCCCGTATTCGCGCAAATCCTAAAATCCCGCTGATGGTCGCTGGTGCTGCGGCTATCGCGATTATTTTCGCCCTGGTGCTGTGGGCCAAAACGCCTGATTACAAAGTGCTTTATAGCAATCTGGCGGAGCAGGACGGCGGTGCCATCGTGACTCAGCTCACCCAGATGAATGTGCCGTATCGTTTCTCAGATAATGGCAGTGCCATTTTGGTCCCGGCAGAAAAAGTCTACGACCTGCGTTTGCGCATGGCGCAACAAGGGTTGCCGAAAGGCGGCGCGGTCGGTTTTGAATTACTGGATCAAGAAAAGTTTGGTATCAGCCAGTTTAGTGAACAGGTGAACTACCAGCGAGCACTGGAAGGTGAACTCGCCCGAACCATCGAAACGCTTGGCCCGGTAAAAACCGCACGTGTGCATCTGGCGATGCCAAAACCTTCGTTGTTTGTCCGCGAACAAAAATCCCCTTCTGCTTCTGTCACGCTCAGCCTTGAGCCGGGGCGTGCGTTAGATGAAGGACAAGTCAGTGCCGTCGTGCATATGGTGTCGAGTGCAGTTGCCGGACTGCCACCCGGTAATGTGACGTTGGTCGATCAGGGTGGACACCTGCTGACTCAATCTAATACCGCAGGCCGTGACCTTAACGATGCACAGCTTAAATATGCGATGGATGTCGAAAACCGCTACCAGCGCCGCATCGAAGCCATTCTTGGCCCTATTGTAGGCAGCAGTAATGTTCACGCGCAGGTCACCGCGCAAATCGACTTCTCTAATAAAGAACAAACTCAAGAGCAATATCGCCCGAACAGCGATCCCTCGCAGGCCGCCGTGCGTTCTCGCCAGCTCAACCAAAGCGAGCAAGTGAATGGCCGCAACCCAGGCGGTGTGCCGGGTGCGCTGTCAAACCAACCCGCTCCGCCAAATAACGCGCCAATTTCAACGCCTCCGCAAGCCACTCCTGCTAATGGCCAGCCACAGCAATCACAGGCAACGTCAACATCAGCCCAGACTGGCTCGAGTAACACCCAGCGCGACGAGACCACCAACTACGAGGTTGACCGCACCATTCTTCATACCAAGTTGAACGTCGGTGATGTTCAGCGTCTGTCGGTCGCGGTGGTCGTTAACTATCGCCAACTGTCCGATGGCAAGCCGTTGCCGTTAACCGCCGAGCAGATGAAGCAAATTGAGAATCTGACGCGTGAAGCGATGGGTTACTCCGATAAACGCGGCGATACGCTCAATGTTGTTAACTCACCGTTTAGCGCCACCGAAGAATCCAGTGCGGAGTTGCCATTCTGGAAACAACAAGCCTTCTTCGAAATGTTGATGTCTGCGGGACGTTGGTTGCTGGTGTTGATTGTGGCCTGGCTGCTGTGGCGCAAAGTGGTTCGTCCACAACTGCAACGCAAAGAAGTGGCGCAACAAGCTCAGGTTGAAGCGCAACGCCTGCGAGTGGAAGAGGAAGAAGCGGTTTCTGTACGCCTGACAAAAGACGAGCAACAGCAGCAACGCAAAGTGAACCAACGTCTCAGTGCTGAAGTGATGAGTCAACGTATTCGCGAGATGTCTGATAACGATCCGCGCGTGGTCGCGCTGGTTATACGCCAATGGATGAGTAACGAACTATGAGTATGAGCGGAACAGAGAAGAGCGCCATTCTGTTGATGACCATTGGTGAAGATCGTGCGGCGGAGGTGTTCAAACACCTCAGCCCACGCGAAGTGCAGCATCTCAGCGCCGCGATGGCCAGTGTTCGCCAGATATCAAATAAACAACTGACCGACGTGTTGGCCGAGTTCGAACAAGAAGCCGAGCAGTACGCGGCGCTGTCGGTCAACGCCAACGACTATCTGCGTTCCGTATTGGTGAAAGCGCTGGGCGAAGAACGCGCCTCCAGCCTGCTGGAAGATATTCTGGAAACCCGCGAAACCACCTCGGGCATGGAAACGCTCAACTTCATGGAACCGCAGAGTGCTGCGGACCTTATTCGCGACGAGCATCCGCAAATTATCGCCACCATCCTGGTACACCTCAAACGTGGCCAGGCGGCAGATATTCTGGCGTTGTTCGACGAACGTTTACGCCATGACGTGATGTTGCGTATTGCTACGTTCGGCGGCGTCCAGCCAGCCGCACTGGCTGAGCTGACCGAAGTGCTCAACAACCTGCTCGATGGCCAAAACCTCAAGCGCAGCAAAATGGGCGGCGTGAGGACGGCAGCAGAAATTATCAACCTGATGAAAACGCAGCAGGAAGAAGCCGTTATCTCCGCCGTGCGCGACTTCGATGGCGAGCTGGCACAAAAAATTATCGACGAGATGTTCCTGTTCGAAAACCTGGTGGAAGTCGACGACCGCAGCATCCAACGCCTGTTGCAGGAAGTGGAATCCGAATCGTTGCTTATCGCTCTCAAAGGGGCCGAGCAGCCGCTGCGCGAGAAATTCCTGCGCAACATGTCGCAACGTGCCGCCGATATTCTGCGCGACGATCTCTCCAACCGCGGCCCGGTGCGCTTGTCGCAGGTGGAAAACGAACAGAAAGCGATTTTGCTGATTGTTCGTCGCCTGGCGGAAACCGGCGAGATGGTGATTGGCACCAGCGAGGATACTTATGTCTAACGGGCTTTCGTGGAAAATCTGGACGCCAGACGATCTGGCGCCTCCCTCGCAGTCATTCGAACCGTTGTTCTCGTCCGATGCTGACGCAGCCGAGGACGAAAGTCCGCCGCAGGAGAGTGAGCCAGATTTGCAACAGCAACTGGCCCAAATGCAGATGCAGGCGCACGAACAAGGCCACCAGTTGGGTTATGCCGCTGGACACACCGCTGGCGCGGAGGAAGGTCGCAAAGCCGGATTTCAGCAGGGTCTTGAACAGGGTCTGGCGGAAGCTAAACAGCAGCAAGCCCCGGTTCACGCGCGGATGCAGCAGTTGGTCAGCGAATTTCAGTACACGCTCGACGCTCTTGATAGCGTCATCGCTTCGCGTCTGATGCAAATGGCTCTGGAAGCGGCACGCCAGGTTATCGGCGAGTCAAAAGGCATTGATAACAGCGCGTTGATTAAACAGATTCAGACGCTTCTCCAGCAGGAACCGCTGTTCAGTGGCAAACCGCAACTGCGCGTGCATCCTGATGATTTACAACGCGTTGAAGAGATGCTTGGCGCAACGCTCAGTCTGCATGGCTGGCGATTACGCGGTGACCCGAGTCTGCACCAGGGCGGCTGTAAAGTTTCCGCTGACGAAGGTGATCTGGACGCAAGCGTAGCAACACGCTGGCAGGAACTCTGCCGCCTTGCCGCACCAGGAGTGTTGTGATGACCGCCCGTTTAACGCGCTGGCTCAACACGCTCGACAGTTTCGAAGCGCGGATGACACAGTTGCCCTCCGTTCGCCGTTACGGTCGACTGACACGTGCCACCGGTCTGGTGCTGGAAGCCACCGGTCTGCAATTGCCCCTGGGTGCGACGTGCATTATCGAACAGCACTCCAGAGACATCGAGTGTGAAGTCGTTGGTTTTAACGGCAAAAAACTGTTCCTGATGCCGCTTGAAGAGGTCGAAGGTATTTTGCCTGGCGCACGCGTTTACGCCCGTGCCACCAGCGACGGTGGCCTGCACAGCGGGAAGCAATTGCCCCTCGGCCCGGCACTGTTGGGACGTGTGCTTGACGGCAGCGGCCGCCCGCTCGACAGCCTTCCCGCCCCCGAAACCACCACAATGGGTGCGCTGGGTGCAGCTCCTTTCAACCCATTGCAACGTACCCCCATCGAGCACGTACTCGATGTCGGCGTGCGCCCGATTAACGCGCTGTTGACGGTCGGACGTGGGCAACGTATGGGGCTGTTCGCCGGTTCCGGCGTCGGCAAGAGCGTGCTGTTAGGCATGATGGCGCGCTATACCCAGGCTGATGTGATAGTCGTGGGTTTAATCGGTGAGCGTGGACGCGAAGTCAAAGACTTTATCGAGAATATCCTTGGCCCTGAAGGCCGCGCCCGCTCGGTAGTGATTGCCGCCCCTGCGGATGTCTCACCGTTATTGCGTATGCAGGGTGCGGCCTATGCGACGCGGATCGCCGAAGATTTCCGTGACCGTGGTCAGCATGTATTGCTGATTATGGACTCCCTCACCCGCTACGCGATGGCGCAGCGTGAAATCGCACTCGCCATCGGCGAACCTCCGGCAACCAAAGGTTACCCACCGTCGGTCTTTGCCAAACTCCCGGCACTGGTTGAACGTGCGGGTAACGGTATTCATGGCGGCGGGTCAATCACCGCATTTTATACCGTGTTGACCGAAGGTGATGACCAACAAGACCCGATTGCCGACTCGGCGCGCGCCATTCTTGATGGCCATATCGTCTTGTCGCGCCGTCTTGCGGAAGCGGGCCACTATCCAGCTATCGACATTGAAGCATCCATTAGCCGCGCCATGACGTCATTAATTACCGATAAGCACTACGCGCAAGTTCGTCATTTCAAGCAACTGTTATCCAGCTTCCAGCGTAACCGCGATTTAGTCAGTGTTGGGGCCTATGCCAAAGGCAGCGATCCGCAGCTCGACAAAGCGATTGTGTTGTGGCCCCAACTGGAAGCCTTTTTACAACAAGGGATTTTTGAACGCAGCGGCTGGGAAGAAGCTTGTCAGTCACTGGAGATTATTTTCCCAGCGGTTTGATATCTGCAAGCTTCGCTGATTTTCCGTTCACCCGTGCGACTGAATATCTCTGTAACTGTTGTAAACGGTGAACGTGCCAGGAGGATTACGCCATCCTCCTGGCGACCTCGGCGCCCGGCCAATAAATCGCCGCTAAAGCGGTAAACCCCAGTTTTCCCCCAACATTCAGGGTCGTTCGCGATTCGTTCCAGACGATCGCTCTCTCACGTGGTTCCCGACCACGTGACCCTGACTGAAGGGGAAAAACTGGGGCGATTTAAGCCGGGAACAATGGCGGCGCGACATATTCAGGCTGACAATCTGGCTCTTGTTTTGCTGAAAAATCTAACGCGATGCTGTGTAAAAGCAGTAATGCGGAATAGAAGCGAGGGGCTCTGGTCCGGCTTAAATCGCCTCCATTTTTCCTCATTTTTAGGGTCTCGCCGTCGGGAACGGCGAGAGGTTGTGATCGTCGGGAACGAATCGCAACCGACCCTAAAAATGAGGGAAAATAGAGGTTTACCGCTTGCGGCGATTTACTGCCGGGAGTCGGGATGCCGAAGGGTGTGACGGAGAACACCCTTCGGACGTTCACCGGTTCGGTGGATGCATATAACGGAAGACTTCGGGTGAACGGAAAACCTGCGAGCTTACAGATCTCATCCTGGCAGATTACCTGAGAGAGAGCTGGTTACGAGACCGTCCCACCCCAGTCTCATCACCACAAATAGCCCCATTAAACAGACCTATTTCACCCATCAAAAACCTGACCTCCCTTCACAATAGAGGAGCTCGCGTTTACGCGTCAGGAGACATCATGAACCAAAGCACCGCACTGGATACTCTGCGCGATCTCGCAGAGAAAGAGGTCGACGACGCTGCAGTACGCTTAGGGGAAATGCGCCGTGGCTGCCTGCAGGCAGAAGAACAACTCAACATGCTGATTAACTATCAGTTTGAATACAGCACCAGCCTGAATGACAGCATGAGTCAGGGCATTGCCAGTAACCGTTGGCAGAACTATCAGCAGTTTATTCAGACTCTTGAGAAAGCCATTGACCAACATCGCCAACAATTAATGCAGTGGAACAGTAAGGTCAGCCAGGCACTCAATTTCTGGCAAGAGAAGCAAAAAAGATTGCAAGCCTGGCAAACGTTACAAGACCGCAAAGCGGCACAGGTGTTATTGGCTGAAAACAAACTCGATCAAAAAATGATGGATGAATATGCCCAGCGGGCAACACTGAGGAAAGCAGAATGATGACACAGCCCCTGATGATTACGTCTACAGATGGTGTAAGCAGCTCGACTTCAGGTAGCAAAACCGCTGCGGATAAAGGTTTCAGTGAAGATTTTCTGAGCCTGCTCGGTAAAGCGTTACCCGGCCAGGTGACGTTGGCAGATGGCAAAACGGTGTCGCTTGAAGCCGCATTGAATAAAGCTGCCGGTAAAGGCACCAACACAGGCGATGAAAAAGCGTCCCTCGCCTCGCTGTTAGACAATCTTGACACACCGGAAGCGCTATCTGCCCTGCTCTCCGACATGAAGAAAGCCAGCAGCGACGATAAAGCCTCACAAATTGAAGCGCAAAACGATCAAACCCATCCGCAGAGTCTTGCGGATATGCAGGCATTGAGCGCGCTTTTTGCCATGTTGCCGCAGCAAACGCCAACCGCCAGCACTCTGAATCTCCAGACAAAAACAGAGGGCGATAGCGCAAATACGCTAAATGCTTTGCTCTCGGGCAGCGGCATCAAAAACACGCTTTCTCCTGATGCACATGACACGTCCAGCGTGTTGGACAAAACCGCAGGGCTGGATAAGTCTCTTGCGGCGAAAAACGCACCGTCTACCAGCAACGAACCCCTGGCGGAGACTAAAACTTTCGCCTCTTTAAACAATGCAGATAATGGCAGCCGTGATGGTGCGGCAAACAATACGACTCCCGCATCGACGGTGACAACGCCTGTATTCAGTACGGCGACCGTAGCGACACCGGCCTCGACACAAATTGCTGTGCCTGTCGCCCCCCAGATTAGCGCGCAGTTGGGAAGCCAGGAGTGGCAGCAGGCGGTGAGCCAGCACATCACCATATTCACACGCCAGGGCCAGCAAACTGCTGAATTACGTCTGCATCCTGAAGATCTCGGCCAAATTCAAATCAGCATGAAACTCGATGATAACCAGGCGCAATTGCAGATGGTTTCAGCCCATAGTCATGTGCGTGCTGCGCTTGAAGCCACATTGCCTAACCTGCGGATTGCACTTGCTGAAAGCGGTATTGAGCTGGGGCAAAGCAGTATCAGCAGCGAGAGTTTTGCGCAGCAGCAGCAACAATCTGGCCAACAGCAACAACAAACGCAGCGTTCATCAGGCAGCTTCCCGTCGTTGGGAGAGTCTGAATCACTGGCCGTTCCCGCCAGTATTCAACGTTTAGCCTCGGGCAATAACGCGGTGGATATCTTTGCCTGAGTTGCGTTCCCTAAGCTAAACGTCAGAGGTAGCAACAAATATCCCGTTTTTTCGGCCCTTTGACTGGCGCAAGACACGTGATAATCAACCGATATGCAGTACCGAAACAGGAAAGATTCATTTTATGACTGACACCGCTTTGCCAAAAAGCCGCAAGAGCTCCATCTGGATGATGTTACTGGTCCTGATTACTCTTGCTGCGTGTGCTACCGCAGGTTACAGCTACTGGCGTATGAAGCAGCAACCCGCTTCCGCTCAGACTAAGGCGCCTGAGCCACCGCCAGCACCCGTGTTTTATGCACTGGATACATTCACCGTTAACCTCGGTGATGCTGACCGCGTTTTGTACATTGGTGTCACATTACGCCTGAAGGATGAAGGCACGCGCCAACGTCTGAGCGAATTTTTGCCGGAAGTGCGCAGCCGCTTACTGCTGCTGTTTTCTCGTCAGGACGCCGCAGCTCTGGCGACCGATGAAGGCAAACAAAAGCTGGTTGAAGCCATAAAGAATACGCTGGCACCGCCGCTTGTCGCCGGGCAACCACAACAGGCAGTCAGCGACGTGCTGTATACCGCCTTTATTTTGCGGTAATCCCATGGGCGATAGCATTCTTTCACAGGCCGAAATTGATGCACTGTTAAATGGCGACAGTGACAGTAGCGATGAACCGACTGCGGGTGCATCGACGGAAACGGACATCCGTCCGTATGATCCCAATACCCAGCGTCGCGTGGTGCGTGAACGTCTACAGGCACTGGAGATCATTAACGAGCGTTTTGCCCGTCAGTTCCGTATGGGGCTGTTTAACCTGTTACGTCGTAGCCCGGACATTACCGTCGGGGCGATTCGCATTCAGCCTTATCACGAATTTGCCCGCAACCTGCCGGTACCCACCAACCTCAACCTGATGCACCTAAAACCGCTGCGCGGTACAGGTTTGTTCGTGTTTTCACCCAGCCTGGTTTTCATCGCCGTTGATAACCTGTTTGGTGGCGATGGGCGTTTTCCTACCAAAGTGGAAGGCCGGGAGTTTACCCATACCGAACAACGTGTGATTAACCGCATGCTGAAGCTGGCACTGGAATCGTACAGCGACGCGTGGAAAGCTATTTATCCGCTTGATGTGGAATATGTGCGTTCCGAAATGCAGGTGAAATTTACCAATATCACGACGTCGCCAAACGACATCGTGGTGAATACCCCGTTCCATGTAGAGATAGGCAACCTGACCGGCGAATTTAATATCTGTCTGCCGTTCAGCATGATTGAGCCATTGCGCGAGCTATTGGTGAATCCGCCGCTGGAAAACTCCCGCCAGGAAGACCAAAGCTGGCGCGATACGTTGGTGCGTCAGGTACAGCATTCCGAGCTGGAGCTGATTGCCAACTTCGCTGACATTCCGCTGCGTTTGTCGCAAATCTTAAAATTGAAACCTGGTGACGTGCTGCCGATTGATAAACCGGACAGAATTCTGGCACACGTTGACGGTGTTCCGGTGCTGACCAGTCAGTACGGTACGCTTAACGGTCAGTACGCATTGCGCGTCGAACATTTGATCAACCCGATACTGAATTCGCTGAACGAGGAACAGCCCAAATGAGTGATATTAATCAACCGTCCGACGACAATGCCGGCTCCGTGGACGATCTGTGGGCTGATGCGTTAAACGAACAAAAAGTCTCCACCAGCAAAAGTACCGCAGATAGCGTGTTCCGTGCGCTGGAAGGCAATGACATTGCCGGAGCGATGCAGGACATCGACCTGATTATGGACATTCCGGTCAAGCTGACCGTGGAGCTGGGCCGTACGCGTATGACCATAAAAGAACTGCTGCGTTTATCGCAAGGTTCGGTCGTGGCACTCGATGGCCTTGCAGGCGAGCCGCTGGATATCCTGATCAACGGATATTTGATTGCGCAAGGTGAAGTGGTGGTGGTGGCCGACAAATACGGCGTGCGTATTACCGACATCATTACGCCATCTGAACGTATGCGTCGCCTGAGTCGTTAACTCAATGAGCTGTTAATTCAATGAAAAACCAGGCAACTGTTCAGCAGCAACCCGCCACCAGCACTGGCTCTCCTTTGGTACAAGTCAGTGGTGCGTTAACGGCGATTATCATTTTTATCTTGCTGGCTGCCTGGGTGGCAAAACGTTTTGGTTTCACTCCCAAAACGGGTTCCAGCAAAGAGATGAAAGTCAGCGCCAGTTGCAGCGTTGGCCCGCGCGAACGGGTGGTGATTGTGGATGTAGCGGATGCGCGTCTGGTGCTCGGCGTCACCTCCGGGCAAATCACCCATTTGCATACCCTGCCAGCCGCACCCGTGGTTGAAGCTGTGTCTCCTGCGGCCCCTGCTGATTTCCGTGAATTGATGAAACACAGTCTGATGAAAAACCTGCTTAAACGTAACGGGAAAGATTGATGAAACGTTGGCTCCCCTTATCGTTGCTCGGCCTGCTGTTTGTGATGCCAGCCGCTGTTGCTCAACTGCCGGGTCTTATTAGCCAGCCGATGTCCAACGGCGGACAAAGCTGGACGCTGCCGGTTCAGACGCTGGTCTTTATTACCTCGCTGACTTTTTTACCGGCCATCCTGCTGATGATGACCAGCTTTACGCGCATCATTATTGTTTTTGGTCTGCTGCGCAGTGCGTTAGGCACCCCGTCAGCACCGCCAAACCAGGTGCTGCTTGGGCTGGCGCTGTTTTTGACCTTTTTCATTATGGCTCCGGTATTCGATAAAATTTATACCGACGCATATCAGCCGTTTAGCGAGAACAAAATCCAGATGGATGAAGCGCTGGAAAAAGGTTCTCAGCCCCTGCGCGAGTTCATGCTGCGCCAAACCCGTGAAGCCGATCTGGCGCTGTTTGCCCGCCTGGCGAATACGCCACCGCTTGAAGGTCCGGAAGTGGTGCCAATGCGCATATTGCTTCCGGCTTATGTCACCAGTGAGCTGAAAACGGCCTTCCAGATTGGCTTTACGGTATTCATTCCGTTTTTGATTATCGACCTGGTGATCGCCAGCGTGCTGATGGCGCTGGGGATGATGATGGTGCCACCGGCAACCATTGCCCTGCCCTTTAAATTAATGCTGTTTGTGTTGGTGGATGGCTGGCAACTGCTGGTCGGCTCGCTGGCTCAGAGTTTCTACAGTTAGAGGGGAAAAAGATGACTCCTGAGTCGGTCATGATGATGGGTACCGAAGCGATGAAAGTGGCTTTGGCGCTCGCTGCACCGTTGTTGATGGTGGCATTGGTCACAGGTCTTATCATCAGCATGCTACAAGCCGCCACGCAGATTAACGAAATGACCCTTTCGTTTATCCCTAAAATTCTGGCCGTGTTTGTCACGATTATCGTGGCTGGACCATGGATGCTCAATCTGCTGCTGGATTACATGCGCACGCTGCTCACAAACATCCCGATGAACATTGGATGATTCATGTTGATAGCGGGCAATGGCTCACATTACTGAGCATGGGATTCTGGCCATTTCTGCGCATTATGGCCCTGATCTCTACCGCCCCGATTCTGAGCGAACGATCAATTTCCAAGAAGGTGAAAATTGGCCTTGGGATAATGATCACCTGGATAATTGCCCCAACGATACCCGCAGCGAATGTGACCATTTTCTCGGCTGCTGGCTTCTGGCTTGGTGCACAGCAAATTTTGATTGGCATTGCGCTGGGCTTCACCATGCAGTTTGCCTTTGCCGCCATTCGTACTGCCGGGGAAATCATCGGTCTACAGATGGGCTTGTCTTTTGCCACCTTCTTTGACCCTGGCAGCCGCCTGAATATGCCGGTACTGGCCCGTTTTATGGACATGCTGGCAATGTTGCTATTTCTGGTGTTTAACGGCCATTTATGGCTGATTTCGATGCTGGTCGACACTTTTCACACCCTGCCGATCGGCGGAAATCCGATTAACAGTAATGCCTTTATGGCGCTGACGCGCGCAGGCGGTTTAATCTTCATTAACGGCTTAATGTTGGCGCTCCCACTGATTACATTACTGCTGACATTGAACATCGCCCTGGGTTTACTTAACCGTATGTCCCCTCAACTTTCTGTGTTCGTCATTGGTTTTCCACTCACCCTTGCCGTTGGTATGTTAGTCATGACGGCCTTAATTCCATTGATGGCTCCATTCACTGAACATTTATTTAGCGAAGTATTTAATTTGCTCGCAGATATTGTGAGTGAAATACCCGCAAATTAATTCCACATTCTTTGTAGAGTTTTACTGAGGATATTCCTAAAAGATTTCTTAAATAACATCCACCAGGATATATCCGGCGCGGCTTATATGCTTTTAGCTATCTCACAAAATGTAATATTCACTTTACTTTGAGAACTTTCTTAGCAAATTATACATGGCTTTACTGGATAGTTATTGCGCCTATTTCCTAAATAATTCGAGTTACAGGCAGGCGGCAACGCCCCTGTAGCTCGAAGTATGAAGGATATAAAATACTTAATTACGGGTGGGGGGTTATGTCAACAATCATTATGGATTTATGCAGTTATACCCGGCTAGGATTAACAGGATATTTGACCAGTCGTGGCATACGAAAACGACAGATGACCAACGTGGAGACTATCGAGGAACTGACGCAAGCCTGCGAGTCTCAGACGCCCAACGTGGTGTTTATTAATGAAGACTGTTTCATCCATGATGCTCAAAGCAGCGAGAAAATTAAGCAGATCATTAATCAGCATCCCAATACTTTATTCCTGGTCTTTATGGCGATAGCGAACGTTCATTTTGATGAATATCTTTTGGTTCGGAGTAATCTGTTAATCAGTTCCAAATCAATAAAGCCAGAGTCCTTAGATGAAATTCTTTCTGAATATTTGGCAAAAAATGCGCATTGCATCGGTCATATTAATTTACCCACGTTATCATTAAGTCGAACTGAGTCGAATATGCTCAAAATGTGGATGTCCGGACAAGGCACAATTCAAATATCAGACCAGATGAATATAAAAGCTAAAACGGTGTCATCGCATAAGGGAAATATAAAGAGGAAGATAAAAACACATAATAAGCAAGTGATATACCACGTGGTCCGACTGACGGATAATGTGACCAATGGTATTTTTGTTAATTTGCGCTAGCCTGTGATTTCTGGCCCACCAGCGGTTTGATGGAGGCGGATAGCGCAGGCTAATCCGCCCAATGGAGGCTACTCTGAATGCTCCACAAAAATACCGTCCGGGTGCCCTAACTCGTTAAAGAACCAGATACCTAACGGATACTCCTCAAGCGACACCAGATACATTGTCCCTTCGCTAAACTGTTCTACCGCTAACACCACGCCTGGCCGACGTGGGCCACCATCGGTTTTTACTGTGACGCGATCGTTGATATTCATAACAAAATCCCTCCAGTTGCTTTGTGCCAGTTTAGATCAAAAACGACTCATTCGCATCGGGTGATGCCCAACCTTAAGGGTTTATTTAAGCGTCTATACTTAATCTCGGGTACACCCCTGGAGGACGACGGCATGAAGAGCGCGAAAGACCTCAATGACACGGCACGTATCGATGTCGATGCGTTGCTGGCAGCCATCAATGAGATAAGCGAAAGTGAAGTTACGCGTGCGAGCGATAGCGATGATCCCCATCGGGTGAGTATCGATGGTCGCACATGGCATACCTATTCCGAACTCGCGGAAGCCTTTGAGCTGGATATACACGACTTTAGCGTTAATGAAGTGAACCGCTAGATACCTGACAGGTATAAAAGAATCCCGGCGAGAAAGCCGGGACTAAACTTGCGTTAGCAAGAAGCACTTGAAAATTCGTTACACCAGGAAATCTGATGTGCGTTAACCATACCTCAGTTTTATTTCAAAACAATGAATTATTCACCATATGTATATTTAGATTTCGACTATGGCCAGGTTAAAAAGCGCAGGCATTTCTTGCCTGGCGCGGCTTCCGGTACATGTTTGCGTACCTATATGTGATTAGTGTTATTGATCCAATTGAGAAAAATCTTAACCATCAGGATCTTCATTTTTGAATTTCAGGAGACGCTCCATGCCATATTTGCACGATCCGTTATTAATCATTTCAGATCTGGATGGCACGCTGCTGGAGCATCACTCCTATCGGTGGGAAGCCGCCAGTCAGTGGATCAGTGTGTTGCGCCAACACGACATCCCCTTGATTTTATGCAGCGCAAAAAGTGCCTCTGAAATTATGGAATGGCAAAATGAATTGTCATTAACGGGGCAGGCATTTATCGCGGAAAACGGCGCGGTGATCCAGCTTGATACGCGATGGAGTGACAGTGACGACTACCCTCGCCTGTTTACCGGGATCCGCCATGAAGAGCTGTTTTCTCTGCTTGATAAGCTGCGGCAGAAATTTGGCTTTAAATTCACCTGTTTTGCCGATGTTGACGAGAATACCCTTTGCGAACTGACGGGACTAACACGAAAACAGGCCAGCCTTGCTAAGCTCAGCGAAGCATCGGAAACATTAATCTGGCGCGATAGCGACGACATGATGACGGCATTTAGCGAGCAGCTCGCGTCGCTTGGTTTAATGATGTTACAAGGTGGAAGATTCTGGCATGTGCTCGATATGCAGGCGGGTAAAGATCACGCGGTACATTGGCTGCAACAGCAATATCAGCAACGTGAAGGGAAAAGGCACATAACGATTGGGCTCGGCGACAGCCCAAGTGATGCTTTATTGCTGGATAGCGTCGATTATGCGGTCGTCGTGAAAGGCTACAGCCGCCAACCCATCACGCTGAAAAATGACAATCCGCAGCGCGTGTATCGCAGCCAGAACTATGGCCCTGAAGGATGGAGAGAGGGTCTTGACCACTTCATCACGATAAAATCGCGCTGATTTAATCGTGGCTACAGACCCGATTGCGCCCGTCCTGCTTCGCTTTGTACAAGCGATGATCTGCGTGGGATTGCAGCCGTTCAAAATCGTAATCGTTGAATTCCTGAGCGCTGCTGACGCCGAAGGATGCGCTGATCCTCGTGATATTGCCCTGCTTTAACAGCAGATCTTTCGTATTGATACGCACTCTGATGCGTTCAGCCACTTTTACCGCTTCTTCAAGCGTCGTGTCAGGCAGTACGATACAGAACTCCTCCCCGCCAACGCGCCCGGCGACATCCCCCTGACGGAACGCATCGCTGAGCATCGCTGCTGCATGGGCCAGGACTTTATCGCCACTGTTGTGTCCAAAACGGTCATTGATGCTTTTGAAGAGATCGAGGTCCATCTGAATAACCGAGAATGGTTGGGCTTGCTGCTTGCATTCCTGCGACAATTTTTGCGCAATCTCGAAGAAAGCCCCGCGATTGTATAAGCGCGTTAATGTGTCGTAATTCGCACGCCAGGTCAGCGTTTTTTGCAGGCTGAACATGTTATTCACCAGGCGGCGGATCACAATCCAGGAAACAACCAACATAAGCGTAAACAGCATCCACAGTACGCTGAGCACAATACTGATGCGGCCAAACTCACCCTGCACACCCTCTTCCAGGGTATGAACTTTTACCAGTAAGCCGTCAAAGTTGTTGAGCTTCGCCCACGTGATAAAACGGCTGTCCATGCGTAATTCGCCCTGCTCCCCAGGTTTTGCTGCCGTCACGACGCTGGCAATTTGTGCCAGCTGAGGCGCAGTAAATAATTCATGTTTCGGCAGCTGTTGAGCCGACGTGGCGATAGGGTTGAGTTCGTTGTCATAGAGCAACACCGTGCCTTCATGATCGTCATATTTGGCTTGTTGTAAAAAATCATGCAGTGAATCAATCGGGTAATCGAATGCCAGAATGCCGTACCAGCGACCATTGAAGTCCAGGGGAATCGCCGCCGTAATGATCTGCCCGGTGGTGCTGTTCGCGTCAAATGTGTGTGTCCATCGCAATGCCCGTGAAGGATTATTTTGCGGCGATTGCGAGGAAAAATAGGGTTGCGAGATTAAACGTTGATACAAAGAAATGATCTTCGGGTCATTGGCTGAGGGGGTGTTGGTCAGGAAAAAGCCGCTTCGCGAAGCATAGAATATCCGTTGCGGTAACGTTCGTGACCGGTCTGATAAGCGCATGATATAGCTCAATTCGAGTGCTGAACTGAGTTCCGTATGAACCGTCTGATCATTGCGGTCGAGCAACGGATTGCTGTTAACAAACTCGTCCGAAACGCCATTTACCGGCAAACTGCGATTTAAATCGAGGCGCAGTTGCCAGAACGCTTCGGTGCGTAAAAGATCAAACTCGGCGAGGGATTTTCGGGTTCGGTCCGTTGAGATCGGGGATTGCAGCGCGTAGAACATGGTATTGCGATAAAACAGCAAATTATCGATGTTGTGCTGAAGTTGTCTGTCCAGCAGCGTTGCGACGTTATCGAGGCTGTTGCGTTGGTTGGCGACGTATGCCCCTTCAAGCACCACAGCTTCACGCCACGTCAATACCGTGGAAAAGATAAAAACCACTATAAAACAAAGGTTAACTATATTTCGTGGGTTTTTGAAACGACTGAAATCGCGCTGAATTACCTCGCCAAACACTCACACTCTCCCTGATACCGCAATCATCTTATCGCCAGTCACCGCTGCCGTAGTCTTTTTCTCGCAAGACATGGGGCGGTTCTTAGTAATAGTGTCGTAGATTATCACCCTGAGTGATTTTCAAGGGTAAATATATTCGCGAAAAGTATATCACTCACCAGGCGGGTGGGTGTCAGGAAAAAAAATCGCCCGGTCATTAACCGGGCGATTCAACGTTATCCTTGCGACACGCTCCCTGTTGTCAGTGGGGCCAAATCATCCTCTCGGAAGGCCTCACGTTTTACGCCATAACCATCATACCAACGACACTCCACCATACCGCTGGAAAACCCGGTAACAATCATCCTTGGGCCACCATTCTTAGGTTGGACTTCATCGCTGACCACAAAGACCATAACTGCCTCCTGTATCAGGGGTGAAAACTTCTACAGTTATAGACAATGACCTGCCGTTTTGCCTGGGTTTAAATGAAAATAATGACAAAAAATTAGTGAACTGTGTTGTTACGCAGGCGATTCACCCCATTTACCACTGCCAACACGATGGCCCCGATGATAAATCCGATAATCAGATTAGCAACCGTTGGCCCCAGCAAATGCACGATACCGCCCAACTGCTGTGCCCAATTTTCAATGGCGTGATGAAGGACCGGAATGCCATGAACCAGAATACCGCCGCCGACCAAAAACATCGCCAGAGTCCCAACGACCGATAAGAATTTCATCAGCCACGGTGCCAGTATTAACAGCCCTTTACCGATGCCGCGTGCGACCATCGAGCCTTTTTCTACCAGCCAAAAACCGAGGTCATCAAGTTTCACGATGATGCCTACCAGGCCATAAACCCCGACAGTAACCACTATTGCAATCCCTGACAGCACCAGCACCTGGTTAAGCAAAGGAGCACTTGCCACAATCCCTAATGTAATCGCGACAATTTCGGCCGAGAGAATAAAGTCGGTGCGAATGGCCCCTTTGACTTTATCTTTTTCATAAATGAGCGGGTCCTGGGCGGCAATATCATCCAGTCGCTGTTGTCGGGCTTCCGGTGTTTCTTTGTGTTTACGCGCATGCAGGGAGTGAACAACCTTCTCCACGCCTTCATAACAAAGAAATGCCCCACCAATCATCAATAAAGGTGTAATGGCCCAGGGTGCAAAAGCACTGATGATTAACGCCAGCGGAACGAGGATCACCTTATTGATGGCGGAACCCTTCGCCACCTGCCAGACCACCGGTAGTTCGCGGTTAGCCCGCACGCCAGAAACTTGTTGCGCATTGAGCGACAGATCATCGCCCAGCACACCGGCCGTTTTCTTCGCAGCCAGTTTCCCCATCATCGAAATATCGTCCAGCAAGGTGGCGATATCATCCAGCAGTGTTAGTAAGCTACTTCCAGCCAAAATAAGTATCCTTCTTTGTTAGTTTGTACTCAGTATGGAACAAAAGGTCGCTCACGAAAATCAAAGTCCGCTGTCAATAAAAATTAACAATCTCACAACAAGTAAAATCCTCGCCAGAACGACTGTTTTGACGTTAACTATTAGCCTTATTACTAAAAAGCCGTGAGGAAGTATGCGCGTTCGTTCGGGTCAATTGCTGCCGCTTGTTGCTGCATTGTTTGCGTTGTATATCATCTGGGGTTCCACTTACTTTGCCATCGCTATAGGGGTGAAGAGCTGGCCTCCGTTTATGATGGCCGGCGTGCGATTCATGGTCGCAGGTGTCCTTCTCATGGCGGTTTTGCTGCTGCGGGGCCATAAATTACCGGCCCTGCGCCCCATGCTTAACGCTGCGTTAATTGGCGTATTATTGCTGGCGGTGGGCAACGGTTTTGTTACGGTTGCTGAGCATCAACATGTTCCTTCTGGCATTGCTGCCGTGATGGTGGCCACGGTTCCCCTCTTTACGCTGTGTTTTAGCCGCTTATTTGGTATTCAGACCCGTAAGCTGGAATGGCTTGGTATCGCCATTGGCCTGGGCGGTATCGTGTTGCTTAACAGCGGAGGAAACCTGAGCGGGAATCCTTGGGGTGCGATTTTGATTTTGATAGGCTCGTTAAGCTGGGCCTTCGGTTCAGTCTACGGGTCACGCATTGAATTGCCGACGGGCTTAATGGCGGGAGCCGTTGAAATGCTGGCCGCAGGGATTGTTTTGCTGACGGCCTCGGCGTTAACCGGCGAGCGTCTGACCTCTATGCCAACGCCAGCGGGTTTCGCGGCAGTGGCTTATCTCTCTCTGTTTGGTTCGATTATTGCCATCAGCGCATACATGTATCTGATTCGTAATGTCGCGCCCGCGGTTGCCACCAGTTACGCCTATGTCAATCCGGTCGTTGCGGTGTTATTGGGAACGGGTTTTGCCGGGGAAAGTTTATCCCCTGTGGAATGGCTGGCTCTTGGCGTGATTATCTTTGCCGTTGTGTTGGTCACTCTGGGGAAATATCTTCTGCCCCCAAAGCCGATGGTGACACCCTGTGAGTTAGAAAAGTAATCAGCTTTCGGGTGGCGGTTGCCACCCGTCGTCTTTAAGCTCGTGTATTCCCAGGGTGTCGATTTGTGCATGATGCCCGCCGCTACAAATCCACTCCTCAAGACGTTCGCAAAGCGCGACATCATTCAGTTTCTCACGGCCACGCAGCGCACATTCCCATACCAGAAGCACTCGCCAACCTTCGCTTAATAAACGCTGAACATCGCGCTTATCACGTTCGACATTTTTACCTATTTTATCCAGCCAAAACTCGGTACGTGTAGCGGGCACCTTGAACAAGTAGCAATGATGGTGATGCCAGAAACAGCCGTGCGCAAAAATAACGCAACGCTGCTCATCAATAACCATGTCGGGTTTCCGGCAAGCGTTGCATCCTGTACGCGAAAGGAAAATCCGCACTCGCTCAATAACGCGGCGAGCCGTTTTTCAATTGCCGTATCGCGTGTAGCAATAGCACGCATATTCTTGCTACGAATCGCTTTGCTGTGTACATCAACCATCGGTTTTCCTTTTATGTACACGCAAATAATGCGCGCTATTGTTGAGTTACCTGGTCAGGCGCTCTTTGACAGCCTGCTTTATTTTCGGCTCAAGTAGCTTTGCCACCGCAGCAAAAGCAGGTACCACCACCGAATTACCAAACTGCCGGTAAGCCTGAGTATCAGATACCGGTATACGGAATGCACTCCCCTGCACCGATTCAAAACCCATCAGACGTGCACATTCACGCGGCGTTAAACGGCGTGGGCGGCGCAGTTGATTATCTGCATTATCAAAATCGGCCTCTCCCTGCGATTTGTCCCAACCGCGATCCACAAGGATTTCTGCGCCGTCTTTGTAGTAACGCGCGGATAAAGTCCTTGCCACGCTCGTTGGATTCGTTGGGTCAACCAAGCCGTAACCAAAACCATTCCCCTTAGCCTGGTGCTTTTTCGCGTAATTGTAGAGGTACTTCCAGAGCGTCGGCGTCAGGATATATTTCGCGTCCACTGCGGGTTCAAGTAATTCACCCAATGTTGGGCGACGTTTTGGGTAACACTCGCTCAGTTTACGCAGCGTGAAATCGTTATGCAGATTGAGATCCCGGCGGAAACCGACCAGCACAATGCGTTCGCGATGCTGCGGCAGGAAGTTTTTACCGTCGATAATTTTAGGATCGCCAGCCCCCGTTATTGCCGCATCAGAAACTTCGTAACCCAGGTTATCCAGGGTTTCCATAATGATGCGGAAGGTGTTGCCTTTATCGTGGCTTTTTAAATTCTTGACGTTTTCCAGCACAAAGATGGCGGGTCGTTTTGCGTCAATGATGCGAGCAACATCGAAGAACAGCGTACCCTGCGTTTCACAAGCAAACCCGTGAGCACGGCCAAGAGCATTTTTCTTCGACACACCGGCAAGAGAAAAAGGCTGACAAGGGAAACCGGCCAGCAGCACATCGTGATCGGGCATCGTTGCCTGAATATGCGCAGTGGCTTGCTCATCGCTGACATCATCCCGGTGGCTAAGGGTGACATCACGGATATCCTGATTGAACTGATGACTTTCAGGACAGCAGTACCAGTTGGCTTTATAAGTGCGCACCGCGTATTTATTCCACTCGCTGGTAAACACGCATTGCCCGCCAATCGCTTCGAACCCGCTACGAATACCGCCAATGCCCGCAAATAAATCGACGAATTTAAACGCGTACTTTCCGTGGTGCGCAGGTAGCGGAGGCAACATATTTTGCAGCATTGCACGTTCTGCGGAAGTCAGAGTGCGAGGCGAGGACTTGCGGTTAATCCAACGGTTTAGCGATTCACGCGTCCAGTCACCGCTGACCTGGCGCAAATGATGAGCCACGGTTTTCTGGTCATAGATTTCCAGAATACGGCTCACTAACGCGTAGTCTTCTTCAAGTTGCTGTTGTTGCTGGTGGTGCGATTGTTGTGAGAGTTGCTCGGCAATAGCGTCGAAGTCGTTCATCATGAACCAATTCAGGGAAAATAGAGTGCAACTCTATCACTGATTTGACCCAGAGAAAAACAGAACGGCCCGCAAGCAATGCGGGCATCCTTTTATTTTTAGAACGAAATTTTTAGAACGAAAATTTTATGAAGAGCGTTTGTTGGAAGTGAATTGTTCGACGACCTTACTTTCAATACCGTAGTAATCGCCTTTGAGTTCAGCGCACAGCTTAGCCATGTAATGCACTAAAAAATCAGCATTGTAATGGGCCAGTTTTCGTCCCGCTTCGGTTTGCATGGTTTCAGGGAGTTTCAATAGTTTTTTCTGGAAATGGTCGAGTGCGTAGGTGGCATCGTCCAGTTCACGGCCATGTGCGAGTGGATCTTCGCTATCAAACAAAGGGCGGCCTAACGCACCTGAAGTGTAAAACACGCGAGCAAGCCCTATTGCGCCTAATGACTCCAGACGGTCAGCATCTTGCACCACTTTCGCTTCCAGGGTCTGCGGCGTAATGGCAGCGCTGAAACTGTGCGCACGCACCGCATGAGCAACCGCATCGTATAGCGGATGAGGAAAATCGGGAAAATGAGCATCAAGAATACGCAACGTTTCTTGTGCTGCCTGCGTGGAAGCAAGGTGTCGCTCAGGATGATTTTTCGGCAAATTGACGATGTCATGGAAGTAACACGCGGTGAGTACCACCAGCCGGTCGGCTTCTGTCGTTTCCATGATTTGTTGCGCGGTTTTCCATACTCGCCGGAAATGGGCCACATCGTGGGCTTTATCGTCCTGCAACCAGTTGTGATGCAAATACTCTTCAAAACGCGCTTGCCAGAGGGCTATCGGCATACGTACTCCTTACTTCGTAGCTGGACCCGGTACTTAATATGAGTACAAGATCACAGAATTAGCAAGTTCTGCCCTGACAATAGCTCACCCTGGCACGATTTATACTTTTTGTCTTTCGAGTACTTCGAAAGACAACGGGGATTTTCATCTGGCTCGCGTGTACCAGGCAAGGCAACCTAATAATGCCGCAACCGAACCCAGAACCAGTAAACCCATTAATGCTCCGAGAAGCTTCCCCCCCAGCGAGCCCATATCCCCGCCGGTGACGTCGCTCACCACCCAGAAGTAACGCAGTACAGCCCAAACCGTGTACAGACAAAATCCATAAAATAACCACAGAGCCAATTTCCCACCCGGTGTGCGGGTCGGTTTCGCGTCCATAACGTCTGACATAAGTCTCTCAATTGCTTAGCGTGTTTATGCGATGGGTGTCCCATCTCCCTTATGTGATTTTTATCACATTTTTGCTGTTTTTTGACAGGCTAAAGTGCCCGTTTTAATTAGGATGAATCTTAAAATTGTAAGATATAATGTAGTTTTTCATGACATTAACAATAAAGATACATTTGCTCATTTATTAACCCATGTATATTCACGAAAAATAAAGAGCGATTCATATTATTTAAAACGTTTATAAAATAAAAGTTATCACAATTAAAATATATATTTAAGATTCGCGAAAACTTATATTAAATAAAACTTAATCATTAAGGAATAATACAACATGCAAGGTATTACAATTTCGTATAAAACTTTATAAAGGCATATTAATGATATATTAGAATAGTCTTAATCCATGTTAATATATTTAAAAATCAACATCTTACACACGAAAAGCTCAGATACATTTTGTATTATTTGAACCAATGCAGTTACATGATTGCAGATAAATATATTGAACTACCTGTAATAAGATTAATGCGTTTTTTGAGGAAGCCATACGATTAATTATTCATAATGATTATGATTTAAAGGAATATATAAATGAAAAGAACAGCACTGGCATTGGTGATCCCTGCTTTATTGGCAATGGGTTCTGCACACGCGGCAGAGATCTACAATAAAGACGGTAATAAAGTCGATTTATACGGCAAAGTGGATGCTCGTCATACCTTCTCGGACAATGCTGGTGACGACGGTGATGGCACCTACACACAAATTGGTTTTAAAGGTGAAACACAAATTAATTCCGAACTGACCGGTTATGGTCAGTGGGAATACAAAATGTATGCTAATGACACCGAAAGTGGTTCCAACAAAGCATTTACGCGCCTGGCATTTGCAGGCCTGAAATACGGCGACTACGGTTCATTTGATTATGGTCGTAACTACGGTGTGGTCTATGACGTTGAGGCATGGACCGATATGCTGCCAGTATTCGGTGGCGATACCTACGCTGATGCTGACCGCTTTATGACAGGACGTACTAATGGTGTTGCAACTTATCGTAACTCCAATTTCTTTGGTCAAGTTGAAGGGCTGAGCTTCGCAGTGCAATACCAGGGCGCGAATGAAGGCACTAATAACAACGAAGATCAAGAAGGCACTAACAACGGCCACAATGACGTTCGTTTACAGAATGGTGACGGTTGGGGTCTATCTACCACGTATGATTTCGGTATGGGCTTTAACGCTGCTGCCGCATACGCATCTTCAGACCGTACTAATGCACAAGAATCCACTACTTTAGCCGGTGGTGAGAAAGCTGATGTCTGGACAGTTGGTATGAAATATGACGCCAACAACATTTATCTAGCCGCGATGTATGCAGAAACCCGCAACATGACGCCATTTGGTTCGGGTAGTACATATGTTGCTAACAAAACCCAGAACTTTGAAGTGACCGCTCAATACCAGTTCGACTTCGGCCTGCGTCCAGAAATCTCCTACCTGCAATCTAAAGGTAAGGACTTACTGGTTGATGTATCAAATAACAGCGACTGGAATGACAAAGACTTGGTTAAATACGTCTCTGTTGGCGCTAACTATTACTTCAACAAAAACTTCTCCACCTACGTTGATTACAAAATCAACCTGTTAGACAACGATGATGATTTCTATGATGCAGCGGGTATTTCCACTGATGACGTCGTTGGCATTGGTATGATTTACCAGTTCTAATCTCAAACAAACTGGTTGCTTGTTAATCCAAAGCCCGCAGTGCGGGCTTTTTACTTTACCGCTTCGATAATCCTTCATTCACAGATCTCTTCCCTAATCGTTCTTAAAACCATTCAGAAAAGAAATAAATTAAGCCCATCCACTCAACTGTGACTCGTGTCGTTGAAAGGTTTTTTGGTAAGTGTTTGAATAATGGCACAGAGAATACGTTCACATCGTTTTCTCGGGCGGTCCTGTTCAGGTCGCTGCCATGTGCCCCACTAGTGCGGCATTTTCACAGTCACGGTATAGTAGTTTTCCGTTCAAGAGATGACTTTGCGAGCGAGTAACATGATTAAGTGGCCCTGGAAAGCAAGTGATTCATCTGCTGTCACAGCACTGCCGTGGGAGCAGGCTTTGTCCATTCCTGTTCTGGCAACGCTTACGCCTGCCGAGCAAGATAAACTGATCCGTCTTGCGGACCGTTTTTTACAGCAAAAACGCCTGGTGCCTTTGCAAGGCTTTGAGCTTGATGATCTAAAAAGTGCGCGTATCGCGCTACTGTTCTGCTTGCCGGTGTTGGAACTGGGTATTGAGTGGCTTGATGGTTTTCATGAAATCCTCATCTACCCCGCTCCGTTTGTGGTCGATGACGAATGGCAAGATGACATTGGCCTTGTTCATAATCAGCGCGTCGTTCAGTCCGGCCAAAGCTGGCAGCAAGGCCCTATTGTGCTTAACTGGCTTGACGTGCAGGACTCCTTTGACGCCTCCGGATTTAATCTGGTCGTCCATGAAGTGGCTCATAAACTGGATATGCGCAACGGCGATCGTGCCAGCGGGATCCCGTTAATTGCCCTGCGTGAGGTCGCTGGCTGGGAACATGACCTCCATGCGGCAATGAGCAATATTCAGGACGAAATCGACCTGGTGGGCGAAAACGCCGCCAGCATTGATGCCTATGCAGCGTCGGAACCGGCAGAATGTTTTGCAGTGCTCTCAGAGTATTTTTTCAGCGCACCTGAGCTTTTCGCCCCGCGTTTTCCTTCACTTTATCAGCGATTTTGCCAGTTTTACGGCCAAAACCCGTTGTTACGGTTACGCGAGAGTGAAAACAGGCCAGCATCTAACGGAAACACGGTGCATTAATTCAACAAGTTGAGCTTAATTTAACCATCTGAATCAACATGTTATTTTTGTTATTGACTCTTTTTGAACGTGACGTTACTATTTGCCTCGTTCAAACGATTCCTCTGTAGTTCAGTCGGTAGAACGGCGGACTGTTAATCCGTATGTCACTGGTTCGAGTCCAGTCAGAGGAGCCAAATTTAAGAAGCCTGCTTAGGAAACTAAGCGGGCTTTTTGCTTTTTGGAAACAACACTCCTGTCCGTGAAATCTCCGTTGTATCAATCTGTGTGATCCAGCAAACCCTTCCAGTTAAAGTTATGTAAATGCGGACGTTGTGTGCACTTCTGCGATTGTAAACAATAGTGATTATCATTTATCTTGCGCCAGCCTGCAGGGATGCCTCTCTGCTCTGAATCCGATAAGTTCAAATCACTCAGGGATATATAACGATGAATGAGTTTGCTCAGCCTCGCACTGGACTGCGACGTATCACGCTTGCATCCGCTCTGGTTTTCTCCGTCAGTCTGCCCGTTTTTGCACAAGGCGATCTGACGCTTTATACCACCCGTGAACCCGGTCTCATTCAGCCATTGCTGGATAGCTGGACACAATCCAGCGGCGTGAAAGTCAATACGGTTTACATCAAAGACGGCATGCTTGAGCGCGTCAAAGCGGAAGGGAAAAACTCCCCTGCCGACCTGTTGATGACCGTCGATGCGGGTAATCTCATTGATTTAGTTGAAGCAGGTGTCACGCAGCCAGTGGACTCTGCCATGCTCAAAACCGCCATCCCGGCAAACCTTCGTGGCGAAGATAATCAGTGGTTCGCGCTTTCAATGCGTGCCCGTGTGCTTTATGCAGACAAATCCCTGCCCATTGATAACTGGCATTACGAGCAACTCTCAAGCCCTGAATACAAAGGCAAAGTTTGTATTCGTTCCGGACAGCATCCGTATAACACAGCTCTTATTGCCGCGATGATTGCTCACCATGGTGAAGCCAAAACAGAAGAGTGGCTGCGCGGTGTGAAAGCAAACCTGGCACGTAAAGCCACGGGTGGCGATCGTGATGTTGCGCGCGACATTCTCGGGGGTATTTGCGATATCGGCCTGGCTAACTCCTACTATATTGGCCACATGAAAAACGCCAAAGAAGGCAGCGATGCACGCAAGTGGGGCGATGCGATTAAAGTGGTGAAACCGACCTTCGAACAAGGTGGCACACACGTCAATATCAGTGGGGCTGCTGTGGCCCGCTATGCACCGAATAAAGCCGAAGCCGTGAAACTGATGGAATACCTGGTTTCTGCTCCTGCCCAACAGATTTATGCCAAAGCGAACTTTGAGTATCCGGTTCTGAAAGGGGTCACTCTTGACCCGGTCATTAGCGCAACTATCGGTGAAATTGACGTCGATAAAATCCCGTTAACCGAGATAGTGAAACATCGTAAACAAGCGAGCCTGTTGGTAGATAAAGTTGGATTCGATCAATAAAACACTTCGTCTTCCGACGTTACGCGGCCTGGTTTCCGGGCCGCAGTCACTCTTAACGCCTCTGCACCTTGCCGCATTGTGTGTCGCGTTAGGTGTGTTGATGCCTATAGTTGCGCTTATCTGGCAGGCAACACAGGCTGATTTTTCGCACTGGGAAAATCTGGTCAATTTTGTCCTTCCCTCGGTGCTAAAAAATACCGTGCTGTTGTTGGCAGGCGTCGCCGTCATCGTGGGCGTGATAGGTGTGGGAAGCGCATGGGCGGTGACTGCCTGGGATTTCCCTGGGCGTAAAATCCTCAATTGGGCGCTGTTATTACCGCTGGCCATGCCGACCTATATCGTGGCCTTCGCCTGGCTCGATTTGCTCCATCCCATCGGCCCACTGCAAACATTCCTCCGCTTTTTGCTTGGATATGACAGCCCGCGACAGTTCCGCCTTCCTGACTTACGTTCACTTCCGGGTGCGATTATTCTGTTGGGTCTGGTGCTGTATCCGTACGTCTACCTGACCACCCGCGCCATGTTTATCAGCCAACCAGCTCATCTGTTGGAGGCGGCTCGCACATTAGGATGCAGCGCGGCAGGCACCTTCTTTCGCGTGGCACTGCCGATGGCCCGCCCGGCGCTGGCAGTCGGAATCAGTCTGGCGCTTCTGGAAACGCTCAATGATATTGGTGCATCTGAATTTCTTGGTGTTCAAACCTTAACCGTCACGGTTTATACCACCTGGATTTCGCGTTCAGATTTGGCTTCGGCGGCGCAAATCGCCTGCATGATGTTGATGTTTATTTTCTGCATCCTGACGCTTGAGTTTTATGGCCGTAAAAAGCAAGGGTTTAGCAGCCGAAACCTACGTGAGATTCAACCGACACCGATACGCGGTTGGCGGGGTTGGTTGCTTGGCGCTGTTATCGCCCTGCCCGTCATTCTGGGCTTTGTTGCGCCGGTGATTTTTCTGGCCTGGGAGAGTATTAAACGTTTGGGTGAACAAAACCCGCTCTCACCTTCGTTGCTTTCTGCGTTACAAAATACGTTGTCGCTGGCTGCGGGAACCACGCTGGTAGTGGTTTGTGTCAGTTTACTGGTGGCATGGAGCGCGCGCCACAGTGCGGCAGACAACACGATGTCAGGCTTTCGCCGTGGTGTCATGCGTCTTGCGTCATTGGGTTACGCGGTTCCAGGCACCATACTGGCCATTGGTTTTCTCTCTCCAGCGATGGCCGTGGATCGATGGCTGGCGGACTTGCTCGAGATTCGCGGTTTACCGCTCATGTCTGCCGGTATCTTATTGGTCATCTGTTGTGCGATGCGTTTTCAGGCCATTGCCATTGGCGCGCTGGATTCCGGGCTTAGCCGCATTCCCCCTTCTCTGGAACAGGCATCAAGATTGCTCGGGGAAAATGGCGCGGGAACCTTTGCCAGAATTCATTTCCCGTTGCTGCGCCCAGCGCTGGTCAGCAGTGCATTATTGGTGTTCGCCGATGCCATGAAAGAACTGCCGACTACCTTACTTTTGCGCCCGGTAAACTTTGAGACGTTAGCGACACTGTTATACGCAGAAGCAGCGCGGGGAACCTACGAAGAAGGGGCTATCGCCGCCTTGATGATCGTTCTCACGGGCACGTTACCGGTTATTTTACTGGTGCGTCACCAGATGACGCGTCAGGGCTAGAGGAACGATTTATGTCAGAAATTGCGTTACGTCTTCAGGATGTGCACGTTGCCTACGGCAACAGCCAACAGTCGGTTCTGAAAGGGTTTTCGATGTCGGTGCGCAAGGGGGAACTGGCCTGCCTGCTGGGTGCATCCGGCTGTGGGAAAACGACCGTTCTGCGGGCCGTTGCCGGTTTTGAACGGCTGCAACACGGTGAAATTTATGTCTCGCAACGACGCGTCGCCGCACCTGGAATTCATCTTCCGCCTGAGAAACGTCATGTTGGCATGGTATTTCAGGAGTACGCGTTATTCCCGCATCTGACTGCGCAGCAAAACGTGGCATTTGGCCTGCGTCGCCTGCCACGCGATGAGCAACATGCACGTGTCACTGAACTGCTCAGAATGGTGGATTTACACAGCCATGCCAGCCACTACCCACACGAATTATCCGGCGGGCAACAACAGCGTATTGCATTAGCGCGAGCACTGGCACCGAATCCCGAAATCCTGCTGCTTGATGAACCGTTTTCCAGTCTTGATAAACAAACGCGCGAACGCCTTGGGCGCGAGGTGCGGGATATTTTGCGCGATGCGGGGCAAACAGCGCTGTTGGTCACTCACAGTGAACATGAAGCCCATCTGATGGCTGACCATATCGGTTATGTGCGACAGGGTCAGTTTCGTGCGGGTGAAAAAATGCTGAAAGTGGTGAGTCCTGAAGTGAATTCCACCTTGTAAACACGCTGCGCTAACCCGACGTTGTACAAACAATTAGCGCAGCGATCCGGCATTCACTAGATTTGTTGCGGCTCAACGGCATTCAAACGCACTAACTGCAAAGGCTCTGCCAGTAACGCATCCATCTGCTGCACAAACGCCTGAAAATGCGGCAGTGCGATGTGGGCATCCAGTGCTTCCTGGCCTTTCCAGGATTCGCGCATATAAAACACATCAGGTGTTTCCTGAAGCTGGAATAATGCGTAATCCAGGCATCCCTCTTCCTGCCGCGTCGGTACAATCAACGCCTGCAAGGCTGATTTAAGCGACTCGCGACACCCCGCTTTTGCTTTCAGCACCGCAATAATCGACAGCGTGTTATCGGCCATGCTTAGCACTCCGTTAAGATTTCGCTGAACTCAAGGCGTGATTTTGGCAGTGCGGCGTTAAAGTCTTCCACGCTGCGATAACCGATAGGCACGATGACCAGGCTGGTGAAGCCTTTTTCACGCAGACCAAACTCTTCATCCAGAATGCGAGCGTCAAAACCTTCAATCGGCACGGCGTCGATGTTCAGCGTGGATACGCCCAACAGGAAATTCCCGACATTGAGATAAACTTGTTTTTCCATCCAATGCTGCGCATCTTTCAAATCAAAACGGTGCATATTGACGAAATAAGAACGGCCTTTATGTTGCCCTTCCATTGCCTGCTGGCTGGCAAAACGGCCATCCGCATTTTCTTTATCCAGCAGCGTGGACAGATGCTGCTCATCGATACTGGTTTTGGCACAGAACACCACAACATGCGAAGCATCAAGTACTTTGCGTTCGTTAAAGACGTAAAAACCCGCTGTCGCCTTAGCAATGCGCGCTTTAGCTTCTGGCGTGCTGGCCAAAATAAAATGCCACGGCTGTGAGTTAGTACTGGACGGGCTGAGGCGCAGTAACTCCTTCACTTTTTCGATGTTTTCGTCACTGATTTTTTTGCTTGGATCAAATGCTTTTGTTGAATAGCGTGATGCTGCTGATTGAATGATATCCATCATATTACCTGTATATTTTTCGTTATGATTATTATGAAGTTAGAAACCTTCGAGCACGATTTTACCGACCGCGCGATGGGTTTCAATTAATTCATGAGCCCGACGCAGATTTGCGGCATTAATGGTGCCAAAATGTTCGCCAAGGGTGGTTTGCAGCACGCGCTGGTCAATCAATTCAGCCACGCGAGTCAACAGATGGTGCTGCTCGATCATGTCGTGAGTTTCGAACATTGAACGGGTAAACATAAATTCCCAGTGCAGTGAAATGCTTTTCACCTTCAGCGGACGCGCATCCAGCGTCTCAGGGTCGTCAATCAACGCCAGTTTCCCTTGTGGTGCCAGCACCTCAATCAACTGCGTGTAATGCTGCTCAGTCTGATTCAGGCTCGCAACGTGGGTAACCTGTTTCACCCCAAAACGTGCCAGTTCTTCCACCAGCGGTTTGCTGTGGTCGATAACATGATGCGCGCCTAAATCAGTGACCCATTTTTGGCTTTGTGGACGCGACGCCGTGCCAATCACGGTGATGTTGGTGAGCTGACGCGCCAGCTGCGTCAAAATAGAACCCACGCCTCCCGCCGCGCCAACAATCAACAGCACATCGTTTTCACTACCGCCTTCTTTTACCCCCAGACGGTCAAACAACATTTCCCATGCCGTGATCGCCGTTAAAGGCAGTGCAGCGGCGGATGCGTTATCAATGGATTTAGGTTTCAGTGCCACGATGCGCTCGTCCACCAGCTGGAATTCGCTATTGCTTCCAGGACGAGTCAATGAACCGGCGTACCACACTTCATCACCCGGCTTAAACAGGGTGACGGCTTCACCCGTTGAGACCACCACACCGACCGCATCCCAGCCCAACACTCGTGGCTGGTCAGCTTTAAAACCCGCGCGGACTTTGGTATCCACCGGATTCACCGAAATGGCTTTCACTTCGACCAGTAAATCATGGCCTGAGGCGACAGGTGTCGGTAAAGTGACCTCGCTGAGAAAATCTACATTGCTGCCCGCCTGCGCGGCCTGAGTAATAGCGATAGCTTTCATTGGGTGCTCCAGAGACTAAATGAATAAACTCATGGTACAAGGTGTGTTGCGGGCGAAAAATAGTCCCTGGAAAACAACACTTATACTCGGAGAGTTAAAATGCTCAGGTTGGAAGACCTCACTTTGTTTGTCAGGGCCGCCGCCTTAAACAGTTTTAGCGACACCGCGCGCGAAGCAGGATTGCAGCCTGCGCAGGTCAGCACCGCCATCAAACGCCTTGAGCAATCGCTGAATATCCGTCTCTTCGCCCGTTCGACGCGCAGCCTGAGACTGACGCCAGAAGGTGAAATCTGGCTGCCGTACGCCATCAGCACCCTGCAAACTCTGGAAGCAGGATTTGAGCAAATCCAACCTGCACGTGACGAAGTGCGTGGCGTGCTGCAAATTGCCGTTCCATCCGACCTCGGGCGCAATCTGTTGCTGGCGGTGTTTCAGGCCTTTCGCCGCGAACATCCGGCGCTGCAATTGAAAATATTGTTCTCCGACCAGGTGACAGACGTGTTTAAAGATCCGGTGGATGTGGCTTTCCGTTATGGCAATAACGACGACGCCTCTTATGTGGCATTACCGCTTGCCCCGCATAACCACCGGGTTATCGTGGCAGCGCCATCGTATCTCGAACGTTGCGGCGAGCCTAAAACCCTCAGCGATCTGGTGTCGCATGACGCGCTGACCTATGCGATCCGTGGGCGGGTTTATGATAAATGGACGCTCAGCCTGAATGGCGACGCACACCATGTCGCGGTGAAAAGCGCGATGATGAGTGATGATGCGGAAGTGATTCGCCGGTTAGCCGTCGCGGGTGAAGGGATTGCCTATAAATCCTGGCTGGATGTCAGTGAAGACGTTAACGAAGGTCGTTTGAAGATTATTTTGCCGCAGTATCAAGGCGATAGCGTTCCGCTTACGATGATTTGCCCACACCGTAAGCAGCTTTCGGCCACGGTTCGGCTGTTACATGAAGCGGTAAAGCAGCGTTGCGATGTTCTGCAAAACTTGCGGCCCGCTTAAAAGAAAACCGGCCACAATCGTGGCCGGTGAGATTAACGCAATTACTGAATCGGATAGGTATACGGCGCGTTTACGCCCAGTGGCAAGCCCAGTGCCCACCACACCAACAAGAAGATGCTCCAGCAGGTAAAGAAGATCACCGAGTACGGCATCATCATCGAAACCAGCGTACCCACACCGGTGGATTTCACATAGCGCTGGCAATACACCACCACCAGCGGGAAGAACACCATCAGCGGAGTAATAATGTTGGTGGTCGAGTCACCCACACGGAACGCGGCCTGCGTCAGTTCCGGGGAGATCCCAACCGCCATCAGCATTGGCACCATTATTGGTGACAACAGCGCCCATTTCGCCGATGCCGAACCAATCAGGATGTTCACCATCGCCGTCAGCAGGATCATGCCAATAATGGTGGCTTCACCCGGCAATGCCATGGTCTTCAGCACATCCGCGCCCGCCAGCGCAATCAACGTACCAATATTGGAATCACCAAACGCTTTGATGAACATGGCGCAGAAGAATGCCATTACCATGTACGAACCCATTTTGCTCATGGACTCATTCATCGCATTGATAACATCTTTACCACTGCTGAATGTCCCGGCGACAAAACCGTAAACAATGCCAGGGATAATAAAGATCAAGAAAATCAATGGCACGATGGATTTCATGATCGGCGCGCCGTAGCTGGTCAGTGAACCATCGCTCGCACGCAGCAGTGACGTTTCAGGCCATGCAAGAGCCGCAAGCCCCGCCAGCCCCAGAATCATCACCAGGCCTGCCACTTTAAAACCGCGGCTTTCCTGTACGCTGTAAGAACTCATATCTTCGTTATGCTGATAATCCCCGTCGATTTCCAGCTTTGACACGCGCGGCTCAACAATACGTTCGGTAACCCACCAGCCGACCAGGGTAATCATAACCGTAGAACCGATGCCGAAGAACAGGTTACACAGCGTGTTGACGGTATAAGTGTTATCCAGCAATTGTGCCGCAGTCTGGGTGAAACCTTGCAGCAACGCATCGTTACCGGTTGGCACCATGTTCGCTGCAAAACCACCCGATACCCCGGCAAATGCCGCCGCAATCCCCGCTAACGGGTGGCGTCCGACAGACATAAAAATAATCGCGCCCAATGGAATAACCAGCACGTAGCCCGCATCCGCAGCCACATGGCTAAACATTGCGACGAAGATAATCATTGGGGTTAGCAGTTTCTTCGGCGTCACACGCAGCATTTTTTTCAGGCCGGTATTAATGAAACCTGAGCTTTCCGCCACGCCCACCCCCAGCATCGCAACCAGTACGATACCCAGCGGTGCAAAACTGGTAAACGTGGTGACCATCGAAGAAAGGGTGACCGTTAATGCCTGCGGTGAAAGCAGGTTATTAATCTTAACGGCTTCGTGGGTGACAGGATTGATGACATCAAAATCGACGGTAGAAAGCACCGCAGACATCGCCATCACCACCAGTAAAAAATAGAAGAAGATCAAAGCGGGTTCGGGTAATTTATTCCCTGCTTTTTCAACAGCGTTGAGAAATCCTGTCATTAGACGACCTTCCGTGTTCCTTGTCGTTGTACTCATTCCTACCTCTTCTCGCTGTTACATTCATAAAAGTGATTGCTCATCGCAATTAATAACATTTTAGAATAATTTACAGCGACTAACTTTACGTTAATAGTCAAAACGAGATATCGACAGGTGATAGATATCAACTTTTTAAAAAATGACCAGATATTGAGTTGGAAAACAACGAAAAACACAGAATAAAAATCGGATGTCGCTTGCGCTAATCCGATCAAAAAAACGGTAACAGGAGAGTTCGCGCAGCAACATCCCTTTTACGTTTTAGGAAGGGGTTCTTTTTTGAGGCGCGGATATTTTTTAAGCCAGCGGCCACTCACCATTCGCCAGTAGAACAACACGCCACGCACCGTCCAGTCGAAGAACATCCCCATCCAGACACCCACCACGCCCATTCCCAGCACAATGCCTAATGTGTAACCTGCCACGACCCGGCAACCCCACATACTCGCCATGGAAACCCACATGGCAAAGCGGGCATCACGCGCCCCTTTCAGCCCGGCAGGTAAGACCCAGGACGCCGCCCAAATAGGCATAAATGCGGCATTCAACCAAATCAGAATTTTGACGACTTCTTTAACATCATCTTCGTGGGTGTAGAACGACGCCATCAGTCCTGCAAACGGTGCCGTTCCCCAGGCAATAATCGTCAGACCCAGCGTAGAAAGCCAAAATACATGACGCAGTTGCCGTTCTGCCTGGCCAATTTGCCCTTTGCCAAGACGTTTGCCGACAATAATGGTGGATGCCGAGCCAAGGGCGTTCCCCGGCAAGTTAATCAACGCGGCAATCGAGAAAGCGATAAAGTTACCGGCAATGACGTTGGTTCCCATCCCGGCAACAAACATTTGCGTCAGCAATTTACCGGCGTTAAACAACACCGATTCGATACTGGCGGGAATACCAATCCCCAGCACTTCCCACAAGATGCCGATTTTGAGCGGCCGGAAATAACTTTTCAGCGAGATACGCAACGAGGGGGCAATCCCTACCACCAGCACGTAAATAAAGCCCAGCGCACCGATATAGCGCGAAATGGTCAGCCCTAATCCTGCGCCGAAAAAGCCCAGCCCGTTCCAGCCCAGCGCGCCGTAAATCAATACGCTACTGATAATAATGTTGAGAATATTCATCCCGCCGTTAATCAGTAACGGGATTTTGGTATTTCCTGCCCCGCGCAATGCGCCGCTGCTGATCAGCGCAATGGCCGCCGCCGGATAACTCCACACCGTCGTCTGAAGATAAGAGAGCGCAAGCGCCTTCACTTCCGGGGTGGCCGCACCGGCAATAATATTGACCACATGTTCACCCGCAAGGTGAATCCCTATCGCCAGCCCGATAGCAATAATCGTCATCAGGATCAGCGACTGACGTGCTGCGTCACGCGCACGTTTTGGGTCGCGCTTACCGAGACTGAACGCCACCACCACTGTGGTACCGAGATCGACTGCGGCAAAGAATGCCATGATGACCATGTTGAAGCTGTCAGCCAGGCCTACGCCCGCCATCGCCTCTTTACCCAGCCAACTCACGAGGAAAGTACTCAACACCCCCATCAGTAAAACGCAGGTGTTTTCCATGAAAATAGGTACGGCGAGCGGGGTAATTTCGCGCCAGAACAGGACTCGATAGCTTTTTCGTTTGGTATACCAACGCGTGTTAGCCACGCGCTGGCGTAGTGCTGCTTGTAAGTTCAAGATTGACCTTGGGGAGGAAAGTGAAACCACATTTCAAATAATGATTTACAAATCGTTATCCTGCAAAGAGTTTTTTGTATAAAACTCGTTTCACCATCCTATCCCCTAAATAATTGGAGTTGCATCAAGGCGGCAAGGGAGTGAATCCCCAGGAGCTTACTTGAGTAAGTGACTGGGGTGAGTGAGTGCAGCCAACGCAGAGGCAGCTTCAAGTATGACGGGGATAATCGCCACCAAGATAAGCTTTACGCACCTCCTGATTCCCTAACAACTCCTCGCCGCTGCCACTCAGGCGAATCTGCCCATTTGCCATCACATAACCACGATCGGACAGTTTCAACGCATGGTGCGCGTTTTGTTCGACGAGGAAAATCGTCATGCCATTTTGCGCAAGCTCGCGCAGCGTCTGGAAAATTTGCTTCACCACAATGGGCGCTAATCCAAGACTGGGCTCATCGAGCAGCAACAATTTCGGGCGACTCATCAGCGCCCGGGCTATCGCCAGCATTTGCTGTTCACCACCGGACATCGTCATCGCTCGCTGTTTGCGGCGCTCTTTTAAACGTGGGAAAAGGTCGAACATGGTTTGCAGATCCTGGGCGGCAAATTGGTCACCAATTGGAATAGTGCCCATCAGCAGATTTTCCTCGACCGTCATATCGGGGAAAATTCGCCGCCCTTCAGGGGCCTGAGCAATACCGCCAGAAGCGACAAAATGCGTAGACTTGTGGCTGATGTCATCACCGCGAAACAGTATCTGCCCGTGGCGAATGCGCGGCTGGCCAAAAATTGACATCAACAGCGTCGATTTCCCCGCCCCATTCGCTCCGATCAGCGCCACGGTTTCGCCTTCATTCACCTGCAATGAGACCTGTTTTAGCGCCTGAATGGCGCCATAAAAAACATCTACACCACGAAACTCCAGCATCGCCTCACTCATACAGTGACCTCGTCTTCGTCGGTGCCCAGATAGGCGGCAATGACTTTCTCATCATGTTGTATTTCTTCAGGTTTGCCCTGCGCAATCACATCCCCATGGTCGAGCACAATAATGTGGTCGGAAATCTCCATCACCATGCCCATATCATGTTCAATGAGTAATACCGTGATGTCGTGATGGTCGCGCAGAAAACGGATGATTTTACTGAGCGTACGCGTTTCAACCGGATTCAGACCCGCCGCTGGTTCATCAAGGCAGATCATTTCCGGTGCGGTACACATCGCGCGGGCAATCTCGAGCCGTCGCTGCTGCCCATAAGACATTTCACCCGCCAGCCGGTTGGCACAATCCACCAGTTCCACCACTTCCAGCCAGTAAAACGCACGATCCAGCGCACGGCTTTCAGCTCGCCGGTACGCAGGCGTGTTTAGCACACCGGCCAGCAAATTGCGGTTCACCTGCATGTGCTGCGCCACCAGCAGGTTTTCGACCACCGACATTTCCCGGAACAAACGGATATTCTGAAAGGTTCGTGCAAGCCCTGCGCGATTCACAAGATGCGTGCCACCAAACATTTTATAAAACAGACGCTGCCCGAGCTGGGCCGGATTAATCCAGTCACCGGGCTGGAATTTTTGCCCCAGCACCTGTATCACATTGGTGGTTTTGTCATGCGTGTTAAACAAAATATTGCCGCCAGAAGCTTTGTAAAAACCGGTCAGGCAGTTAAAGACCGTGGTTTTTCCTGCACCATTGGGGCCAATAAGCGCGGTAATCGAGCCGCGACGCACTTCAAGGTTCACGTCGTTCAGCGCTTTAATGCCACCAAAGTGCATCATCAAATGCTCGACGCTTAAAATCATTTCACTGACAGAGGCGTTGATCATGGCGACACTCCTTTGCGCACCGTAAAGCCGCTACGGTTAATGCGGATCAGGCCGCGTGGCCGCCAAATCATCATCACCACCATTAACATGCCGAACAGCAACACGCGATACTCGGCGAAGCTGCGCAGCAGTTCCGGTGTCACCGTCAGCACAAACGCGGCCAGTACCACGCCAATCGTTGAGCCCATCCCGCCCAGTACGACAATGGCGAGAATCAATGCAGACTCAAAGAAGGTGAACGATGTCGGGTTAACAAACCCCTGATAAGTCGCAAAAAATACCCCTGCGATCCCCGCAGTTGACGCCCCCAGCGTAAAGGCCGACAGCTTAACCAGAACGTGATTAAGCCCCATCGAGCGACAGGCAATTTCGTCTTCGCGTAATGCCTCCCACGCACGGCCAATCGGCATGCGCGTCAAACGGTGTTTGATATACAGCACCACCAACACCACCAGTACCAAAATGGTGTAGATAAAAATAAACTTCAGATTGGGGTTATAGGTGAGGTTAAAGAACTCATGGAAAGGGATGCCGCCCTCCTCTTTCGCGCGCCGCCCAAATTCCAGGCCAAACAGCGTGGGTGAAGGTGCCGAAATCCCGTTCGGGCCGCCGGTAAACGTCAGCCAGTTGTTCAACACCAGGCGGATGATTTCCCCAAAACCCAGCGTCACAATCGCCAGATAATCGCCGTGCATACGTAACACCGGGAAGCCGAGTAACGCCCCGGCCGCTGCCGCCATCAACGCCGACAGTGGCAACATTGTCCAGAAGCCCAGCCCAAGATACTGATACCCCAACGCCAGGCCGTACGCGCCAATGGCATAAAAGGCGACGTAACCTAAATCCAGCAAACCGGCGAGGCCGACCACGATATTCAAGCCCAGGCCGAGCAAGACATAAATCAGCCCGAGGATCGCCACCGTCAACACGTATTTAGTCGCGACAAACGGAAAGCAAATCGCCAGTCCAATCACTAACGGAATGATCCAGCGCATGCGGCTTTTATACTCCGGCGGTCGCACATAGACACCCGAGTTATCCGTTTCAAAACGGCTGAGAAAACGCTCCCCCGTTGCCGTTGTCAAAAACGCACTCAACAAAAAACGTCCGACCATCACCACCGCAATGATGGCGAGCAGGCGCCGCCCATTAAAGTTAAAGCTGTAGCCATCAAGCACCACGCCGACAATCGGACCAAAGACTATCAACGCGACCATGCCCGCAAAAACCGCATCCAGCAGGCAGCGTTTAAGCGGAAAACTCTCGCGTAATTCCGTTTCAGATACCATGCTTTGCTCCCTCATACTTTGGCTACCATAGGCCGGCCAAGCAGCCCTTGAGGACGGAAAATGAGGATCACCACCAGTAACCCGAACGAGAACACATCTTTGTAATCTGAATTCACCATCCCAGAGAATTGCGCCTCAGCAATCCCAAGGATTAAGCCCCCCAGCATCGCGCCTGGCAACGAACCGATACCACCCAACACAGCCGCGGTGAACGCTTTAATACCGATAATAAAACCGGCGTAAAAATCAAAAGTGCCGTAGTTCATGGTGATAAGCACCCCTGCCAGCCCCGCCATCGACGCGCCGATAACAAATACGGTTGAGATAATCCGGTCAGCATTAATCCCCAAAATCGAGGCCATTTTCCGGTCCTGCTGCACCGCGCGGCACATGCGTCCGAGGCGCGTGTTGCCAATAACCCAGGTGAGCAGCAACATCCCCGTAAACGAGGCAATCAAAATAAAGACTTTGGTGTAGGTGATTTGCACGAAACCCTCACCTATATGAAAACGGAAAACGCCATCGAGCATGGTCGGGATCCCTTGCTGGCGCGGGCCCTGGCTGATTTGTGCGTAGTTTTGCAAGATGAGTGACATGCCAATTGCGGAGATCAGCGGCGCCAAACGTGTGGAGTTGCGTAGTGGTTTATAGGCGATGCGTTCAATCGTCCAGCCGTACACCCCCGTCACGACAATGGTGAACACCAGAGTGCCGAGGATCAGTAACGGAAACGAGTGCAATCCGAAGAATGACAGCAGCGCGAGCCCAATGGCGCACAGGTATGCGGAGATCATATACACTTCGCCGTGCGCGAAGTTGATCATGCCAATAATGCCGTAAACCATGGTGTAGCCGATGGCTATCAGCCCGTAGACAGAGCCCAGCGTTACGCCATTTACCAACTGTTGCAGGAAGAATGCGTCCATAATCAGGCGTCTCTTTTTATGGCTGCTCCTTAAGACGCAGCCAGATTTGAAAAAGCTTGAAAGTTGAGATACCCAAAATAATTCGAGTTGCAGGAAGGCGGCAAACTCAGGAATCCCCAGGAGCTTACTTGAGTAAGTGACTGGGGTGAGTGAGTGCAGCCAACGCACATGCAGCTTGAAGTATGACGGGTAGCCTTATTGGACTTCGGTGTACTTGCCTTTGTCATCCCATTGATAAACCACATAATCCGAGACTTTCAGGTCGCCTTTGTCATCCCAGGATTTTTTGCCCATGACGGTATCAACCGGATTGGCTTTCAGCCAGGCACTGGCTTTCGCTGAATCGGTGCCGCCGGTGGCTTTGAATGCCGCAGCAATGGCCTGGACTGACGCGTAGGAATAAAGGGTGTAGCCTTCTGGCTCGAATTTACTGGCGCGGAATTTGTCGATAACGGCTTTGCCTTCCGGGAGTAAACGCGGGTCTTTGCCGAAGGTCATATAAATGCCGTTAGTGTATTGCGGGCCACCGGCAGCCGTGACCATCTCTTCGTTGACAATACAGTCGCCGGAGAAGAATTTAGCCTGGACGCCTTGCTCACGCATCTGACGAACCAGCGGCCCAGCTTCCGGATGACAGCCCCCGAAGAACACCACATCAGGTTTTTGCGCACTGATTTTGGTCACCAGCGCGTTAAAGTCTTTTTCACCGCGAGACAAACCTTCGTACATCACGTCATTCACACCGCGTTTTGCCAGTGCCGCTTTGGTAGCATCCGCCAGCCCCTGCCCGTAGGTATCTTTGTCATGAATAATGACGACGCGTTTGGCTTTGAGCTTATCAATGATGAAATCGCTGGCGACCTGCCCTTGCTGGTCATCGCGCCCACACATGCGGAACATGTCATTCATCTTGCGTTCGGTAATGAGCGGGTTAGTTGACCCTGGCGTGATGGCGATGATCCCTGCATCGTTATACACCTCAGAGGCCGGCATGGTGGATGATGAACAGAAGTGGCCTACCACCGCTTTGACTTTATCCTGGTCAACCAGGCGGTTAGCTACGGAGACAGCCTGTTTAGGTTCGCAAGCATCATCCCCCTGAACCAGTTTGATTTTTTCGCCGTTGATCCCACCTGCGGCGTTAATGTCTTCAGCGGCTTGCGTCGCGCCATGCCAGTATTGATCGCCATAGGTCGCATTTGGCCCAGTGAACGGCCCCGCGACACCAATAACAATATCGGCCTGGGCGGAGAACGCCGTCACCAGACAACCTGCCAACACAAGAGAAAGAGGACTTCTGATTAATTTCAGCGACATTTGAATGTTCCTTAGCAAAAAAGCAAAGAGGTTTATGCACAACGGTTTAAGAGCCATTTCAAAAGCAAAAACGCGAACAAAATGCACTAAATGGATGACATCCTGACAAATTCCTGTGGCGGGGTTTCCCTACATTTTCACAGCCCATACATTAAGCAAAATAGTTGCCAACGTTACTGACTGCATGCCAATGTTTCGACATATGTCAGTATAGAGCGCCGTTGTAAGCGGCCAGGGACAACGCAATGAAATTACAGCGGCGATCACATCTGCTTAACAATAAAGCAAATAAGTTGAGATATTGGACGCTTTGCACCAATAAAGAACACAGATAAAGAAGGGTTAATATTTGCTAACGCTATGGGTTTGCGTGAAATAAGTGCTTAATGATTCTGAGCATAATAATTCGTCTTAAAACTCAACAAGTTGACTATAAATAGAGCAAACAAAAATCTTTTGCGTGAACCCTTTGACATCCCCCCCGCGAATCGCTAATATGCGCCCCGTTAACCGATTCCTCTGTAGTTCAGTCGGTAGAACGGCGGACTGTTAATCCGTATGTCACTGGTTCGAGTCCAGTCAGAGGAGCCAAATTTTAGTTTCATGATGTCCCCATACATCCTGAAATGCTTTAAAATCAGATAGTTAAAAAGAACCGAAGTACTGCAAAGTGCTGTCGGTTCTTTTGACATCCGTAGCTTTTCGGGGCTTAATTGGGGGCCTGCTGGTTCACTGTTCTACGGAGCCCCCACCATGCCCCTCACTGATACCGCTATTCGCAACGCAAAGCCCTTCGACAAACCCCGGAAACTAACCGATGCACAGGGTCTGTACCTGCTGCTGAAACCCAACAGTGCAAAACACTGGTATCTCAAGTACCGCTTTGAAGGCAAAGAACGCAAACTGGCTTTTGGCCCCTACCCTGCAGTAACCCTCGCACAGGCCCGCAAACTCCGCGAAGACGCACGGGCGATCCTGGGCGCGGGCGAAGATCCTGGCCTCATCAAACAACAAACTAAACTCGCGCGTAAAAACAGCACCAGCTTTGAAGAGATTGCCCGCCGTTGGGTGAGCAGCAATATCCGCTGGTCGAAAGTTTACGCTGGAAGATCCCTGCGGGCGCTGGAAATTCATGCTTTCCCCCTGCTCGGTAAATCCCCTATTACTGCACTCAAAACGGCTGATTTTCTCGTGCCATTGCAGGCCCTGGAAAAACAGGGGTATCTGGAAACCGCCATGCGGATCCAACAGCGTATCACCTCAATCATGCGCTACGCCGTGCAGCAGGGGCTCATTGCCAGCAATCCCGCGAATGATTTGGCGGGGGCTATCGCACCACCACAGGCAATCCATCATCCTGCGCTCTCGCTGGAAAAAATGCCGGAGTTGCTGGCACGGTTCGACACCTATCGTGGCAGACTGCTGACCCGTCTTGCCGTGCAGCTTAATCTGATGATTTTTATCCGCTCCAGTGAACTACGGTTTGCCCGCTGGGCAGAGATCGATATCGACAGTGCGATGTGGACCATTCCGGCACAGCGGGAGCCAATCCCCGGTGTGCGCTATTCCGAGCGCGGCGCAAAAATGAAAACGCAGCATCTGGTGCCTTTATCTACCCAGGCAATAGCATTGCTGGAGCAACTCAGGCGGCTGTCCGGTGATGAACTCTTTCTGTTTCCTGGCGATCACAACCCGGCTAAACCGATGAGTGAGAACACCATCAACAAAGCACTACAGGTGATGGGTTACGACACCAAAACAGAGATCTGCGGGCATGGATTCAGAACGATGGCCTGTAGCGCCCTGATTGAGTCCGGACGCTGGTCAAAAGATGCGGTGGAGCGGCAGATGAGCCACCAGGAACGCAACAATGTGCGTGCCGCTTATATTCATAAGGCTGAACATCTTGATGAGCGCACCCAGATGATGCAGTGGTGGGCCGATTATCTTGATGCCAGTCGGCAGGCGTTTATACCGCCGTATCGTTATTTACAGAAGATTGAAGCCAACTGAAGCAGTACTTGCGCAATTTGAAACAGATCCGCATTCCAGTAGCTCTGTTTTAAACTTCCTTACCCACTCTTGTGAATTCAGGCCTCGCGAGGCCGCTCTGACAGGCTGCTGTGGGCGTAAAGTGGACGTTGAGATCATCGCGGTGTCCTAAACAATGGACTGGTCTGCTTTATACCAATGCATCACATTCATCGCATACACTGATTTTACTTATTACTATCGTTAAGAATAGGAGGATTACCGCTAACGTAGGGACAAAAGCTGTCTTGATATAGCGGGTCAATATCAGGTCAAGATCAATGTTTTGTACGCTGATTGTCAGTTGAATAGGTAGACCACATTCCTCGTCTACCTTTTCCCATTTCAATTATATCCCTACCAGATTAGGCAGAAGGGAATTTTTGTCGATTTTAGTGGATACTCGTGCATGAAACATAGCCGGAAATGCTAATCATTATTAGCCTTATTTATCATGACTCCCCCCCATTTTTTCTTTAACTTCAGACAGCATAAGTTAATAAAATGTAGAGGTGCATTCATTGGCCGCATAAAGTCGATCATGAGTATTACTCTTTTATTATCGGCCTCGTTATAAACCTCATGCTCATAGCAGTCATCTAGTACAATACTTTTTCCCACTTCCCAAGTGTAATATTCGTTCATCACTCGGATATATGGTGGTTTTTTTTCCGGTACTTCAATACCGATGTGATAGCGCAGAATACCGGCATATGGGCCTTCGTGCGCAGCCAACGTCACTCCGGGTTCAAGCACAGCTATTGTTGCGTTAATTACATTCGGCATATCTTTGATAAGTCTGAGTAGAGTGGGACAATCTGTACGCGCACGATCATTTTCTTCCCACATAAATAAGGCATAGTATAGTTTCCAATTTTCAGAAACTTCGGCTGCACGCACTGGGTCAATATCTTTGTATCGCGTCAATTCCCGCTTATTAATGAGAAACGTGATTTCCTCATGTATTTCTATAAAATGAGACTCAAGTATTTTGCTTTCCGGAAAAACCTTATTGGGGGCCAACAGTGGTGGCCTTTGGTTTCCCCCTACAGAAGATAGGAAAATTTTATTCAAAAATTTACGTAAAAAGGCATTATTTTTACTGACCGAACCTTTCATTATACTTTCCCTTATTGGTGATGCTGAGAATCAATCCACTGCTCAATGCTCGGCAACACAGCATTAAGCGCCGCAGAATCCTGCTCTCCGATCAAAACAAAGCCAGGGCGTTCAAACGAATTACTGACCTTTCTCTCGCCCGTTTGAAGAGTCATTTGGCACTGTACCCTATCCAGTCCGGTCAGATTTTCCAGAGCCAGTTTGATTGTCAGTGGTGATATTGGTTGAAAAAGAGCGATATAGCTCATCGCTCCGTACCGCTGACGTGCTTTTCGTTCCTCAGCATCTGGCTGACCGTCAAAAGCATAGCGCAGTGTTTCCGCAACTAAATTCACTCCAGAAACTTTATTCACCATATCCCAGATATAGTCTCCTCCAGGGCGGTTATTGATTTCAATCAGAGATATTTGGTCCCCGTTTACCTTGACTTCAATGTGCATTGGCCCGTGTTGGTGATGAATTTGTTCCAGAAGCAAGCAGACGTAATTCTCAAGCCTGGAACTTTCTTCGGGTGTTAGTTCTGCGGGATATACATGCCTTTCTTCTACCAGCCCCCCGGGCAACAGACGTTTATCAGTCACACCTATCAACTGGTGCTGGCCACGAATGCTTAATGTTTCAACACTATATTCCGTACCTGTGACAAATTTCTCTAACAATACGCTGGCATATTTCTGCTGTTGCAGCTCAGCAAAAAATTCCAAAGTTTCTTCCAATGAGGAACAAATTTTGACGTTAATGCTGCCAACCCCGCAGGGATCTTTCAGCACTAGGGGAAAGCCGTTTTCTTCTGCAAACTGCATCACCGTGGCTTGGCTGTTAGCCATCACGAACGGCACATGTAGTGGAGTTGCAGCCAGTCTTTCTCGCAGTTTCCATTTATTACGGCACAATTCAGATATTTCCTCACTGGTTCCTGGCAAGCCCAGTGTTTTTGCTGCCTTGGCTGAAGGGAGCAGGCCATATTCGGTAAAGCTGAACAAGGCATCTGGGGCATATCGTTCGTAAAAATGACGAGCGCCCTCTAGAACCTGTTCATCGTTGAATGCTTCTATAGCGTAAATCTCCGTCGCCGCTTTCCGTAAACTCGGACCGATCAGTGCCGTGGGCTGAATCACATATAACTCAGTGCCTTCAGGTGGCATCTCCTCAAAGATTTCATCCTGGCTACCAACCATGATTATTTTACGTTTCGTCATTATTTTCTCCTGATCACGTAATAGGTGAACTGGCCAATCTCTTGACGCAAGCGATCGCGATCACGGATATAATCCTCCAGTTCGTAGCGTTCACGCATTTTACTGAGCCGCTGCAACATTTCGGTTAGCTCATCAGGTGTTAACAGTGAAAAGTGGGAATCACCATCCCGGAAAGCTTTCTCAAATAGTGCATTCTGATCGAAATAGCCGTGTTGCTGAATGATTGTATCCAGTGCGACAACCCGGTTGGTAATGACTAACCCTGCCTGATCCAGTAATGCCATTAATTGTTCATCTGTGGTAAAGCGCTGTTTCATTCTCTCAACAGCGGGTGTAATCAACTCACCCCACCACACCCCATCATGCAACTGCTGGTGTGTAATGGTATTAATCAGCAATAAACCATCTGGATTCAGACTACGTGCTGCTTGTTGCAAAAACTCAGCTAGGTTTTTAAACTGACTGCTTGGTTCATCCAGATGGTGTAATGATTGGTTGCAAATAATGACGTCCAACGAAGCATCACGGAACGGTAATTTTGTGATATCACAGCGAAGCAAATTAGCTTGTTGCCCGCGTTTGGAAAATTTTTGCTGGCATTTGCTCAGCATGCCCATGCTGAAGTCAGCGCACCAGACGTGTGGATAGTGTTTTTTTAATTCCAGCGCATAATTACCTGTACCACAGCCAGCATCCAGAATTTGCAACTCCTGCCATTTTTTATTCAGAGTGGCGATATAACCTAGTACGATTTCAATTCCTACAGCTGTACGTGTTTTATCGTAATTTTCGCTGATCACATCGTAATTCTCGTATTTACTCATCGTTATTCTTCCATTGACGTATCAGGCATTAAAACGGGAATGCCATTAACTATTTGATATTCATGCTGGCCATCAGCACTGATTAGGCACTGACGTTCAGCATCATATTTCAAAGATAAATGGCTTATAGGACAAATTAACAACTCCAGCATATTTGTATCAAACACAGGCACCTCTTCTTTTTGTCATGGAATATAACGGTACGGCGCTAAATCCTAACCGTTCTTTGATTCGTTGTGTGGTGCGCCCAGCTTCAAGTGTTTCAATTCCATTAGCCAAGGCATAGGAATACATATCAAGATATAGCAGTGTGTAAGGGCTGAAATCAGCACCGGCATAATTCATCCCCACAGCCCATAAATGTAGTTTTTTACCATCGATAAAAACAATACCGACACCCGCTAGCCGTCCTTGTTGCCGGATCTCCACAATGCGGGTGAAGGCTTCTGTACGCTGTAACAGGTGACGAACAGCCTCTGGTGGATAATAGTGTGGTGTGCCATTACGTGTGGTTGTTTGTTGGCATAACTCGGTGACTTCATACAAATCCACGGCGCTAACCGGCAGCCAGTGAATTTCACCGCCGGATTGTTTAAATTTTCTCAATTGCCGGTTAGCTTCACGGCGTCCATCAGCATTCAGTCTAGCTATAACCTGCTCTTGGTGGTTGAATGGCCGCAGGTCACAGCTAAAACGGTTCCACATGAAGTTTTTTTGCCATCCTGAGGAATGGTGCTGAATACTATTGGTATTTTCGTCAGTCAGGTTAAGTAACCCATATGGCTGCACCTGTTCCTCTTGCGCTAGGTCATCCAGAGCAGTCAATAGAGCTGAGAAAACCTGCTCAGGATCGCCGGTATGCAATACAGCACTGTCACTGACATGCATCGCATGAGAAAAAAGCGCCCGTGTATTAGAGTTAAACGGATAATTCAGTGAGGCTGTTAATACACCAAATGGGTCAACATCAGTTTGCAGATAGACCGGTAGCCAGCCTCGTAGCTCATTATCTTCTTGTACTGTTAAATAATAATTTTTCAGATGCGGTAGCAATGGTTGTTCTTCCAACGCCAGCAGGAAAAGGTAATCATAAAAAATGTTACCACTGGCCTGTTGATGAAAACGCTGATACGCCACAGGATTGATCTGAGTGATACTTTGCAAACATTTAATCTCCATATGCGCTTTTCTCCTGTGAAATCACGTTGGAAACGATCAGTAACGCGTCATCGATTTCCGTTAATGTGAAATGGCCCATGTGTCCAATGCGAATCACGCGTTCTTTGAGCGGCCCTAACCCAGTAGACAGCATTATATGGTGCTCATCTTCCAGACGTTTTTTGATCACCGAAGCGGAAAGTGCATCGGACAAATACAATGCAGTGATGCTGTGGCTGGCATATTGAGGCGCTGCAAAGCAGCGAACGTGATTGCTATCGGCGAAAAAGCTTCGGCAACGGGAAGATGCTTTCTGATGTCTCTGGTAACGATCAGGTAAGCCCTCGGCAAAAATTAGCTCCATAGCCGCCTGCAATCCCTGGAATACGTTAACTGCTGGAGTGTAAGGAACGCTGTGTTGTCGGCTCGCTTCTAGCCATGGGCGTAGGTGCATATAGGTGTGGTTGTCTGGATATTGCTCAATATAGTGCTGTGCACGGATACTCAGATATACGACTGCCATACCTGCGGGTGCCATTAGCCCCTTTTGTGTGGCACCGACCAGCACGTCAGCATCCCATGCAGCCATATCGATTGGTGTTGCACCTAAGCTGCTGATCGTATCCACCAGTACTAAGGCATCACTGAAGGCACGAATGACAGTTATCACCGAGGCGACGGGATGATAAATGCCGGTTGAACTTTCTGAGTGTGTCAGCAGGACGACGTCATAACTTGCCTGCATCAAGTGGGTTTGCAGCACGGAGAGATCAAAACTCTCACCGGGTGCAAAACGCACAACATTGAGATTTGCTGTGAAGCGTCCTGCAATACGTGCCAGCAAATCACCATAGTTTCCGGCGGTGAGCACCAGAACCCGGCTTTCAATATTCACGATACTGGCAATGCTGGCTTCCAGACCGCCAGTTCCCGAACAACTTAACAGTAGTGCTGGTTCGGTCGCGTTTACCAGCTTTGCCAGTTGCGCAGTGACTTCAGTGAACGCCTCGCGAAAAGCCATACTGCGATGGCTAAGCGGTTGTTGTGCCATCGCGATTAACACTGATGGTGGCAACGGAGTCGGTCCTGTATTGCGATTATTAATCATGCCAGTTGCCTGCGGATCTCACAGACAATGTCAGTCATTACGGTAATCAAGCGATCAATATCCTCCGCTGTTAATTCACCGATAAAACCGACGCGAAAGCTGTTTTTCTCGGCAACCCGGGATGGATAAATCACAATATTGCTGGAAAGCAAACGCTCACTTAAAAGGCTGGCGCTCAACACTTGTTCATCAAACGGCAACACGAAAGTGACTATGGCTGGCGCGCTGTGGCTTCCGGTCACCAGTGGACGGATGTCCAGCGGAGCCAGCCCGTCTATGACACGTCGGGCTCGTTGTTTATAAGACTCTAAACGAGTGGTCTGCCCGCCTTGTAGTAAATAGTCGTCAATCGCGGAAGACAGGGCGGAAATTACTTGCACCGGTGGTGTAAAACGCCACATACCATCATGCTGAAAACCGTGGTATTGCGCTTTCAGGTCTAAACTTAATGTTCGCGCAGTCCCTGGCTTCTCCAAAATGTCGCGACGAGCAATGACAAAGCTCAGACCTGGTACACCATGCAGTACTTTATTGGAAGAGGCGGCTACCGCAGAAAGTGATGATGAGGCAAACTTAATGGGCAGCAGCCCAAAAGCGCTCATGCTGTCAGAAAATACATGTAGCCCGCGTTGCTCTGCTAGTACTAACAGCTCCTCCAGCGGATTAGTAATTCCGATGCCTGTCTCTAAATGAACCAGTACCAGAGCGGTAATATCATTATGGCTTTCCAGATAGTCAGCTACCGTCACTACATTGATTGGCTGCAACGGATCACTTCGTAATACATAGTGTGGTAACGCGTGAATCCGGCAAATTTCTGCCATGCGTTCGCCATACGGCCCGTTGACTAGGATGAGGCTGGGGGTCTTTGCTGGCAGTAGAGAAGTCATCATGGCTTCCACGGCAAAAGTCCCGCTACCCTGGAGTGGCACAACGCTAAAATCATCGTTACAACGGGCTACTTCGGCAATTTGCTTGCGTAAATGTTTTGTCAGCGCCATCATCTGAGGGGTTCGCGTGCCAAGATCACAGTTTAATGCAGCACGTACGCTATCAGAGGTGTTGCCAGGGCCTGGGGTAAACAACGCCGTTTTCATAATAATCCTCTGCAAATAG